>DASQPA010000366.1:0-2042 GCA_035644215.1 Thermoanaerobaculia bacterium
CGGAGCCCCTGGTGCCATCGGCCTTCGTGGCCCTCGCGGCCCTGCCGCTCTCGTCCAACGGCAAGGTGGACCGCCGGGCGCTGCCGGCTCCGGAGGAAGTACCGACAGCCGGTGGTGGGGCGGCGGTCGCGCCGCGTACGCCGGTTGAGGCGGCGCTCGCCGGGATCTGGGAAGAGGTGCTGGGGCTCGATCGGATCGGCATCCACGACAACTTCTTCCACCTCGGTGGGCACTCGCTCCTCGCCCTCCGCGTGCTGTCGCGGCTCCGTGCCACCCTGGGCGTTACGCTGCCGCTCCAGACTCTCTTCGCCAGCCCGACGATCGCCGAGCTGGCCGCCGAGTTGACCGCCGGGGTGACCGAGAGCCCCGGTAGCGACGCCCCGGCCTCTCCGATCCAACGGGTGGCACGCGACGGCGGTCTCCCCCTCTCCTCCTCGCAGCTGCGACAGTGGTTCCTCGTCCAACTGGAGCCGCAGGCGACGGTCTACAACCTGCCGCTCACCCTCTGCCTCGCCGGTCCGCTGCAGCACGCCCCCCTGTCGCGGAGCCTCGACGAGATCGTCCGCCGGCAGGAGTCGCTCCGCACCACTTTTCCCGCTGTTCGCGGCCGGCCGGTGGCGGTCGTCGGCGAGGCGCGGTCGCTGCCGCTCCCCGAAGTCGACTTGGGCGCCCTCCCCGCTCGCGAACGGCAGGCCGAGACCCGCCGGCTGGTACAGGCGGAGGGCGAGCGTCCTTTCGATCTGATGCGCGGACCGCTCCTCCACACGGCTCTCCTGCGGCTCGCGCTGGAGGAGCATCTCCTCCTCCTCACCCTGCACCACATCGTCTTCGACGGTTGGTCCTTCGGCGTCTTCACCCGCGAGCTCGCGGCGCTCTACGCGGCCTTCCGCGCCGGCCTCCCCTCGCCGCTCCCCGCGCTTGAAATCCAGTACGTGGACTTCGCCGCCTGGCAGCAGGAGTGGCTCGCCGGGGAGGAGGCGCAGGCGCAGGCCGACGCCTGGCGCGCCCGGCTCGCCGGGGCGGCCCGGGTGCTCGACCTGCCCACCGACCGGCCGCGTCCGCCGGTCCAGAGCTACCGCGGCGCCTTCGTCCCGGTGCGGTTGGAGCCGGCGCTGGCCGAGCGTCTCCGCGCCCTCGGCCTCGCCGAGGGCGCGACCCTGTTCATGACGCTCCTCGCCGGCTGGAGCGCCCTCCTGCAGCGCTACACCCGCCAGGACGACCTCCTGGTCGGCACCTTCGTAGCCAACCGGCGGTGGGCGGCGGTCGAGCCCTTACTCGGCTTCTTCGTCAACACCCTGGTGCTCCGCGCCGATCTGACGGGAGAGCCGAGCCTCCGCGCTCTCCTCGCCCGGACGCGGGAGACCACCCTCTGGGCCTACGAGCACCAGGACCTTCCCTTCGAGACCCTGCTCGAGGCGCTGGACGTCGAGCGCGACCTGTCGCGCACGCCGCTTCTTCAGACTCACTTCGGCTTCCAGAACTTCTCCGTGCCGACGATCGAGCTGCCCGGCCTCGCCATCGCCCCGGTCGACCTCTATGAAGGCGGCAGGGCGAACTTCGACCTGACCCTGGCGCTCTGGGAGACGGAGGGGGCGCTCACCGGCTGGATTCAGTACAACGCCGACTTGTTCCTGCCGACGACAGCCGAGCGGATGGTCCGCCACTTCACCGGCCTGCTGGCGAGGACGGCCGGCGCGCCGGACCGACCGCTCGCCGAGCTGTCGCCGCTCACCGAAGCCGAGCGTCACCAGGCCATCGTCGAGTGGAGCGGGGAGGATGTAGACGGTGTGGCCTGCACGGTCCCCCAAATGTTCGCGGCCCAGGCGGCGCGGACGCCGGAGGCGGTGGCGGTGGCGATGGGAACGGCGGCGTTGACCTATGCCGAGCTCGCCCGCCGGGCGACCGCGCTCGCCGGCCGTCTGCGGCAGCTCGGGGTGGGACCGGAGACCGTCGTCGGGCTCTGCTGCCCGCGCAGCTTGGAATTGATCGTCGGCCTCTTCGGCATCCTCGCGGCCGGCGGCGCCTACCTGCCGCTCGACCCG
>DASQPA010000367.1:0-13676 GCA_035644215.1 Thermoanaerobaculia bacterium
ATCGCCGCCGTGGGCCGGGAGGTCGCCGCCCCGGCCGGGGCGGTGGTGGTCGACGCCACCGGCAAGTGGGTGACGCCGGGGATCATCGACATCCACTCGCACCTGGGGGTTTACGCCTCGCCCGAGGTCGAGGGCCTGGAGGACGGCAACGAGGCGACCGACCCGGTGACCGCGGACGTCTGGGCCGAGCACTCGGTCTGGCCGCAGGACCCGCAGTTCCCCCTCGCCCTGGCCGGCGGGGTGACCAGCATGGAGATCCTCCCTGGCTCGGCCAACCTGATCGGCGGCCGGAGCGTCACGGTCAAGAACGTCCCGGCGCGCACGGCGCAGGCGATGAAGTTCCCGGGCGCCCCCTATGGTCTGAAGATGGCCTGTGGCGAGAATCCCAAGCGGGTCTACGGCGCCAAGGGGCGGCCCCCCTCGACCCGCATGGGCAACATCGCCGGCGACCGCGAGGCCTGGGCCAAGGCCGTCGACTACAAGAAGAAATGGGACTACTACCGGGACAAGGTGAAGCACGGAGAGAAGGCGGAGCCGCCGTCGCGCGACATCGAGATGGAGACCCTGGTGGGGGTTTTAAACGGCGAGATCCGGGTGCAGAACCATTGCTATCGGGCCGACGAGATGGCGCAGATGATCGACGTCGCCAAGGAATTCGGCTACAAGATCGCCGCCTTCCACCACGCCGTCGAGTCCTACAAGATCGCCGACCTCCTGGCCAAGGAGGGCATCTGCTCGGCGATGTGGGCCGACTGGTGGGGGTTCAAGATGGAAGCCCTGGACGGCATCCGCGAGAACATCGCCCTGGTCGAGAAGGCCGGCGCCTGCGCCATCGTCCACTCCGACTCGGCCGACGGCATCCAGCGGCTGAACCAGGAGGCGGCGAAGGCGATGGCGGCGGGCAACCGGGCCGGCATCCCGATCACCCGCGAGCAGGCGATCCGCTGGATCACGATCAATCCGGCCAAGGCGATGGGGATCGATCAGCAGACCGGGTCGCTCGAACCGGGCAAGATGGCCGACGTGGTGTTGTGGAGCGGCGATCCGTTCAGCGTCTACAGCCGGACGGAGAAGGTCTACGTCGACGGTGCCCTGCTCTTCGACCGCAACGATCCCAAACGCCAGCCCGAGATGGACTTCTCGCTCGGCATGACGGACGCGGCAGGGGGTGTGCGATGAGCGCCCCACGGAACCTGTGGGCCGGTCTTTCGCTCCTCGCCAGTGTCGCCAGTATTGCCGGTGTCGCCGGCCTTGCCGGCCTGACCGCCGCCGGTCCGGTGTCGGCGGCGACCGCCTCCAGCGGTGTGGTGGCGATCACCGGCGCCAAGGTGTACACGCTGGGGCGCGCCGGCACGCTCGACGACGCCACGGTGGTGGTCGAGAACGGCCGCATCCGCGCCGTGGGCAAGGGGATCGCCATCCCGGCCGGGGCGCGGACCATCGACGCCCGGGGCAAGGTGGTGACCCCCGGCCTCTTCGACTCGCTCACCCAGATCGGCCTCGTCGAGGTCAACGCGGTCGCCGGCACCCGCGACGGCACCGAGCAGAACGACCACATCACCGCCGCCTTCGACGTCGCCGACGCCTTGAACCCGCGCTCGATCCTCATCCCGGTCAACCGGATCGAGGGGTTGACCGGGGCGGTGGTGGCACCGACCCCGGGCAAGAGCCTGCTCGCCGGCCGGGGCGCCGTCATTCACTTGGGTGGAGGGCCGGACCTCCTCGTCCGCTCCCCCGTCGCGATGTTCGCGGTTTTGGGCGAAGACGGGGCCCGCCGCGCCGGCGGCTCGCGGGCCGGCGCGATGCTCCTCCTCCGTTCGGCGCTCGACGACGCCCTCGACTACGCCGCCCACAAGGCGGCCTGGGAGCGCGCCGAGCGCCGCCCCTATTCCCTCTCGCACCTCGACCTGGAGGCGCTGGTCCCGGTCGCCCGGGGCGAGCTTCCCCTCGTCGTCGCGGTCGAGCGGGCGAGCGACGTCGAAGCCGCCCTCCGTCTCGCCAAGGAGCGGCGGTTGAAGTTGATCCTCTCCGGTGCCGAGGAGGGCTGGATGGTGGCGGATCAGATCGCCGCCGCCAAGGTGCCGGTGCTCCTCAACCCCATGCAGGACCTGCCCTCCAACTTCGAGAAGCTGGGGGCGACCCTGGAGAACGCCGCCCGTTTGCACCGTGCGGGGGTCACCCTCGCCTTCATGACCGGCGATTCGCACAACGCGCGGAACCTCCGCCAGGGAGCCGGCAACGCCGTCGCCTACGGCCTCCCCTGGGACGAGGCGCTGAAGGCGATGACCGTGAACCCGGCCCGCATCTGGCACTTGGAGAACCGCCTGGGCAGCCTGGAGCCGGGCAAGGAGGCCGACCTGGTGATCTGGGACGGCGACCCCCTGGAGCTGACAACCGGCGCCGTCCAGGTCTTCATTCATGGGGTGGAGATGCCGATGAAGAGTCGGCAGACCGAGCTCCGCGACCGCTACAAGAACCTGGGCGGGCCGCTGCCGCCGGCGTACGACAAGCCGTAGAGGGAGAGTGGAACCCTACGCCCCGGTGGCCGGGTTGCCCGGCCACCGGGCATGCTTGAGAGCTCGGGTGCGGCTGTAGTCTTAGGCTGCGTCTTCGACCTGCGGCTGCCGGCGTGCGTCGATTTGCTTGGCGCTGCCCAACATGAGTTGGCTAAGACAGCCGATGAGCGCGCCAAGTGAGACCTTGGCAATGTCATATAGGGGTTTTGCCGCTTCATGGACCTGCTGGATTCTCGCGACTTGAAACTTCAAGTACTCCTGAAAACGAGCCTCTGAGATTTCAGGGTGTTGGGTAAGGTACTTTATGCCATGCTCACTGGCAAAGTAGTCCAACGCCCAACCACCAGTGAAGAACAAGACGGTCAAGATAGCCACGAAGAGCATCGGCCAGAACATCCTGAGTTGTGCTGCTTGAGCGGAAAGGCGATTGGGCATAAGAACCTCCTCTGACTGGCGGCGGTCGAGTGGCAGGCATCTATATGGATAGACGGACTGATAAAAATTCTTCGCCAGACCAGCGGAAATCCGATTCGACGAAGGCAGTAGAGACGTCCCAGGTCCTGAACGATATCCTGCGCAGGCCACGGAGACCGCGGGACGTCTCCGGATAGGGTTGGCGCCCCCTACACGCGGCATCCCCTCTCTTGGAGGTCCCTGGTAGGCAGACGGGCCGGGGGCGTAGCCCCGGCTGAGACGGCCCGCGGTCCCCGTGGACTACGAGTCGATATCGTTCAGGACCT
This sequence comes from Thermoanaerobaculia bacterium, assembly GCA_035644215.1. Taxonomy (GTDB): domain Bacteria; phylum Acidobacteriota; class Thermoanaerobaculia; order Multivoradales; family UBA5704; genus DASQPA01. The sequence goes on from DASQPA010000367.1 coordinate 3,257, forward strand.
GGGCGCGTCTCTACCACCTCCGGCCAACGGCGAGGCAATCGCGCCCTTTCACCCCAACGAAACCTTGGCGAAGGCTTCCAGTGTCTCTCGCTCCGCCGGGGGTTCTAGGACGTTCTTGGCGGCGAAATCCTCAGCATGCGGATATTTCGTGGCCCGAATGCGCTCCGCCGCCTTCGGGAGATCGTAGGGAGTATGCCGCAACTCTACGTCGGGGCCCAGTAAGAGCCAATCGGCACCGGGTTCCCCAAACGGCATTCCCACACTCCCGGCATTCACCACGCGAACCCTACCGATCATTCGGTCAAACTGCATGTGGGTGTGACCGCAGACGGCCAGCGGTACGTCGAGTCCCTCAAAGATCGACAACAGCCGGTCTTCGGGCGTGAGCCGGGTGAAGATGTCCGTGTCGTTGCGCGGCGTAGCGTGGCAGAACAACACCTCGCCCAGCCCGCCAATCTCGACCCGGAGCATCTTCGGCCAGCTCGCGACCACCCGCTCCTGTTCAGGGTCCAGCTGCTGCGCCACCCAGCGGATGTCCTCGCGAAACGGTTCCGGGACCTCGCTGATCTCCGCGCCGGCCCGCTCCGCCAGCACCACGCGGTCGCCATTGCCCTGGATGAACCGGACTGGAATGTCGAGGTCCAGCAGGCGCGTGAGGGTTTCAAGCGGCATCGGGCCCGGAAACACGTCGCCCCCGACCACCACATGGTCTACCTCGGCTTGCCGGATCTCTTGGAGCACAGCCTCCAGGGCGGGGAGGTTTCCGTGGATATCGTAAATTGCAGCGACCCGCATCAATAGACCTTCCGTAGCCTCGGCACAAAGCGTCCCGTGCTCTGCCGGTACGCGCGATACGGCTCACCAAAGCGCGCCAAGAGGTTCGCTTCTTCGGTCCGGGACCGCACGGCCAACAGAACGAAGACGACCGCGCCGGTGACCAGGATGAACCAGTTCGCCGCGATCAGGGCGATCGCCAGGATCAGCAACGCCATGACGTCGTAGAACGGATGCCGTATCCAGCGATACGGCCCGTGGGTGACCAGGGTGTGCGCACGCTTGGTGACCACCGTATCGGTCAGGTTCGTGCCGAGGCTCCGGAGGGTCCAGGCGAGCAGCCCAAGGCCAACCGCGGCCAGGCCCACTCCCGCCCACCGCAACCCAGCGGGGAGGGGCACCGAGGACCAGGTCATCCAGGCGGGATGGACCAAGTAAGCGAGGACGCCCAGCCAGAGCAGAAGACCCACGGGACGCAACGTCGCGAGGATGAACAGGCCTTCCTGCCGTCGATCGAGCTTTTCCTTCGAAGCCCAGGATCGAAGGCGGTGATAGAGGGTAAGCGCAAGAACGGCGAGAAAGCCAACGGCAAGAACGGTCCTGAATGTGGCTTCCTGGTTCATCGGCGCAGAGAGTCGAAATGGAAGTGGCCGCGAGAATCCGACAGGTCAGAGCGGATACCCCTCGGGCTTCAAGAGCTGGTAGATCCCCTCGAAGGCCTGCTGCACGCGCTCCGGAGAGAGAGTCCCGATCTTGTCCAGGAGATCCTCCTTGTCCACAGTGAAGAGCTGAGAGACGTTGAGGACGCTCCGCTCGGCCAGGTCCGCTTCTCCCTCTTCCAGGAGAACGTTGCCAGGAACCCGGGCGCGGCGGAGGTTGGTGGTCAGGGCGCAGACCACGACCGTGTTCATCCGGCTTTCATTGAAGGTGTCGTTCTGCACCACCACGCAGGGGCGGCGGAACCCCGGACCCGACCCTGAGGGTTCCCCGAAGTCGTACCAGTAGACGTCGCCCTGCCGGATCACCCCTCGGTCTCCAGCCGCTTTCTCTGCGTGGCACGGATGCCTTGCAACAGCTCCCTCTCTTCCGAGGTCGGCGGCTCCTCCTCGAAGGCCTGGTTGATGGCCTCGACCAACGCCTTTCTCTCGTACTGTTTGAGGAAGTCGGCGATCGCCGTGGCGACGAGTTGGCTGCGAGAGATCTGAAGCTCGTGCGCAACCGCCTCCGCCCGCTGGAAGAGAGGCTCCGGGAGTGAAATCGCGGTCTTGACGGTCGGCATGGCGGCTCTTCCTTTCCTCCTAGTGAGTATCCTCTTCGGTATAACCATCCGTCAATACCAGCAGGATGACTCACTCCTCCGGGAGCCTCCGAAACCTCTCCGGAGCCCTCAGGAATGCCTCCCGAACCTGCCAATACACATTCTGGACTTCCCAATACACATCCGGGAGCTTCCGAAACACATTCGGAGCCTTTGGAGGCACATCCGGACGCGTCCGAAGTCTTTCCGGATGCTCCCGAAATCGTTCCGGGTGCTCCGGAAATCGTTTCGGAGCGTCCTGAAGACGTTCCGGAAGCTTCCGGAGAGTTTCCGGAAGGTCCCAATGTGTATCCGGAACCTCCCGAAGGTGTATTGGACGCCTCCGGAGACCTTTCGGAGGCGTCCGGAGGCGTTCCGGAAGGGGCCGGAGGCATTCCGGAAGTTGCCGGAGGGATCTGCGCGGCGGCCGGCGTTTCACCCTTCACACGGGACCGCCACCGGCCAGCGCCGCTCCGTCCACACGTACAGGCTGTAGGTGATCGCCCAGGCGCCGACGACGTCGATCGTGTAGTGGAGGTGGCAGAGGAAGACCACGGCGACCGTGATCCAGTGGCCGGCGAGGGCCGCCGCCCCCAGAGCGCCGCGCCCCCGGCAATAGAGCCAGAGGAGGAAGGTGGTCGAGACGTGGCCCGAGAAGAAGAGGTCCTTGGTGAGGTAGACGTGGGCGGCGTTGCCGAACAGGCTGGAGAACGGGTTGACCAGGGTCGCCCAGGCGGCGAGGAGGGCTCTGCCGTGCAGGCCCACGTTCACGTCCGGCCCGTCCACCGGACCCAGGCCGGTGAGACCCACGGTCACTCCACGCAGGAGACTTAAAACTCCGCCCAGATAGAGGAAGTGGAGAAAGGCCCGCCGGTCGCGCCGCCAGAGCCAGAGCGCCGGCGGCACGTAGCAGACGAGCCAGATCAGGTAGTTGTGGGCCTCCAGCCAGGGGAGCCGGGGGATATGGGCGAGGAGGCTGTCCGGCAGGGAGGGCGCCGGCCGCCCCTCGGCGAGAAGCGAGAGGAGCAGCATCGCCGAGTGGCAGGCGTAGCGCCAGGCGAGGGCGACGAGCACGGACGAGCGGAGGCGGTGCACGGCACCGGACTCTACGCTACTTCAAGGCAGCTTGGCCTCCTCCCGCGTGGCCGCGGTCGCGCCGCCAAAGAACATCACGACGGAATGTACGCCTTCGGCATGACTGGGCAGGTGGTGGCGCAGGATGAGCGCCATGCGTTCGATCTGCTTGGCGATCGCCCGCCGGCTGCCGAAATCGCGTCCGTCGTATTGCGGGAGATCGATCTTTACAAACACCTCATGGTTGCGGCTGGCCTGCTCCAGTCGCTCGGCGAGCTCCCGCGCCAGCGAATAGGGGTCCGGATAGTTCGCCGCCTCCTGCTCCGCCGCATTGCGTGCGAGGAGGGACGCCGCCTCCTCGTCCGGACCAGCGAATTCTTCCGCCTTCCGGGTCGTCGTCAGTCGCTGCCTGGCGTGCGAGGGCAGCAGCGCATCGGCGCTGAACTGCTCCTGGATCGCGCGATCGATGCGGGCCACCACCTCGGCGGGCAGGACCGGCGAGGGTAGATCGAGCCTCGGCTGTCCCGGCGGCTTCGAAACCGGCCCGCGGACCGTAATGCCCACCAGGGAACCGCCGGGCGTGAGCCGGGGGGAACCGGTGTCCGGCTGCGGCACGGCGGTCAGGGCGGGCGCGGGATCGTCGGGAAAGACCTGGAAGCCCGCGGGCCCCGGGATGTGCCGGCCAAAGAGGGAAAAACCTTTACGCACCTTCTCGGGGGCGAGCTCCTTGCCGATATGACCCACGGCGTCGGCCGAAGGGGCGTTGGAGCAGAAGCTGCTCCCCGGGTGCTGCGTCACCGGCGAGTTGCGATCGATATGGGCATCGACCTGGTTGCCGGGACCGATCGAGATGTGCAGGCTGTCGGAGCCCGAAATCTCGCGGAGAGTGCTCTGCCCGGGGTGCTGGCTCGCCCCCGCGCCCGTCGCCTGGCAGAACCGGCCGGTCGCCATGAGCGCATCGAGCAGCGTATTTCCCCCCGGGTTCAGGAAGTGGACGGAGGGCGTGGCGCCGGGAACCGAGAGGAGGTCGCCCACCAAAGCCTCGCCGGGATCGATCTTCAGCACCTGGCTCACGTGACACCACACGCCGAAGCTGCACATGCGGTTGAAGATTCCGCTGAGCGCCATACGGCTTTCGGTATCGAGCTGCTGGAACCAGAGCGCCGGGGCCTTGAACGAGGCGGTGAGCACCTTCTGCAGATCGGGAGGCTGTTCGTCGAAGTGATGGCCCACCGCGGAGCAGTTGGTGGACGTGCAGGCAGCGGGAAAGGCCGCGCCGCGCGGCACGGCCGGTTCCGCTACCGGGATCGGTTGACAAAAAGAGAGAGCAGGGTTGGCCTTGCACAGCCCCTCCGGCGCGAGCGGAGGAGGGGCCGGCGCTCCAGAGCCTGTCGCCGGACCGGACAGGGAGGGCGGGGTCAAGGTCGCCGAGGGGAACGACCTTCCCGTGGGCGTGGGCTCGAAACGCACCTCGGCGCGGCGGTTGCGGGATTCGGGCCGGCTGGTCTTGACGCGGAGCTTGCTCTCTCCCGCGCTGACGCTCGCCAAGGCGGGGGCGGGAACTCCGGCTTCGAGCAGGAAGTCGCGAACGGCGTCCGCGCGCTTCTGGCCGAGCTCCTCGTTGAGCTCCTCGGGGCCCGTCGCATCGGTATGGCCGGTGATCCGCACGCTGCCGCCGGGATGCTCGCGCAGCAGGTGGAGCAACGTCTGCGCCAGAATCGCGAGCCGCCCCTTGTGCTCGGCGGTCAACGTGGCGTCGTTCAACGCAAAGCCGTCCAGCAGCTCGGAACCCGTGAGCCGATCGGAAAGGGACGAAGCGCCCGACCCGGCGCCCCCGAGCGGCTGGCGGCGCAGGGCCGCTCGCTGCAACGTCGCCGGCTTCGCGGCCGCTTCTCCGTCCGTCTCCGCTTCCTCCTGCCGGCACTTCGGGCACTCTCCACCGCAGGCGCACTTCCGGAACAGCTGCTGTACGCTGCGATTTCCAATCGTCCGCTGCAATTCGAGAATCGGATGGGCGGGCCGACTCGACCCGACCAGGCTGGAGGATGCCGGCCGGGGAGGCGCTTTCAGAGGACCGTCCAGCAGAAGGGTCTGCCGCATGCTTGGGCTCCTGGGCGGCGATTATATCGCAAGGGTCCGTATCGCCCAGGCGAAGTCCGGAACGGGGGCGGCGCCCCCGTTCCTTACGGTTCCGCCTTCAGGCCTTCTTCTGCGCCGCGATCCAGGCGTCGATCCGCTGCTCCAGGATGTCGAGCGGCAGCGCCCCGGCGCCCAGGACCTCGTCGTGGAACTGGCGGATGTCGAACTTGGCGCCCAGCGCCTTCTCCGCCCTCCCCCGCAGCTCGAGAATCTTCAGCTGGCCGATCTTGTAGCCCAGGGCCTGCCCCGGCCAGACGATGTAACGGTCGGTCTCGCTCTGCACCGCCACCTCGTCCTGCGCCGAGTGGTCGTGGAAGAACTGCACCACCTGGTCGCGGGTCCAGTGCTTGTAGTGGAAACCGGTGTCGACCACCAGCCGGATGGCGCGGAGCATCTCGTCCTGGAGACGACCATAGTCGCTGTAGGGGTCCTGGTAGAAGCCGATCTCCTTGCCCAGGCGCTCCGAGTAGAGCGCCCAGCCCTCGGAGAAGGCGATGTAGCCCCCCTGCTGCCGGAAGGGCGGCAGGGTCGGCAGCTCCTGGGCGATCGACAGCTGCATGTGGTGCCCGGGCACCCCCTCGTGGTAGGCGGTGTCCTCGACGGTGATGACCTTCCGGGACTCCGGCTCGCTGGTGTTGACCCACACCCGGCCGGGCCGCATACCGTCCGGCGAGCCGGTGTCGTAGCTCGCCTCGGAGGCCTCCTTCTCGCGGAAGGCCTCGACCGGCAGCACCTCGACCTTGGCCTTGGGCAGCCGCCCGAAGAGCTGTGGCAGCTTGGGCCACATCTGGTCGATGTAGCGGCGGTAGAGGTCTAAGATCTGCTGGCGCGACTGGGCGTGGAGCTTGGGGTCCTTCGCCATCGCCGCGTTCAGGGTCTTCAGGTCGCTGTAGCCGAGCTGCTTGGCGACGACGAGCATCTGCCGCTCCAGGTCGGCGACCTGCTGCAGGCCGAGCTGGTGGATCGCCTCCGGGGTCATGCGGGTGGTCGTCGCCCGGCGCACGTTGACGGCGTAGCGGGCGTCGCCCTCGGGGAGCGACCACATGCCGGGCTCGCTGCGCCCCTTGGGGGCGTACTCGTCGCGGACGAAGGTGGCGAAGCGGGTATAGGCGGGGAGCACGGCGTCACGGATGGCGGCGATCATCTGGTCGTGCAGCCGCTTCTGCTCCGCGACGGGAATCTCCTTGGGGAAGTGCTGGAGCGGCTGGGCGAAGGGCGAGCTCTCCGGGTCCACCTTGGCGATCGCCTCGGTCTGCGTCACCACCTTGGCGAGCAGGAAGCGGGGGGGCATCAGGCCGTCGGCCATCCCCTGGCGCATGAGGGCCATGATCTGATCGAAGGCGATCGGGAGCTTGCGGTAGCGCGTCGTCAGATCCTCGTAGTCCTTGGCCGTGGTGAAGGTGAGGGCGATCGGGAACTGGGCGGCCTGGAGGTGGATGCCGGAGATCTGGGTCACCGGCATCTCCCAGTCCTTGAAACGGGCATCTTCCAAGTTCTCGCGCAAGTCGCGTATCATCAGCTCCTTGTTCAGAGCCTCCTGCTCGGGGAAACCGGTGGTGTCGATCGCCTCGAAACGGGTGAGGAACTTGCGGCCCACCGCGAGGTCGGCCTCGATCGCCTGCGGGGAGAGATCGGTCAGCTGGTCGTTCCAGCGCTTGTCGCCAAGGATCGAGGCGAACTCCGGCGCGCGTTTCAAGGAGTACTCCCACTGCTCGGCGAGCAGGTCGGAGAGCGCCTTCCGGCGGGATTCCAGAGAGGAGGCCGGAGCCGTGGCGGCCGCCAGAGGAGCGACGACACCGGCGGCCGTCAGGCAGAGAGTCAAGAGCAGCATAGGGCGCATGAGGCCCTCCTTTCCCGCCCTAGTACGCGCGAGGGGGGGCGCGAGTTTCGCCCGTCTGCGGTAGGATCTCTCTGCCCCCTTGGAGCGAAATCGTATGGAACGTGCGCTGCACGTCCTGCTCATCGACCAGGACCCCGACCGTCGCGCCGCCGTGGCGAGCCGCCTGGCGACCGATCTCCCCGGCGTCCGGGTCCAGGGGTGCGCCGGCCCGGCGGCCTCGCGGCTGACGCCGCTGGGGCAGGATACCGAGCCCGACCTGGTCGTCGCCGGCTGCGGCGACCGGCGGGACCTGCTCCCCCTGGTCTCGGAGATCAAGGCCCGCCATGCCGGCCTGCCGGTGATCGCCCTGGTCTCCCCGGAGGCGGAGGGGAGCGCCCTCGAAGCCATGCGGGCCGGCCTCGACGACTACGTCCTGGAGCCGTGGACGGCGCTCGGCAGGACCGTCCTCGCGGCGCTCGCCCGGGCCGAGCACCGGCGCCTGGCGGAGGCGGCCATGAAGCGCGCCGAGAGCGCCCTGCGGGAGAGCGAGGAGCGCTACGCCCTGGCGATGAGCGGCTCCAACGCCGGCCTCTGGGACTGGGACCTGGACGCCGAGTCGGTCTACTTCTCGCCGCGCTTCAAGTCGATCCTCGGCTATACCCAGGGGGAGATCGGCACCAATCCGGCCGACTGGCTGAAACGGGTCCATCCGGAGGACGTGCGCAGCCTGGACACCGCTCTCGCCTCCCACCTGGCCGGCCTGACGCCGCACCTGGAGAGCGAGCACCGGGTGCTGCACAAGGACGGGCGCTACCGCTTCATGCTCTGCCGCGGGCTCGCTCTGCGCGACCCCGACGGCCGGGCGGTCCGCATGGCCGGGTCGTTGGTCGACATCACCGAGCGCAAGCTCTCCGAGCAGCAGCTCCTCCACGACGCCTTCCACGACGCCCTGACCGGCCTGCCCAACCGGGCGCTCTACATGGACCGGCTCGAACACTCGCTCGCCCGCGCCACCCGCAACCTGGAGCACCGGGTGGCCGTCCTCTTCCTGGACCTCGACCGCTTCAAGCTGATCAACGACAGCCTGGGGCACCTGATGGGCGACCTCCTGCTGATCGAGACCGCCCGCCGGCTGGAGCACTGCCTGCGCCCCGAGGACACGGTGGCCCGGCTGGGCGGCGACGAGTTCGCCATCGTCTTAGAGGGCATCTCGGCCATGGGTGACGCGGTGCGCATCGCCGAGCGCATCGAGCACCAGCTCAAGAAGCCAGTCGCCCTGGAGGGGCACGAGGTCTTCGCCTCGCTCTCGATCGGCATCGCGCTCTCCGGCCCTGGCGGCGGCAAGGCCCAGGACCTGGTGCGCGACGCCGACACCGCGATGTTCCGCTCGAAGGCCCTGGGCACCGGCAAGCTCGTGGTCTTCGACCCGGCGATGCACGTCAACGTCCTCTCCCGCCTGCACATCGAGACCCAGCTGCGGCACGCGATCGAGCGCGAGGAGCTCTCCCTCCACTTCCAGCCCATCGTCCACCTGGCGTCCGGCCGGCTCGCCGAGATGGAGGCCCTGGCGCGCTGGCACGAGGACGACGGCGGCTCGCCCTCCGAGTTCATCCCGGTGGCGGAGGAGACCGGGCTGATCCTCCCCCTGGGCCACTGGGTGCTCTCCCAGGCCTGCCGCAAGATGGCCGACTGGCGCCGCCGCCTGCCCGGACGGCAGGACCTGTCGGTCAGCGTCAACCTCTCGAACAAGCAGTTCTCCGAGCCGGACCTGATCGCCCGCATCGACGCCATCCTCGCCGAGACCGGCCTGCCGGCCGACCGGCTGACCCTGGAGATCACCGAGAGCGTCCTGATGGAGAACGCCGCCAAGGCCTTGGGCATGCTGGAGGAGCTCCGCGCCAGAGACATCCGGCTCTGCATCGACGACTTCGGGACCGGCTACTCCTCCCTCTCCTACCTCCACAGCTTCCCCCTGAACCGGCTGAAGCTCGACCACACCTTCATCCGCCGGATCGCCAGGAACGACCGCAACCTGGAGATCGTGCGCGCGGTGATCACCCTGGCCCACAACCTGGGCATGGAGGTGATCGCCGAGGGGGTGGAGGACGCCGAGCAGCTGGCCCGCCTCACCGCGCTGGGCTGCGACTACGGCCAGGGCTATCTCTTCTGCCGGCCGGCCGCCGCCGAGGATTTGGAGGAGCGGCTGGCGCGCGAAGGGGCTTTCCTGGTATCTCCATAGAGGCGCCCCGGGCGGGGGTCCCTCCCCCCTGGGAGGGGGAGGGTTGGATCAGGGGGGAGGCCCGGAGGGGGGCTTCCCCGTTACCTCGAACTACCCTGCCGCAACCGCGCCAGCAGAGCCAGGAAATCCGCCGGCGGTGGCGCTTCGAAGCGCATCGGCCGCCCGTTTCGCGGATGCGCGAAGCCCAGGAGGGTGGCGTGGAGCATGGGCCGCGGCGCCTGAAGGAGCGGCCCGCCCTCCCGCCGGTCCGCCGGAACGTAGACCCGCTCGCCGAGGAGCGGGTGGCCGGCCTCCGACAGGTGGATGCGGATCTGGTGCTGGCGGCCGGTTTCGAGCTCGCAGGCGACCAGAGTGGCCCCGGGCAGGCGCTCCACGACCCGCACGTGGGTGATCGCCTGCCGGGCATTGGGCGGCGGCTCCCCCTTGGCCCGCCGGAAGACGCCCCAGGAGCCGCGCCGGCCGTCGCCCCGGTCGGCCACCAGGAGGGTCTCGTGGGTGCCGTCCCGGGCGGCGCCGTGGACCAGGGCGAGGTAGCGGCGGGTCACCGTGTGCTCCCCCAGCTGCCGCTGCAGCTCGCGCTCGGCGCCGATCGAGCGGGCGAAGACGAGGAGCCCCGAGGTCTCCTTGTCGAGCCGCTGGACGACGCGCAGGGCCGGCCCACGCCCGCCGGCGCCTCCAGTACCACCGGCAGCCTCCCTGCGCCCGAGGAGCGTCCGGGTAAGGGTGACCAGGGTGTCGCGCTCGCCGGCGAACGGCGCCGTCAGGAGGCCGGCCGGCTTGTCGACCACCACCAGGTCGGGGTCGAAGTGGACCAGCGCCTCCGGGGCGAGCGGCCCGCGGGGGAGGGCGGGGCCGTCCGGATGGATCTCGACCCGGCTCCCGGCCGCGACCCGCGCCGCGGGATCGAGGACCCGCGAGCCGTCGACGTACACCCGGCCGCTCCGGCAGAGCTCCTTGGCCGTGCTCCAGGAGGTGCCGGGGAGCAGCTCGCGGAGGAGCGCGGGAACGGTCCTGTCGGCCTCCGCGGCCGTCACCGTGTGATCGATCGTCGGGTCTGGGCTCAAACGTCCTCCCTCAT
>DASQPA010000368.1:0-31939 GCA_035644215.1 Thermoanaerobaculia bacterium
CCATGGGTCTGATGAGCCTGGCCGAAACGACCTTCCAGGATGCGGGCTACGCGGCGCGCAGGCTCGCCAGGAGCCCCGGCGCGACGGCCGCCGCCGTGCTCACGCTGGCTCTCGGGATCGGCGCCAACACCGCGATCTTCAGCGTCGTGCAGTCCGTCCTGCTGCGCTCACTGCCATTCCGCGATCCCGACCGCCTGACCATGATCTGGCTCGCGGATGCCGAGCACGGGTTTCCGCGCGACGTTTTCTCCTATCCGCGCTTCCTCGACACCCGGGCGCACAGCGCCTCGTTGCGCGATGCCGCGGCCTTCTCGCGCGCGACCTTCGCCTTGAGCGGAGTCGACGAGCCCGAGCAGCTCTCCGGCGTGGCGGCGAGCGCCAACCTGTTCTCCCTCCTGGGCGCCAAGGCCAGGGTAGGGCGGACGTTCCTGCCCGGTGAAGACGTACCAGGACGCGACCACGTGGTGGTGCTCGCGCACGGCCTGTGGGTGCGGCGTTTCGGCGCTGACCCGCGCATCGCCGGCCGCCGCCTCCTGCTCAACGGGCAGCCTTACGAGGTCATCGGGGTCATGCCCGCCGGCTTCGCTTTCCCGGAGCGCCGGCAGGAGATCTGGGTGCCCCTGGCGCCCGTAGGCGAGGACCGCGACTCCCGCGGCTCACTCTGGCTGGACGTCGTCGGCCGCCTCCGGCCCGGCGTCCGTCCGGCCCAGGCGGACGCCGAGCTCGCGGCGCTGGGGCGGCGCCTCGGCGAGCAGTATCCCGCGACCGACCGGCGTTCCGGGGTGGTTCTGGTGCCGCTGCGCGACCAGCTCACCGAGAAGGTGCGCGGCGGACTGCTCCTGCTGTCGGCCGCGGTGCTCTGCGTGCTCTTGGTGGCGTGCGCCAACGTCGCCGGCATGCAGCTCGCTCGCGCCGCCGCCCGCCACCGCGAGATCGCGGCACGGCTGGCCCTTGGCGCGGGTCCCGGCCGGCTGCTGCGCCAGCTCCTGACCGAGAACCTGGTCCTCTTCGCCCTGGGCGGAGCCCTCGGCCTCCTGGTCGCGGTCTGGGGGGTGCAAGGGCTGGTGCGCATCGCGCCTGCCGAGCTCGAACAGATGCAGGGCGTCCAGGTGAACTGGAGCGCCGCCGCCTTCGCCCTGGCGACCTGCGTGCTGACCGGCCTCCTGTTCGGTCTCTCGCCCGCCGCCCAGGCTCTCGGCGGGCAGCCCGCCGACGCGCTCCGCCTGCGCGGCCCCGGCGGCCCGGCGGCGCGTTCTTTTCCTCGGCACGGCGCCGGGACACGCCGCTACCTGGTCGTGGCGCAAATGGCCCTCGCCGTCGCCCTGCTCACCGGCTCCGGCCTTCTCGTGCGCAGCTTCCTGCGCGTGCAGCAGATGGACCTCGGCTTCAAGCCCGACCACCTGCTCGCGGCCACACTCGTCCTGCCCCCGTCAAAGTACGGCGATGGCCCCAAGATCGAGCAGTTCTACCACCAGCTCGCCGCCCGCCTCGCGGTCGATCCGCGGGTGCGCTCGGTCGGGGCCGTCGAGCACCTGCTCCTGGGATCGCTCCCCAATGCGGCGGGCTCTTTCACCATCGAAGGCCAGGCGGCCGGGCCCCAGGTCGTTCAGCAGCCCATCACGTGGGATTCGGTCCTGCCGGGCTACTTCCGCACGATCGGCGAGCCGCTCGTCGCCGGACGCGATTTCAGCCCGGCCGACGGACCCGGCGCGCCGCCGGTGGCGATCATCAATGCCGGCCTGGCGAAGCTCTACTGGCCGGGCCAGGACCCGATCGGCAAGCGGTTCTGTTACGGCAGCCCGCAGCCCGGCGCCACCTCCTGGCTGACCATCGTGGGAGTGGCGGCGGAGGCACGCCGCAGCGAGCCGGGCGCCGCCGACTGGCTCCAGTCCTACGTGCCGCTCGCCCAGCGCCCGCGCTCGCGCCAGACGCTGCTGCTGCGCACCCAGGGCGACCCCCTGGCTCTTGCCGGCACCGTGCGGCAAGCGGTGCGGAGCCTCGATCCGGCGCAACCGATCTCGACGCTCACCACGGTCGAGCGCCTGCTCGCCGACCGCCTCGCCCCGCGCCGCTTCAACATGTTGCTGCTCGCCTGCTTCTCCACCCTGGCCCTGCTCATGGCCGCGATCGGCCTCTATGGGGTGATGTCGTACCTGGTCACCCTGCGCGCCCAGGAGATCGGCCTGCGCATGGCCATCGGGGCGCGGCGCGCCGACGTTTTGCGCCTGATCGCCGGCCACGCGGCGACCCTGGCCTGCCTGGGCGGCGGTGCCGGCATCCTTGCCTCCCTGGCCGTGACGCGCTGGATGTCCTCGCTGCTCTACGGCATCGGCTCGCTCGACCCGCTCTCCTTTGCACTGGCCCCTCTCGCCCTTGCCGCCGCCGTTTCCGCTGCCGCCCTCTTCCCCACCTGGCGGGCCCTCCGCGTCGACCCCATAAGCGTCCTCCGCCAGGAGTGACGACAGCCTTGCATTTTTAGCCATCGCTGCAAGTCCTGTGAACCACTTTTTACTCAGACTCGGGGGGCCGGCGGGCTCTCCCCCGGGGGAGGCGCGTGTCCGGTTGGTGGAATGCTTATTGCACTGTTCGGGAGCAAAGATGAGGTCTCTTTGACGCAGCCTTGCCATCCCTAGCTATCAACCTTCCCCTACCCGTTGGCGTGGGCGTCCCACCCCGCCAGCCGGTGGAGAGCGCCGTGGAGAGTGGTATTCCATCGACAATGGCTGGTGCCCAACCGCCAGAAAGGAACGCACCGTACCATGCTTCCCATCCCTGAGCTCGCTGCTGCCACGGTGGCCCACCTGGTCTATCTTGCGGACGTCGCGACCGATGGGACGAGAGCGCGCCGCGGCGATCGGCTGATCGGCAGTTATGTCCGGTTGAAGACCCGGCTCACTTCCCAGGTCGGCCAGGAGGTGCTCGCCAGCTTCGAACAGCGGAACGCCGCCCCGGACGCCCGGGCGGCCCTCCATCAGGCGCTCAAGAGCCGGCTCTCCGAGGACCCCGCGTTCCGCGCCGAGCTCGACGGGTTGGTGGAAGAGATCTCGCCCTGGATGTAGGATGTAGGAGACCGCCGGCCCACGCAGCCACACCGTCGCCCACCGCCGCCTCTTCCGGGACGGGCTGAAACGCTTCAGCCCGTTTTGACATATAAAGGAGAGCGGTTGGTGATAGAACCCTGGGGAAGGACCAGGTTGACGGTGGAGGAGGTTCCATGCGGGTCCGTACGACGTTCGGCGCACTCATCTGGCTCGGCAGCGTTCTCTTGGTCGTCGCGGCGACTCCGCCTCTGCCCGCCGCCCCCTCCGTCCCTCTCCACGAGCGCATCGCCAACGGCCTGCCCACCCAGCAGCACCCGAGCACCGGCTGGCTGATCCACAATTCTGCCTTCGGCACCAGCTATTGCAGCGGCGTCCTCGTCGGCTGCCAGACCTTCCTCACCGCCGCCCACTGCATCTGCACGGATAACGCCGGGAACCCCCTGAGCGGCAGCCAGTGCCTGGCGCAGCCCAGTCTCCTCGATCCGAGCGGCCTGGTGGTCTTCCTGCAGAACGCCGGCAACTTCAGCGTCGCGAGCGTCTCCGTCGATCCGCAGTTCAACTTCGGCGTGGATGGCGACTTCGCCGTCCTCCACCTGACGAATCCGGTCACCGGAGTGGCGCCGAGCCCGCTCAACTCGACCGGCCGCCCACCGGCGGGCACGGTGGGAACGATCGTCGGTTTCGGTCTGTCCGGCGCTCCCGCCTTCGACGTGGGGATCAAGCGGGTGGGCAAGGTGGCAACATCGGCCTGCCCGGCGGGGTTCGTCCCGGACGCCACCAACCTCTGCTGGGTCTACCAGAACCCGATCGGCGCGCCAGGCACCGACTCCGACACCTGCGAGGGCGACTCCGGCGGTCCGCTCTTCGTCGACCTCGGGCAGGGCCTGGTCCTCGCCGGCCTCACCTCGGGTGGCGATACCAACTGCGTGCCCACGGATCACTCCTTCGACTCCGACGCCTTCGTCAACCGCGCCTACCTCCTGAGCGCCGGCGGCGCGGACCTTGGCACCGCGAGCTGCGGCGGCCTCCCCGCGGTCGGCGACCCGGGCAGCACGGTGGTGACGGGCAGTGGGACATTGAGCGCCGCGGCGCCCAGCCAGCTGTTCACGGTCGACGTTCCCCCGGCGACCGGCACCCTGCGGGTCATCGTGAACGTCGAGCCCACCGGTGGCGCCAACCTCTTCCTCAAGCTCGGGACGACGGCGAGCCCGGTCAACTTCGACTGCCGGAGCCTCGACAACGGAGAGCCCAACGTCTGCGAGGTCCTCTCCCCTGCCCCCGGCCCCTGGAGCGTCCTCGTCCAACGTCACGCGGGCAGCGGCGACTTCCAGATGACCGCCACCTATTTCGCCTCGACCGTCCTGCCGGGGCAGCAGTTCTATACCCTGCCCCCCTGCCGCCTGGTGGACACCCGCAACCCGGCCGGCCCCCTGGGCGGCCCGGCCCTCCTGCCCAATGCGGTCCGCAACTTCCCGCTGACCGGAGCCTGCGGCGTGCCGAGCGACGCCAGGGCGCTGGCGGTCAACGTCACCGTGACCCAGACCGCCGCGGCCGGCTTCCTCCGCCTCTATCCCGGCGACCTCCCGAGCCCACCCCTGGTCAGCTCGCTCAACTTCCAGGCCGGACAGACCCGCTCCAACAATGCGATCCTGCTGCTACCGGCCACTCCGGGCGCCGGGACCAGCGTCAGCGCCGACTCGGCCGGCAGCTTTCATTTCATCCTGGACGTGACCGGCTACTTCCGGTAGCTCCGCGGACCCTCCGGGAGCGACCGGAACCTCTCCGCCAGGGTCCAAAGAACCTCGGAAGGCTCTCCGGGCGGCTGGAAATCGCGAAAAAGTCCCTCCGGCAGGCTGCGCCGCCCCTCCACGCATCACCGCAGGCTCCGGAGATCTCCCCAAAACGGCTCGAAACTCAATTCGGGTGGCTCCAAATGCATTTGGAGTGACGCGAAATACATTCCGTGCCACTTGAAATTGAATTGGAGCGTCTCTTTTGCCATTTCGAGCCTCGCGTTTTAGGATTCGCAGCGAGAGAAATGCATTTCGAGCGGCTCGAAATACATTTCGGGTGGCGCCAAATGAATTTCGCGGGACTTTAATTGCATTTGGAGGGGCTGGACCCTCTGTTGGAAGCACTCAGAGACGTTCTCGAGAGGTCTCTTCCTTAGCCGCTCCCCTTGAGCACCGTGCACACGCTGGTAAACCGCGCCACCGCCCGGCCCTCGCCGTCGACCACGTCGCACTCCAGGTGGCCGACCGTCTTACCGCGGTGGACCACCCGGCCGGTGGCGATCAGGCGGCCCTCGCGGACCGCGCGCAGGTAGCTCGCCTGGAGTTGGAGGGTGGCGAAGCTCTCGCCGTCCGCCAGGGTGTAGGCGAAGGCGACCCCCATGGCGGCGTCGGCGATGTCGCAGAAGATGCCGCCGTGCACGATCCCCATGGGGTTGTGGTGGCGGGGGCCGGCGTCGAGCTCGACGCGGATGACCCCGCCCTCGCAGCTGGTGAAACGGAAGCCCACCAGGTGGCCGATGGGGGCGAGGTCGACCTCCCCGCTGACCCAGCCTTCGATCATCGTCTGGAAACGCGTCTTCTCGCTCATAGGATGGCGGGCAGTATAGCCGCACCGGAATTCGGACGAAAGAATCGGGAAGACGCGACCCCGGCACTTCCTCTAAGATGCCGGCCATGCCGGCCAGGACAGCGCTCGAAGCCCCCGACCCGGACCTCGACCGGGTGATCGACCTCGCCGCCCGGGTGCGCCGGGCACCCGGCGACTTCCCCGGGGTGGCGGCCCTGGGGAAAGCCGCAGGGATCGGCTCGACCCCGCTCCGCCTCCTCTTCCTCCGGCACTACCACACCACCCCGGCCGCCTTTTTGGAGCGGGCGCGGCTCGACGCCGTCTGCCGCAACCTGCTGAGCGGCCGGCGTCCCCTCCTCGACCTCGCCCTGGAGGCGGGCTGGGAGAACACCGCGACCTTCCAGGACCGCTTCCGCCGGTCGACCGGCCTTACCCCCGAGGTGTACCGGAAGCTGGCGAAAAAGCGCGAATTCGTCCTGCAGCTGCCGGCCGGCTACCGGCCCGAGGCCACCCTGCGCTACCTGGGCCGCGACCCGGAGAGCCGCGCCGAGCGGGTCCAGGGGACGGCCTTCGCCAAGGCGGTACGGCTCGCCGGCCGCCCGGCTCTCCTGACCGTCGAGATCGGGAAGGGGATGGCGCGGTGCCGGATCGAGAGCGTTGAAACGCTCCCTCCCGAAGCCGGAGCGGCGGCCCACGCAGCGGCCCTCCGGCTGCTCGGCCTGCAGCTCGACCCCGGTCTCTTCGAGCGCCAGGTGCAGAAGAGCCCCGACCTCGCGCCCCTGATCGCCGGCCGGCAGGGGCTCCGCCTCCCCCTCTCGGCCGAGATCTTCGAGGGGCTGGTCTGGGCGATCGTCGGCCAGCAGGTGAACCTCACCTTCGCCGCCACCCTGCGCCGGCGGGTGGCGGAGCTGTACGCCGAGCCTCTCGGACCGGAGGCCGGGGGTCTCCTCGCTCCCCCCTCCCCGGAGGCGGTGGCCCGGCTCGACCCGGCGGACCTCGCCGCCCGCCAGTTCTCCCGCCGGAAGGCTGAGTACCTGATCGGCACCGCCCAGGCCATCGTCTCGGGGCAGCTGCCGCTCGACCGCCTGTCCGAGGAGCCGGCGACCGTCGTCGAGCGCCGGCTCCTTGCCCTGCGCGGCCTGGGTCCCTGGACGGCCCAATACGTGATGCTCCGCGCCTGCGGCTTCGCCGACTGCGTGCCGGTCGGCGACTCCGGGCTCGCCGCCGGCCTCGTCCGCTTCTTCGCCCTCGACCACCGCCCCGGGCCGGAGGAGACCCGGGAGCGGCTCACCGTCTTCGCCCCCTACCGCAGCCTGGCCACCGCCCATCTCTGGGCCTCACTCGGGAGCGCACCATGAATCTCTATGCCGACTTGATCCCCACCCCGCCCCTGCCCGGGCTCGCCGGCCTCCTCGCCACGGTCGACGAGGCCGGCGCCCTGGTCGGGCTCGACTTCCTGCCCGTCCTCCCCGACCGCGAAGAGATCGAGCGCCGGGCGGCGCTGCATGGCGACCATCTGGTCTGGAACCAAGAGCGCTGCGCCACCGTGACCGCCCAACTCGCCGAGTATTTCGCCAAGCAGAGGAAGGACTTCGATCTCCCCTTGGCCCCGCGCGGCACGGAGTTCCAGCGCCGAGTCTGGGAGGAGCTCTCCCGCATTCCCTACGGTGCGACCCTGAGTTACGCCGAGCTGGCCCACCGCGTCGGCCGCCCCGGCGCCGCCCGCGCCGTGGGCCGGGCGAACGGCACCAACCCCATCCCCGTGATCATCCCCTGCCATCGGGTGATCGGCGCCGACGGCTCGCTCACCGGCTACGGCGGCGGGATGCCGCTCAAGAAGGCGCTGCTGATCCTGGAGGGCGTGCTGCTGGGGTGAGAGGGTGGCGAGGTGGCTTGACCTTAACCAGGCTCTCGTTCCCATGGGCTCAGCCGGGCGAGCATGGACTCGATCGCCAGCTTGAGGGATGGAATCTCAACCTGAGTGATCCTCCAGATCGCCTCCAGGTCGATTCCGAGATAGTCATGGACCAGGATGTTTCGAAAGGCGCTGATCTTCTGCCATTCGACGGTTGGCTGTGAATCTTTCAACGCCTCGGAGAGCCTCTGGGTCGACTCGGCGAGAACCTGCAGATTCCGTAGGACGGCGTCTTGGGGGGTATGGTGGGCCATGAAGTGCTCGCGGCCCGCGGCAACATCCTCCTCAATGCGGTGGATACACTCCAGGATGTGCTTGAGGTAGACCGCGTCATCCTTCATAGCGGGATGGCTTCGCGGAGAACCCGATCTCGGAGAAGCGGGCTCAATCCCTTCTCGGTCACGACCTCCACGGGATAGCCCAGGACCTCTTGCAGATCCAGCACCAAGCCGGCGGGAAACCAGGAGCTCGGCGTTGGCCCTCTTTCGACCAGCAGATCGATGTCGCTGTCGGGACCGGCGTCCCCCCGGGCCACCGAACCGAAAACGCGGACGTTGTGGGCGCCATGCCGGGCGGCAATCTGTAGAATCAATTCCCGCTTCTGGTTCAGTAGCTCTCTCGGGCTCATGGCGTTCCAACCTCCAGGCCAACTATAGCCTACGCCTACTGCCGCCCCGCCGGGGCGCCCTCAGCCCTCGGGCAGGAACGAGCGCCAGAGGGCCTCCCCGGCGTCGACGTCGAAGCGGCCGCTCGCGAAGAGCCGGGCGAAGGCGGCCGCCACCACCGGGCAGAACTGGCTGCCGGCCCCGTTCGCGATCTCGGCGGCGGCACGCTCGGGAGGGAGGCCCGGGCGATAGGGACGGTTGGTGGTCATCGCATCGTAGGTGTCGGCCACGGAGATGATGCGGGCGACCAGGGGGATGGCGTCGCCGGCCAGGCCGTTGGGGTAGCCGTGGCCGTCCAGCCGCTCGTGGTGGTCGCGCACTCCGGGGAGGATGCGCTGCAGGCCCTTGATCTTGGCGATGATCTCGGCGCCGTCCACCGGGTGGCGGTTCATGATCAGGCGCTCCTCGTCGGAGAGCGCGCCGGGCTTGCCCAGGATGTCGTCGCGCACGAAGATCTTCCCCACGTCGTGCAGGGTGGCGGCGAGCCAGAGCTCCTCCAACGCCTCGCGGGAGAGGCCCATCTCGTCGCCCAGGAGGACCGAATAGGTCGTCACCCGCCGCACGTGGCCGCCGGTGTAAGGGTCCTTGCGCTCGATGGCCTGCGCCCAGGCCATGGCCGTATCGAGGAACTGGCGCCGCCGCGCGGTGTAGAGCCGGGCATTCTGCAGCGGATGGGCGAGGATGGCGGCGAACAGGCGCATGCGCCGCAGGTCGTCGGCGGAGAAACGGTCGCGGCCCACCGGGTTCAGGAGCTGGAGCACCCCGATGACCGAGCCGTGGGCGACGAGCGGCACGGCGAGGATGGCGCGGGTGGTGAACACGTCCTGGTTGTCGCCGCGCCAGCGGGGGTCGGCGGCGACGTCGTTGACCACCTCCGCCTCGCCCGAACGGGCGATGCTCCCCACGATCCCCTCTCCCAGGGGAACCCGGAGGTTGCGGATCTCCCCCTTGGCCCGGCCCCGGACGACGCGGAAGAAGAGATCCCCCTTCGCCTCGTCGAGCTCCCAGATGGAGCTGGTCTCGGCCCGGCAGACCCCCTCGGCGCGGATCAGGGCGAGATCCAGGACCTGTTCCAGGTCGAGCGTACCGGCGAGCTGGACGCCGATGTCGAGGAGGTTCTCGTACTCGGCGACGCGCTGCGCGAGGTCCGGCACGAGATCCGGCGGGGGCGAGGAGTGGGTGATCGCTTCCATGAGACCGCCCGAGTCTAGGCGCTCAGCCCTTCTAAATCATGCTGCAGCTCCAGGACGGTAGGGTACCGCTTTCCCGGCTCTTTTTCCAGGCAGCGGAGGATAATCTGTTCCAGCCGCTCCGGGATCTCCGCCCAGTGGGAGCGCGGCGCCCGCGGCGGCTCCTTGATGTGCTTTAGCATCAGCTCCATCGCCGTCGGGGCCGAGAACGGCAGCTCGCCGGTGAAGATCTCGTAGAGGACGATGCCGGTCGAGTAGATGTCGGCGCGGGCGTCGACCTCGCCGCCCTGGAGCTGCTCCGGGGAGAGGTACTGAGGGGTGCCGACGATGAAGCCCGCCTGGGTCTGCCCCGGAGTGAGGCGCTCGATCGGCCGGGCGATGCCGAAGTCCATGAGCTTGGCGTTGCCGGCGGGGGTCAAGATCAGGTTCTCGGGCTTGATGTCCCGGTGCATCACCCCCACCGCGTGGGCGGCGCCCAGGCCGGCGCAGAGCTGCTTGCCCAGGCGCAGGCCGGCCGAGTAGGGCAGGCGGTGGGTCTGGTCGAGCAGGTAGCGCAGGGTGACCCCGCGCACGTACTCCATCGAGATGTAGGGGATGCCGTCGATCTCCCCGAAGTCGAAGGTGCGCAGGACGTTGGGGTGGGTGATCTTGCGCGCCAGCTTGATCTCGCTCTTCAGGCGTTCGAGCTGCGTCCGGTCGCCCCACAGCTCGCGCTTCAACATCTTGAGCGCCACCAGGTCGTCGAGCTCTCGGTCGCGCGCCTTGTAGACGACCCCCATCCCCCCCGCCCCGAGGACGGAGAGGATCTCGAAGCGCCGGGCCATGATCGCCCCGGGCTCGATGCCGGAGAGGGTCGAGAGGGCCGAGGCCGCCTCCACTCCCTTGCCCTCCGGCGTGGCGATGCCGGCGATCGCGGAACGGCCGGCAGTCAGGCGCTGGACCATGGCGGTCGAGAGGACGTAGAGCATCTGCGGGGTGACCAGGCCGCGGCGCGGCGCCAGCTGATAGCCGGCCTGCTCGAAATTCCCCTTGAGCTCGTCGTAGACCTCGCGCGACAGCACGACCTCGCCGGCGGTCGCCTCACGGCCCAGGCTGTCGAGCTGCGCCACCGGCCCACCCACGATGCCGCGCTCGCCCTGCTCGCCGAAGGGGACCGGTCCCAGGGCCACCCGGCCGGCGGCGAGGACGACCAGCGGCGCCTCCGGATCTTCCGCCGCGTTTTTGAGGATCTCGGCGCTGGCGGTCAGCGCCCGTACAGCCCGCCGCTCGCCGTCGAAACGGGCGAGCAGCCGGTGGCCGAGGACCGCTTCGAGGTGCCCGCGGGCACCGGTGATCGCCGCCGACACCCGCGCCAGCTCGGCGCCGAAGCGGTCGAGCATCGGCTCCGGACCGCTTTCAGGCCGCAGGGCGCCGTAGCCGTGCAGCTCGACGGCGAGGAGGAGCACCTCCTTGACCTGCGGGTGGCCGAGGACGGCGCGCCCCTCGCGCGGCTCGGGGAGGCTCTTCGACAGCTCGCCGACGTAGACCTCCATGTCGCGCTTCTCGCGCAGATCGGAGAGCAGATCGTCGAAGGCGCGCCCGAGCTGGCCCACCTCGTCGGTCCGGCCGGCGGCACCGTGGGTACCGGCGGGGGCGCCGACCTTCTGGTCGTAGTCGCCCTGCCGCGCCGCCTCGGCCGCCGCGACCAGCCGCCGGACCGGCGCCAGGGTGCGCCGGGCGAGGCCGAAGGAGAGCAGAGAGGCGAGGAGGATCGAGATGAGGCCGGCCAGGAGGAGGGCGGTCTCGATCTGGTGGAAGTCGGCCAGCTCCTTGTCGAGCGAGGCCAGGGCGACGCTGAAGCCGACCGGCTTGCCGCTGGCGTCGAGCAGAGGCGAGAGAAGGGAGATCCAGGGCTCGCCGCTGTCCGAGAGGTCGGCGCGCGGAATCAGCTGGCCGCGCCCCATCAGCTTGTCCATCATCTGCTTGCGGGTCTTCAAAACCGCCAGCAGGCTCTCGGTGAGCGGCCGGCCGAGAGTCGTCGCCACCACCCGCGGCTGGCCGTCCGGGTCGGCGACGTAGGCGACGTCGGCGCCGCTGATCTTCTTGACCTCCAGGGCCGAGAGGTCGTTGATCGCGAAGCCGGTGACCAGGAAGCCCAGGAGGGACCCCTTGGAGAGCGGCTGGGCCACCGCGTAGTAGAGGTTCCCCTCCTCCTGCCAGACGCCGGCGGCCTCGAAGTCGGCGAGCGCCTTCTGGATCAGCGTCCGGCGCGACAGGTCCTGCCCCACCGCCCGGGGCTTGTCGGTGCGGGCGATCACCTTGCCCTCGGGGTCCAGGAAGATGGCGAAGTCGAACCCCAGGTCCTTGCCGCGCTCGGACAGCAGGTCGAGGACCGAGCCGGTGTCGCGCTTCTCCACGTAGGCGGCGACTGCCGGGTCGGCGGCGAAGAGGCGCGAGATGAGGCGCAGGCGCTCGTAGCGCTCGCCCTGGAAGGCGGCCTGCACCGAGGAGCTGCTCTCGAGCGCCTTCTCGGCCGCCCGGTGGGCCGTCCGCTGGGTCAGCCAGTAGGTGACGGCGACCGCCCCGCCCACCGCCAGGGCGACGAGGAGCGAGGTGACCAGGAAGATCCGGGTCGCCAAGGAGAGCGAGAAGCCCCGGCTAGTGCCTGTATCCGTCACGGCCGGTGGTGAAGTAGGACTTGCCGTCCTTGTCGAGGTGCGGAGGGACCTGGGGACGCGTCACTTCGATCCGGGCGGTGATCGGCGCCGGCCCGGCCGGCACGTCGAGGGTCACCGTCCAGGGGTCGGCCTGCTCGGACCACACGGTGAGCTTGCCGGGGCCCTTGGGCAGGCCGGAGAGGACGAACACACCGTCGGCCGAAGGAGCGATGAAGTAGGGAGTGTCCAAGACGAGGATAGAGGCGACCATCGAAGGGTGCACGTTACAGTAGACGCGGACCACCCCGGGGGTGGTGAAAGTCTTCTCTTTGCCCGGCCCGTTCTTGTAGAGCCCGAGGTCGAAGGCGTTGCCGGCGGAGACCGAGAAGACGTTGTGCAGGATCGGGTCGTCGTTGGGGAAGCGCACCCGGCTGCCGCGCGGGATGGCGAGGACCCGCGGCACGATCTCCTTCTGCCGGGTGACCATCTGGAAGGGGGTCTCGGGCGGACGGCGGGCCGGCGGCGAGGCGGGCTCGAAGTAGACGACCGTCTGGCGGACGTCGCTCCCTTTGGCCGGAGCCTTCCCGCCCTTGGCGAGGAGCTCGACCCGGCCGTGCACCTCCTCGGCGGCGAGGGGGAGGGCGAGGAGGAAAAGCACAAGGACGGAAGGGACGGACACGGACGGACAGCCCCCTCCCTCCCGGGAGGGGCGCGGTCGGGGGCTTCTTGAGAAGAGCTTCATAGGTGGAAGCGTAGGGTGGAGAGGAATTCGTTCTCGTGCCGGGTGGCCCCGTTGGCGAGGATGAAGTCGTTCTTTGCGTACTCGACCGTCAGGTCCATCCCGGGGACGATCCCGAGGCGGAGGCCGGCGTCGATCTTCGTCCAGTCCCAGGCGAAGCTTGGCGCCGGGGTCAGCGGGTCGTTCTTGAAGCGGTTGTCGAGCTTCGAGTAGCGGAGCGCCGGAGCGATCGTGGGGAAGAGCTGCCGGCCGTCGACCGCCCAGAGGAGGGGCAGGTCGAAGGTCCAGGCGACCTCGGCCTCGATCCCCGTGCGCGGCAGGCCGGCGAGCTTCTGGTCGACGTACTGGGCGAAGAGGGAGAAGCCGCCCAGGTAGAGCCAGACGTTTCCCCCCACCTCCCGCTTGTCGTTGCCATGAATGGTTTTGAGCGGCGTCTCGCTGAACGGGCCGCGCAGGATCTGGAGGTCGCCCAGGTAGAAGGTGCCCTCCCGCGAGACTCCTTGGGAGAGCTTGCGCTGGTGGCCGAAGACCATGACGTCCAGGGCGTTCTTCCCCCCTTCGTCGGCGAAGCGCAGACCGACCGCTCCGGAGAGCTGCGGGTTGCGCTTGGGGTTCCAGTCCTCGACCTCGGTGTCGTAGAGGATGACGATGCCGCTCTTCAGCTCCGGATCGGGGTTGGCGCGCAGGAAGTCCGGCGTGCCGTTGTCGCCGGCCAGGGCGTTGGGGTCGCGCAGGAAGACCGGGTTGCCCACGGTGGAGGAGAGCTTGCAATAGAGGTGGCGGCCGGCGTCCACCCCCAGCTCGGCGCCCATGTCGTTGAAGCGGTTGAAGGCGGTCGAAACCAGGCCGTAGCTTTCCAGGTGGCGGTCGTTCTGGCGCTCGAAGTGGCTGAGCTTGCCGACCTTGAGGTAAGCCCGCGAGCCCGGGGGGAGCACACCGGGCTCGTCCTCCCGGCCGAAGCGGACCCACAGCTCCTTGACGTCGGTCTTCTTGCCGCTGGAGGTGGGGTTGCGATCATAGAGATCGAGGAAGTCGAGCCGGCCGTGGGCGGTCAGGCTCTCGCTCCAGTCGGCGTCGACGTAGAGGATGAGCTTCGAGACCTCGAAGTGGGAGCCCTGGTTGACCGTCTCCTCGAAGGCCTGGGTCTGTCCGACCGGCAGCTCGATGGGCTTGAAGCCGAACTTGACCGGGAAGCGGAATTCGTCGCTCTGGCGGAAGCTCATCCGCCCCTCGAAGCCGAAGCGGATCTTGGGCAGCACGCCGGTGTCGGAAGCCGTAGCGGCCGGGGCCGGTGCGGCAGGATCGGCCGGCGCCTCCTGGGCGCGGGCGGCAAGCCCGCCCAAGGTGGCGACGAACGACAGCACACACACGCCTACCCTGATCCGGTCCACCGCCATCTGAGGGTACCTCCAAGTCGTACTACGGGGCGCGGGCTAGCTTAGATGGATCGGGAGCGCCAGTAAAGGGGCGGGGGCCAGCCCCTACACCCCGCCCAGCCAGGGGTACCCCTGGTCCTCCCAGAAACCGCCCGGCCGCTCGGCGGTCAGGGTCATGGCGGAGAGGTACTTGGTGAGCTTGTAGCCGAGCTTGACCGGCGAGTAGAGGCGCAGGGGAGCGCCGTGGTTGGCGGCGAGCGGCCGGTCGTTCCAGGCGTAGGCGAGGATCGTCTGCGGGTGCATCGCGCTCTTCAGGTCCCAGCCGTTGTAATACTCGGCGTCGAAGGTGTCGAAGCGGATGTAGCGCGCCTCGGGCTGCGGCTCGACCAGAGCGAGGACCGCGGAGACCGGCACGCCGGTCCAGGTGGCAATGGCCGTCCACCCCTCCACACAGTGATGCTTGACCGTGTAGGTGACGCGCGGCAAGGCTTGGAGCATCGGCAGGGTGAGCTCCATCGGCTTCCTCACCAGCCCCCCCACGTCGAGCGACCAGGTATCGGGATCGTCGGGGGTGGGCAGCGGGCTCATCTGGGCGTAGGCCGGGAAGGCGTTCTCCGGCGTGCGCGCGCTTTTCGGATACTGCGGAGCCAGGCGGCCGTCGGAGAGGAGGAGCTTCTCCCCCACCCAGTCGTTGACGCGCGAGACGCGCTTCAAGCTCGGTTCCAGGAGCGGTCCGCCGTCCCAGCCGCAGGCGGCGGCGAGCGAGGCGGAGCCGGCGACGAGGCCCAGCCGGAAGAGGTCGCGGCGCGACAGGAAACGATCAGTCATGACTCGGGAACCTCCCCCGGTACCCGCCGGTGAGCATCGCCCGCAGCGAGGCGGGATCGACCAGGAAGACCAGGGCGACGTGGAGCAACGTGAAGGCGACGAACAGCCAGACCGCCCAGAAGTGCCAGTAGCGGGCGAGCTCGTAGCCGCCGAAGAGGGCGGTCAGCCAAGAGAGCTGGACCGGCTTGTAGATGGCGAAACCCGAGAGCACCGAGACGACGGCGAGTAGGAAGATCCCGCTGTAGGCCCCTTTCTGCAGGGCGTTGTGCTTGCCCTGGGGCGGGTGCTCCTTGCGGAGACGCAGGTAGTAGAGCTGCATCTGAATCGCCCGCGGGACGTCCTTCGGCAGGAAGAGGATCGAGCGCCACTCGCCCGAGACGACCATATAGATAAGGTAGAGGAGACCGCTGGCGACGAACGGCCAGGCGAGGGCGAAGTGCCAGTTGAGGCCGCCCGCCAGCCAGCCGCCGAGCCGGCTCCAGTGCGGCAGCTCCCGCCCGTCGTAGGGATTGGGCAGGTAGGCGTGGCCGCGCCGGCCGAAGTGGGTGAAGGCGCTGTAGATCTGCAGACCGCTCCCGATCATGCCGAGGAGCAGCACGGCGTTGGCCCAGTGGGTCAACCGCACGATCCAGTGATGGCGCTTGACGAGCGGGCGCGGGGCCTCGGCCACCGGGTTGGCGCGCGGTCGATCTGCCGCTAGAGTGGTCATTCTTCTCCTCGTAAAGTTGGGTTGTGGCGCATCTTACACCCAACTACGGGCGACGGGGCACGGCTGGTTTGGCGGGGTACGAAACCCGGCTCCCCCTCCCGACGTACTCCTCGGCATGACGACCTCCGACCGCTTCCGGCACCCCGGCCCCGCCCTCGCCCTCTTTCTTGCCGGCCTGACCCTGGCCGCCGCCGTCCAGGCCCAGGCACCGGACGCGGCTCCGCAGAAGGCGCCGCGCACGGTGCGCCAGCGCCTCGCCCCCTGCCACCTCCCCGGCCTCGAGGAGGCCCTCTGCGGCACCTATCCGGTGTGGGAGAACCGGGTGACGAAGAGCGGCCGGAAGATCCCGCTGAACATCATCGTCCTCCCGGCCAAGAGCCCCGACCCGGCGCCCGACCCGATCTTCGAGCTCGCCGGCGGTCCCGGCCAGGGGGCTACCGAGGGGGCGGCCGAGCTGGCCGAGGTGTACGGCGGGTTGCGGTCCCAACGCGACGTCGTGCTCGTCGACACCCGCGGCACCGGCCGCTCGAATCCCCTCAACTGCGCCCTGCCGGGGAGCGCCGACGACCTCCAGGGCTACCTCCACGATCTCTTCCCGCTCGACGCCCTGCGCGCCTGCGTCAAGAAGCTCGACGCCGATCCCGCCCTCTACACCAGCGAGACCGCCATGGACGACCTCGACGAGGTGCGGGCCTGGCTGGGCTACGAGCGGATCAACCTCTCCGCCGGCTCCTACGGCACGCGAGCCGCCGAGGTCTACCTGCGCCGGCACCCGGAGCACGCCCGGAGCGCTCTCCTCATCGGCTACGTGCCGCTCGAAGCCCGGATGCCGTTCTACATGGCCCGCCAGTCGCAGATCGCCCTCGACAAGGTGTTCGACGACTGCGCCGCCGCCCCCGCCTGCCGCGCCGCCTTCCCCGATCCGAAGGGCGAGCTGGCGGCCGTCCTGGCGCGCTTCGAGAAGGGTCCCGCCCGCGACACGCTCGTCCACCCCAAGACCGGCAAGCCGGTCGAGCTGACGCTGTCGAAGAGCTCGTTCACCACCACCCTGCGCTCCATGCAGTACTCGCCGACCCTCTACACCAAACTGCCGCTCTACCTCCACCGCGCCTTCCTGGGCGACTGGGCGCCCTTCCTGCGCCAGGCCGTCGGCTACTTCGACGACCCCAGCTGGGCGATCGGGCTCTACCTCTCGGTCACCTGTGCCGAGGACGTGGCGCGAATCGACCCCGCCGCCGTGGCGCGCGAGGCCGCCGGCACCTACCTGGGGGACGACCGCGTCCGCCAGCAGCGAGCCGCCTGCGCCTTCTGGCCGGCGGCGAAGCTCTCCCCGGAGTTCTGGGAGCCGCGGCAGATCCCCACCCCGGTCCTCCTGGTCAGCGGCTGGCTCGACCCCGCCACCCCCCCGGAGTGGGCGGCGGCGGCGAAGGGCACCTTCCCCAACAGCGCCAATCTCCTCCTGCGCGAAGGCGCGCACGGTCCGGGCGGCCTCTCCCATCCCGAGTGCATCCTGCGGATCATCGAGGACTTCTTCGCCAACGGCACGGCCATCGGCCTGGACACCTCCTGTGCCCGCGAAATGAAACGCCCCGCTTTCGCCCTCGCGCTGCCGGCGGCCCCGGCTCCTCCGGCCGTCCCCTAGGTGCAGCCACGCCTCTACTTAGCAAGGACTGGTAGCGCCGGGCGCCGACTGCGCTATACTGTCGCCCGCTGTAGCCACATACCAGGGAATCAGCCCGCGTTCGGAAGCTCCGGCGAGGCGCTGTCGCGCTCCCGACCCGGGCTTCCCTGCGGTTTCGACCATGCGGATCACCACGAACCAGACGACCCAGCGAGCCCCGGGAGCCCGACCGTGCCGGGACCGGATCGCTCGCCCGTGGATCCCCTTTTAACCGACGACCTATGGGGTTCAAGCAAGATGGCACAATTCAAGGCGTTCCGACCGGATGTTGAAGTGTTTGGCGCAGTCGTCCTCTCCGTCGTCGACGGGATGGGCGAATTCCGGACCATGGCCGAGGCGATCCTCTCCCAGCATGGCATCCGCAAACCGCAGCCCGAGGCCTGGTACCCGCAGCAGGCCTGGCTCGACTCCTTCAAGACCATCGCCGAGAAGATCGGCCCCCGCACCCTCTTCGCCATCGGCAAGAAGATCCTCGAGGCGGTCGAGTGGCCGGCCTGGATCAACAGCCTGGAGACGGGGATGAAGGCGATCGACATCAACTACCACCTGCGCCACCGGTTGAACGGCGTCCCCATGTTCAACGAGCAGAACGGCGAGCTGACCCCGGGGATCGGCCACTACACCTACGAGGGGCTGACCGGCGAGACCTCGGCGGTGATGGTGTGCAACAACCCCTACCCCTCGGAGTTCGACCGCGGCATCATCACCGCCATGGGCCGGCGCTTCAAGCCGAACCTGGAGGTGCGGCTCGACACCACCAAGCCGACCCGCACCAAGGGGGCGGACTCCTGCACCTACATCATCGAGTGGCCGGCCTAGGCGGACCCGCCGCTCCCGATGGATCGATCCTGGGCCCCCGCTCGCGGGGGCCCTTTCGTTTCCACCGCACCGCCTCCCGCAGCCCTCTAGATCCCATCCACCCCCACCCCGCAGATGATCGCGCAGACCCGCTCCTTGGCGGTGGTGCGGATCTTCCCGGTGGCGAGGGCGGCGAGCGCGGCGGCGCCGGAGAGCTCGGCGGCGACCCCGGTCTCGAACCAGAGCCGGCGGGCGGCGGCGCGCATCTCGTCGTCGGTGACGAGGACGATCTCGTCCACGTTCTCCTGGATGATCGCGAGGTTCAGAGGGTCGCTCTTCCGCGGGGCCAGGGTGTTGGCCACCGTGCGGATCTCGGAAAGCTCGATCACCCGGCCAGCCTTGACGCTCTCGTAGAGGGTGGGCGCGCCGACCGGCTCGACCCCGATCACCCGGATCTCCGGCTTCAACGCCTTGGCCGCCGCCGCCACCCCGGCGATCAGGCCACCGCCGCCGATCGATACCACCAGGAGGTCGGTCTCCGGGGCATCCTGCAGGATCTCCAGGCCGATCGTCCCCTGGCCGGCGATGATCGCGGGGTCGGCAAAGGCATGGACATAGGTCCAGCCATGGCGATCGGCCGCCTCCAGGGCGATGGCGTTGGCGTCGTCCCACACCGCGCCCTCGCGGACCACCTCGGCCCCCCACGCCTTCAGCCTCTCGGCTTTGGATTCCGGAGCATTGGCCGGCAGGTAGATCGTCACCTTGGCCCCGGCAAGCCGGCCGGCATAGGCGACTCCGAGGCCATGGTTGCCCCCGGAAGCGGTGACAAGCCCCCGCTCCAGTTCCGCCGCCGAAAGGGTCAGTACTTTATTCGTCGCGCCGCGCGCCTTGAACGAGCCGGTGACCTGGAGCGATTCAAGCTTCAAGCTGAGCTCGCCCGGCACGACCGGGTCGCGCAGGGGGGCGGCGGAGAGGAGCGGGGTACGGCGAACGCGGCCGCGGATGCGCTCCGCGGCGGCCTGGAAGTCGGGGAGGGAGGGCATGGTGGCGGATCTTATCGGTTCCCAGGCCGGAAACGGCTAGAATCCCGCTCCGATGTCCGATCCAGCCTGCTCGTTCTGTGGCCACCCGGTGCCACTGGAGTGGAGTCTTTGCCCGCACTGTGCGCGGCCGAGTCTCTATCCCAACGTACGCGTGGCCGAGCAGGAGAGCGAGCGCGATGCCCTGGCCTTCCGCTACCGCCTGGCGGTTCAGGACGCGGAATCCCGCGGCTGCGGCGAGGCAGTCCGCGCCTTCGAGGCGGCCGCCGGTACAACTGTTGCCGTCCTCTCCCGCTCCCTCGCCGAGGTCGAGCGGCTCGCCAACTCAGACCGCCAGCTCTATGCGACCTACTACCAGCTCCTCGAAGCAGAGGTGAAGCTGCCGGATGACGATGCCTGGGACCCTCTCCGCCGCTTGGCCGACGAAGTGCTGTTCCCGGGCTACAAGGAGAAGATCCGGTTCGCCGCTCTGTCGCTCGACGGTGCGGGCTTGCCCGGCTACGGTGACTTCGCGTTAGTGCTCAAGGAAGAGATGATCGAACATCGGGCTTCCGTGCTGGCAGGAAATTCTGCCCTCTTACTGAGGAAATGGGATTACAATGTACCCACGGGGTCGCGGGCCGCATGGAAGGAGCGAGCGCGCCTCTGTGTAGCGAAGCTCGCGGCTCGGTTGAAGCCGAGCATGACGGAGGCGGATTTTGCGGCCCTCTTGCTTCGGTCGGGAGCGCGTCGGGAGGATGACGAGATCGTCGAGGTCCACATCTGGGGACCGCTGTCCAGCTGGACCTTCGAGCGTGTCGTCCTCTCCCGCCCCGCCGGGCCGAGAAGACTGATCCGAGCCAGGGTGAAGGCCTTGCGGGCCAAGCTGGCGGAGGCTGGCATCGATCTGGAAGAGAGAGGTGGAGCATGGATGCCTTGATCTCAGCGCGCACCGGGACCGCCCTTCTCGTCGAGGGCGCGGATCTGATCTCCATCCATGCCGGGGCGCCCGACAAGGGGATTCCACGGTATGCCGAAGAGGTTCCCCGGCTCTTCGGCGAGGCTCTGGATCTCCAGGTCCTGCGGGGAGTCGACCGCGCCCAGGTCGTCCGCCGGCTCCAGCAGGAAGCGGATTCGGCGGAGGCGCTCCAGCTCTCTCTGATCCTCCTCGATCCCAAACTGTCAGGGGAAATCCGGGGCGAGGCGGCGGAAGAGCTCGAATCGGCGCTGGGCGAAGAGGGAAGGATTGAAGGACTGGAGCGGGTCCTCTACGCGCATCCGCTGCCTTCGACGGCAGACCTCCCGGGCGCTCTGGCCCGCGCGGCAGGACACGCACCGCGCGTCCAGAATCTCCTGCTCCACCTCACCGCCTTCCAGCCGTTGATCGAGGAGGTCCGGCACGCCTGGATCGACATCCCCGACGCGCTGTTCGCGAGCACTGCCGAGCGTCGGCGCTTCCAGGCGGCCCTGGTCCGGGAAGGCCACTTTCGCGAGCTCGTGCTCGCCGTCCGAACGGGATCTACCGTTGAATCCTTCCTGGCCGCCGCTCTGCTCCATCCGGTCCTCCGGACCTTCCAGAGCTGCCGAAGCGTCTTGCAGGCGTGGGTCACGCCTTTTCGCCAGCGCAAGTGGCAGTGGGCCACGGAAGTGGCAGAGCCCGCCGCCGGGAACCGCGAAGGCAAAGCTCGACCCGGTGGGACCCCGAAAGAGTGAGCGGAATGCAGGTTCCGGATTGACCCCTACGCCGACTCCACCCGCACCCGCCCCACCCCCTTGAGCTTCGCCTTCACGTAATCCCGGTTCATCCTTGCGATGAAGTCGATCGAGATCTCCTTCGGGCAGACCGCCTCGCATTCGGCGTAGTTGGTGCAGCTGCCGAAGCCCTGCTCCTCCATGGTCTCGACCATGGCGACGGCGCGGGCGGTGCGTTCGGCCTGGCCCTGGGGGAGGAGGCCCAGGTGGGAGACCTTGGCGGAGGTGAAGAGCTGCGCCGCGCCGTTCGGGCACTGGGCGACGCAGGCGCCGCAGCCGATGCAGGCCGCGGCGTCGAAGGCGCGGTCGGCGATCGGCTTGGGCACCGGGGTGAGGTTGGCCTCCGGGGCCGCCCCGGTCGAGACCGAGATGTAGCCGCCGGCCTGGACGATGCGGTCGAAGGCGCCGCGGTTGACCATCAGGTCCTTGATGACCGGAAAGGCCCGCGAGCGCCAGGGCTCCAGGATCAGCGTGTCGCCGCTCTTGAAGTGGCGCATGTGGAGCTGGCAGACCGTGGTCCCCGGCATCGGGCCGTGGGCGACGCCGTTGATCATGAAGCCGCACGCGCCGCAGATCCCTTCGCGGCAGTCGTGATCGAAGGCGATCGGCTCCTCGCCGCGCTCGGCGAGCTGGGAGTTCAGGACGTCGAGCATCTCCAGGAAGGAGCTGTGCTCGTTGATCCCCTTGGCCTCGTACTGCACCATCTTCCCCGAGGCGCCGGGGGCGGGCTGACGCCAGACGTGAATCGTGAGATCCATTTACTTGTAGCTCCTGCGGCTCGGCTCCACGAACTCGAAGCGGAGCGGCTCCTCGTGCCGGACCGGCGGTTTTCCGGCTCCCTTCCACTCCCAGGCCGAGACGAAAGAGAAGGCCTCGTCGTTCCGCAGGGCCTCGCCGTCCTCGGTCTGGTGCTCCTCGCGCAGGTGCCCGCCGCACGACTCGTCGCGGTCCAGGGCATCCCGGCACATCAGCTCGGCAAGCTCGAAGAAGTCGGCCAGGCGGGCCGCTTTCTCCAGCTCCTGGTTGACCTGGTTCTCGCCGCCCAGGATGCGGACGTCGCGCCAGAACTCCTCGCGAAGAGCCGGGATGAGCGACAGCGCCTTCTGCAATCCCTCGGCATTGCGCGCGATGCCGCAGTAGTCCCAGCAGATCTTCCCCAGCTCGCGATGGAAGGAGTCGACGCTGCGCTTGCCGCTCCCCTGCATCAGCCGGCGCAGCCGTTCGTCGGTCTCGCCGGCGGCGGCCTTGAAGGCCGGCCGGTCGGTCGCGATCTTCTCGTTCAGGCGGCCCGCCAGGTAGTTGCCGATGGTGTAGGGGAGGACGAAGTAGCCGTCGGCCAGCCCCTGCATCAGGGCGCTCGCCCCCAGCCGGTTCGCCCCGTGATCCGAGAAGTTGGCCTCGCCGATGACGAAGAGCCCGGTCAGGTTGCTCATCAGGTTGTAGTCGACCCACAGGCCGCCCATGGTGTAGTGCGGCGCCGGGTAGATGCGCATCGGCGTCGTGTTGGGGTCCTCGCCAGTGATCTTCTCGTACATCTCGAAAAGGTTGTCGTAACGGTCCGCGATCACCTTCTTGCCCAGGCGGCTCATGGCGTCGGCGAAGTCGAGGTAGACACCGTTCTTCTGCGGCCCCACGCCCCGCCCGCCGTCCACCATGGTCTTGATGTTGCGCGCCGCGACGTCGCGCGGCACCAGGTTGCCGAAGCTCGGGTAGCGGCGCTCGAGGAAGTAGTCGCGATCGTCGATCGGGATCTGGGCGGCCGGCCGGCTGTCCTTGGGGTCCTTGGGCACCCAGATCCGCCCGTCGTTCCTAAGCGACTCGCTCATCAGGGTGAGCTTCGACTGGTAGTCGCCCGAGGCCGGAATGCAGGTGGGGTGAATCTGGGTGAAGCAGGGGTTGGCGAAGAAGGCGCCGCGCCGGTGGGCGCGCCAGATTGCCGTGGCGTTCGACCCCTTGGCGTTGGTCGACAGGTAATAGACGTTGCTGTAGCCGCCGGTCGCCAGCACCACCGCGTGCCCGGCATGGGCGGTGATCTCGCCGGTCGTCAAATCCCGGACGAGGATGCCCACCGCCCGGCCGTCCTCGACCACCAGGTCGAGCATCTCGGTGCGCGGGATCATCTCGACGTGGCCGGCCGCGATCTCCTTCTCCAGGGCCTGGTAGGCGCCGAGGAGGAGCTGCTGGCCGGTCTGGCCGCGGGCGTAGAAGGTACGCGACACCTGGGCACCGCCGAAGGAGCGGTTGTCGAGCAGGCCGCCGTACTCGCGGGCGAAGGGGACTCCCTGCGCCACGCACTGGTCGATGATGTTGACCGACAGCTCGGCCAGCCGGTGGACGTTGCCCTCCCGCGAACGGAAGTCGCCGCCCTTCACCGTGTCGTAGAACAGCCGGAAGACGCTGTCGCCGTCGTTCTTGTAGTTCTTGGCGGCGTTGATCCCCCCCTGGGCGGCGATCGAGTGGGCGCGCCGCGGGCTGTCCTGGAAGCAGAAGCACTTCACCCCGTAGCCCAGCTCGGCGAGGCTCGCCGCGGCCGAGGCGCCGGCCAGGCCCGAGCCCAGGATGAGGATGG
This sequence comes from Thermoanaerobaculia bacterium, assembly GCA_035644215.1. Lineage (GTDB taxonomy): Bacteria > Acidobacteriota > Thermoanaerobaculia > Multivoradales > UBA5704 > DASQPA01. The sequence goes on from DASQPA010000368.1 coordinate 23,499, forward strand.
TGAACTTCCGCTTGTTGTTGGGGTTGACCAGCTTCAGATGGTCCCGGTGCTCCTGCCACTTGGTCGGCAGGGGACCGGGAGGAATTTGGGCGTTGAGGATCACTGGCATGGGGACGACTCCCTACCGGACCAGGCCGGTGAGGACGGCCAGGGGGAACGAGATGTTGCCCAGGGTGATGATCCAGGCAAAGGCGTGGGCGAAGCCGCTTCTCCAGCCGTTGAAGCGCGGATGGTTCCACCCCAGCGACTGGAACAGGCTCCACAGGCCGTGGTAGAGGTGGAGGCCTAAGGCGAGCTGCGCCACGACGTAGAAGGCCGAGACCCACCAGACGCTGAAGCTCGCCACCACGTTGTGGTAGACGTCGCCCTCCTGGAAGCTGGGGTTGACGGCGCCGAAGGTCAGGTCGAGCAGGTGATAGATCACGAAGAGCAGGATGATGACCCCGCCCCAGCGCATGGTGCGCGACGCATAGCTCGTGTGCACGACGTCGCGCCGGGTGTAGTCGGCGGGCCGGGCCTGCCGGTTCATCAGGGTGAGCTGCCAGGCCGCCCAGATGTGGAGGAGGACCGCCACCAGGAGGACGGAGCGGGCGATCCACAGCAGGCCGCTCGGGGGGACGGCCGGAGTGCCGACCGTGCGGAGGAACCGGGCGTAGCTGTTGAGGATCTCCGGCCCCTCGTAGAGCTTCAAGTTACCGATCATGTGCCCGAGGACGAAGCCGAAGAGGAGGATGCCGGTCACGGCCATCACCGCCTTCTTGCCGACCGCGGACTTGTAGAGATCACCGAACCAGGACATGGGAACCCCTCTCGCCAGCGCGGTCCTATCCTACGTCAAGCGAGGCCGCCTTGTGAAATCTGTCACAAAGAGCGCCCTCACCCCCGGGAGAGGGGAGCGGAGCGCGTAGGAGGCTGAGGGGCCGCCTACCTCCACGATTTTTCTTTATCCCCCCTCTCCCGGGGGAATGGGGGGGCGGGCCGGGAGAGGGGGGTAGGGGGGTGAGGGGCCCCGCCCTCACCGGCGCCGCCGCCGCCGGCGAGGGCGGGCCCGGACCTCCGCCTCGGCCGGTTCCCGCTTCTCGCCGGCGCGCCGGCCGGCGGCCCGCCACTCCTGGAGCGCCTCGCCGCCCTCGCCGGTCGCCTGGACGAGGATCTCGAAGAGCAGGAGAGCGTTGTCGAAGTAGGGCTTGCGGGCGAAGCGCACCCGCTCGGGGAGCTTCCACTTGGGCTCGCAGAGGCGCTGGAAGCCGACCAGGGCCTGGACGATCTGCTGGGATTTCAAGTTCGAGACCGTGAAGCGGGCGAGGAAGGGGGTGACCTCCTCCTGGATCAGCACCTCGATGGCGCTCCGGCTCATCGGCCGCTGGTCGATGGCCTCGACGTCGTAGCGGCGCAGAAGCACCTTGGGGAGGAGGATGGCGGCGAGGAGGGCGGTGTCCGCCAGCTCGCGCCCCTCCCCCACCAGGCGGTCGATGACCGGCAGGATCTGGCTGAACTCGCCCAGGCCGCGCTCGCCGGCGGTCAGCATGGCGTAGGCCTCGGGCAGCAGCACCTCGAGGAGGCCGAGGTCGAGCATCCACTGCATGGCGGCGCCGGCATGGCCGCAGCGCAGGAGCTGGGCGATCTCCTCCGTCACCCGTGCCGGGGAGGCCTTGTCGAGCTCCCGGCGGTGGCGGTGGATGGCCTCCTGGGTCCGCCCCTCGATGCCGAACCCCAGGCGGCCAGCGAATTCGCAGGCGCGCAGCATCCGCACCGGGTCCTCGCGGAAACGGACGTCCGGGTCGCCGATCGTGCGCACCAGCTTCCGATTCAGATCGTCGATCCCCTCCACGTAGTCGAGCACCGAGTAGTCGGCGATGTTGTAGAACAGGGCGTTGATGGTGAAATCGCGGCGGAAGGCGTCCTCCAGCGGCGTGCCGTAGGTGTTGTCGCTGGTGATCAGCAGCTCCCCCGGCGGCGCCATCTGCTCGTCCGGCTCGGGGTTCTTGCGGAAAGTCGAGACCTCGACCGTGTCCCCCTCGTGGAAATAGACGTGGACGAGACGGAAGCGACGGCCGATGATGCGGGAGTTGGAGAACAGGCGGCGCACCTCGTTGGGACGGGCGTCGGTGCCGACGTCGAAATCCTTCGGCTGGCGCCCCAGCATGAGGTCGCGGACGCTGCCGCCCACCAGGTAGGCCCGGTAGCCGGCATTGTGCAGCCGATACAGGACTTTGGTGGCGTTCTTGGAGATGTGCTTGCGGGAAATGGGGTGGTCCGAGCGCGCCAGGACTCTCGGTTCCACCTCTACGGCTTCGCTCACGCGGTGATTATATGCGTCATGCCGGCCTGATCACCGCGTGGGCAGCTGACAAAAAAGGACGGCCGGGACGGGCAACCCATTGGAGAGGCCGCCCCGGCCGAGGAGGGAGAGGAGAGAGTCTGTCACCTAGTGAGGGCGGAAATGGTGGTTGCCATGGTCACCGCCCTGGTGGCCACCGCCCTGATGGCCATGGTCGCCGCCCTGGTTGCCATGGTCGACGCCCTGGTGGCCACCCCCTTGGTGGCCGTGGTCGCCGCCGTGGTTCGGGTCCCCGCCGCGGTTGTGGTCCCCGCCGTCGAAGCCCTGGCGGCCATGATCCTGGCGACCGAAGTCGCGGCGATCGAAGTCCTGGCGGCCATGGTCCTGGCGACCATGGTCCTGGCGACCGAAGTCGCGGCGGCCATCGCGGCGGTCGAAGTCGCGGCGTCCGTAGCTGCGGCCGCCGTAGCCGCCGCCATAGTAGATACCGCCACCGGCGATGTAGCCGCCACCGTAGTAGCCGTTGTCGTAGTAGCCGTTGTTGTAATAGCTGTTGTCGTAGTACCCGTTGTCGTAGTAGCCGTTGTCGTACGAGCCGTTGTTGTCGTAGTGCCCGTTGTCGTAGGAGCCGGCCCCGCCACCGTCGTAGCCGCCGTGACGCTCGTAGTAGCCGTTGTCGTAGTAGTTGTCATAGCGCGGGGCATACTGGGTATAGGCCTGGTAGGGATCGACCCGGTACTGCGAGAAGTAGTGGCGCACGACCGGGCAGGCGCGGTCGTGGTAGTAGACGCCGTGGTCGATGAAGCACCGCGAGGTGCAGCGGTAGCCGGGAGAGACGATCGGCTGGTAGGCCCGGTAGTAGTAGGCCGGCCGATAGCCGGGGAACGGGTTGCCGAGCACGAACGACAGGTTGAGCGGGCCGACTCGGAAGCCGGTGCCGATCGAGAACCACCCGAAGCCACGGGCATGGGCGGCCGGGGTGAGCCCCGGGGCGATCATTGTCGCGCTGGCGAGAGTCAGGACCAAGAGCAGTTTGCGCATTGCCAGGAACCTCCTTGTTCATCCCAGTCTAATCCAAAGACCGTGCCAGGGTATTCCAAACCGGCTAACCGGCTGAAAATAAGGGATCTTCAGGAGAGGACCGAGGAGAAGAGGGCGCCTGACGCCGCCGTCTCGTCCCCTGCCGTGGACGGGGGCGTCCGGGGGGTTGGGCGCCCCTCGCCCCGGCTATGCGAGCCGCGTCTGGATATCCATCTCCGAAACCAGGGTGCGGTGCACCGGGCAGCGGTCGGCGATCCCCAGAAGGAGGGCGCGCTGCTCGGGGTCGAGCGGCCCGTCGAGCTCGATGACGCGCTCGAGCCGGGTGATCCGGCCCTCCTGGGTCTGGCAGGCCGCGCAGTCCTTGGCGTGGATGCGCGAATGGCGAAGCCGGACCCTCACCCCGGTGAGCGGCAGCTTCTGGCGGTCGGCGTAGATGCGCAGGGTCATGGCGGTGCAGCCGCCGAGGGCGGCGAGCAGCAGCTCATAGGGGTTCGGACCGGCGTCGCCGCCGCCGGGGACCTCGACCGGCTCGTCGCTCTCGAACCAGTGATGCCCGGCGACGACCTCCTGGGTCAGCCCCTGGGCGCCGCCGCGGACCTCCACCTGGCCGGGGACCACCCCCATCTCGCCGGTCGCCTCGACGTAGCGCCCCGCCCAGGCGGCCACCATCTCGGCGGCAAAGCGGGCATCCCGCGGATCGGAGAGCAGGTGATCGGCCATCCCCAGGGAAACAAAGCTCTTGGGATGCCGCGCCGCCTCATAGAGCCGGCGCGCGTGGTCGATCCCCACGACGTTGTCGACCGGCGAATGAAGGAGGAGGAAGGGGCGGCGGAGGGTGCCGAGGGCGGCCTCCTGGACCTCCCCGGCCGGGCAGGCGACAAGCGCCACCGCCCGCGCCGCGGAAATTCCGGCGTCTCCGCCCACCCCTCCGACCACCCCGAGGACCGCCGCGCCACCCGAGCCATGGCCGACGAGCAGCTGCGGCGCCCCCCGGGCCTGGCGAAGGACGTCGACCGCGGCGCGCACCTCCGCCATCGCGCCCTCAAGATCCGCCCCCACCGCGAGGCGCAACACGGCCAGTCCCTGCTGGACGAGCGCACAAGAGAGAGCTTCGGCGACCCGGGGGGCGCCGGCATGAGCGATGAGGGCCTGGGCGACCGGCGTCCCGAGAGGGAGGTCGAGAGTGGCCGGTGGCTCGGAGCCGGCGCCGGGAATCTGCAGGGGCTCGCTGTGCATGGGAGAATCCTACCGCGGCTTCCATCCCACCCGCCCAGAGGCCGCCGACCCGCGGCAAGCCCGGGCCTCGCGCCGCCCATCCTGGCACCGCCGAGACCCGGGCCCGTCGCGCTACTTCAAGTCCTCGGCCGGCAGGGTGAGCTTCGTCGTCTCGGGCTGCCAGACGACGTTGAAGATCCACCAGCGTTTGCCGTCGAAGAACAGCTGGAAGCTGTTGATCCCGCGGACGAACGGCTTGGCGTCCGCGGCGGCGTGGCGGCCCTCGTAGGTGCTCCAGACGTGGCGGATCTTGCCGAAGCTCTCGCCGCGGCTGGCGATCTGCTGGACCACGTAGCCGTCCTCCAGCATCCGGGGCTCGGAATTGTAGAGATAGCTCTGCGGGGTGAACGACATCGGCATGGTGCGGCTGTGCCCCTTGCCCTCGGCCGGCAGGAGGCGCGCATCGTGGTAGAACAAAGAAAGATAGCGATTCCAGTCGCGCTTCTTGCCGGTCGGCCCGGAGAGCGCCTCGTAGTAGGCCTTGACCACGGCCTCGGGGGTGGCGACGTCGGCCGGGGCGGCGGTGGGCGTGCCGGACATGTGGCCGCCGGCGGGAGTCGGCGCCATGTGCATGTGATCCATGGGAGCGGGTGGGGTCGGAGCGGGGGTCTGCGCGAAGGCGCTGGGCGCTACCGAAGCGAGGACGGCCAGGGAGACGGCACAGAGGGTGAGACGCTTCATAGCTCTTGGGCTCCTGAAAAAACGACCGCCGAGGACGCCGGAGCGCCCTCGACGGGTCTGGGGGGTCAGGTGAGGATCTCTCGGCCCTTACGGCAGGAGATTGTACGGCCGCATCATGTCGTTGTCTTCATGCTCCAGGATGTGGCAGTGCCAGACGTACTTGAAGACCTGGCCGCGCGGGATCGTGACATGGTTCGGCAGCTCGAACTTCTGGATGATGCGGGTGACCACGCCGTAGCCGGCGTCCGGATTGCCCGGATAGGCCTTGACGACGTCCTTCCAGGCCGGGCGCTCGTTGGCCGCCGGCGCCTCGGGCGGCGCGATGAAGTGGATCTGGCCCGTCGACTGATACCGGTTGAGATCGAACTTCTGCCGGTTCAGCACCTGGAAGCGGACCAGGTGGACGTGGATCGGGTGGCCGTCGGTCGTCGTGTTGTACAGCTCCCAGACCTCGGTCGACCCGGCGTGCGGGTCCTCGGTGACCGGCGTGCTCCAGTGCAGGCCGCCGTCCGGCACGGTGCCGAGCATGCCCTCGATGGGATCGCCGGTCGTTGGATCGTCGAACTCGGCGAGGATCAGCCCGCGGGTGTTGTCGCAATGGCTCGGGTCGAGGAGCGGCACCGAGCCGAGCGTCGTCGGCAGCGCGTGATCCGGCGTCGAGAGCGGGCGGTTGACGCGGAACTGCATGACCTGCGGCATGTCCGGCCCGCCGCCGCCCGGGAACGGCGCCGGGGCGTCGTTGGTCAGAGTGAACGTCTTGCCGGACTTGCCGGTGAAGTCGATCACCAGGTCGTAGCGCTCGGCCGGCCCCATCAGCAGGTCGGCCAGCTCGACCGGGTGGGGGAGGAAGCCCTGGTCGGCGCCGATCTGGAAGAAGTGCAGCGCCTCGTGCGAGTCGCGGCTGTTGACCAGCGTCATGTGGAGCCAGCGCGCGTTGCAGGCGTTCAGCACCCGGAAGCGGTACTTGCGCGGCTCGACGTTCAGGAAGGGGAAGACCTTGCCGTTGACCACCGCGGTGTCGCCGAAGAACTCGGGGATCCAGAGCGGCGGGATGGGCGGCGCCACCCCGGGGTCCTGCACCGGGTAGTCGAGCGAGCCGTCGGCATTGAAGAAGCGGTCCTGGATGAGGAGCGGGACCTCATACTTCCCCTTGGGGATCTGGAGGCCGTCCTCCTGCGCGTCGCGGACGAAGTACATGCCGGCGAGGCCGGTGTAGACGTTCAGGCGAGTGATGCCGAGCGCGTGGTCGTGGTACCACAGCTGCATCGCCGCCTGGTCGTTCGGATAGTGATAGACGCGGTTCGAGAAGTCCGGGCCGGTCCGCGCGTAGCCGTTGGTATACCAGGCCTCCGGGTAGCCATCGCTGTCGGGCAGCACCTTGGCGCCATGCAGGTGCACGACCGTCCGCACGTCCGGCACGTTCGCCTCCGCGCCGTGGATCGTGTGGTCGATGGGCAGGAAGTGGGTAGCCGGCAGGTCGTTGTTCCACTGCACCGAGATGGGCGACCCGCTGCGGGTCTCGAAGGTCGGCCCGACGTAAACACCGTTGTAGCCCCAGAGGGTGGTGGGCGGCAGGTCCCGGTGCAGCTTCTGGGTGAACTGCCGCATGTGAATGTTGACGGTCGAGGTCCCCGGGGTGAGGATGGGGGGAATCGGCAGCGCATCCACGAAGGGGGTGAGGGGCGGGGAGGCCTGGGCGAAGGCGACCTTCTTGGGCAGGAACATCGCTCCTGCGCCGGCCAGTGTCCCCAGCTTGATGAGGTCCCGGCGGTTCAACTTCATATGGTCCTCCAGTTAAGAAAGCAATAGCGAGCGCACGCTCACTAGCACATCACGAGCGTCAAGAGAGCCAGGAAATGGAGACCCGGAAGCAACCCCAAAGAAGCCGATTGCGATCGTACGCCTCCCCTTTTCTCCTTGTCAATCGTAAATTTCGCTTGAACTCAATAATGATAACCGTGATTGTCAGAAGCCCTTGCCCTCCCCCGGGTCGAGGCGCTAGGCTCCGCTCTCCATGACCTCCCGAGACCACGAACGCTTCCGGCGGCAGCTGGAAAAGCAGTTGCGCGAAGACGTCGAGCTGCTTTATGCCGGCTACACCGCCAAGCTGCGCGCCTACGAGATGCTGCACGCGCTCCCGGGGGAGAGCGACCCCGTCCGTCTGCTGCCGGCCGGTCTCCCGCTCACCCTGGCGCCGGCCGCTCTCCCGGCCGTGCCCGCGGCGACGCCCGCGCCGGCAGCACCCGAGCCGGCGCCTGCACCGCCGCCGAGGAGCCGCGCCCACGAGCTCTACTACGCCCTCTCGGATGCGCTGGAGAAGCTCCCCGACCCCTTCGACCGCCACGACGTCGAAGCGGCGCTCGGCTTCTCCCCCCGCCGCGCCAGCCTCTACCGCGTCCTCGGCGAGCTGGCGGACGAAGGCAGCATCGCGCTCGTGAGCCGCGGCGAGGGGACGCGCACCCATCGCTACCGGAAGCTCCCCGCCGCCCTGCCCCAGGCGGCGAGCCACACCGATTGAGACTCTAAAGTCCCGCTTTTCGCGTTTCGAGCCCGCCCAAGAGACACTGGAGGCCGCCGGCAGGGCCTCCGCAGCCTGCTTTGAGACACTAGAAACGCCTCCGCCGGCCCGGAAACCCGGTTTTGAGACACCGCGAGCGCCGATTGAGACACCGCGGCGCGGCGTTGAGACACTGCCACCCCGCGTTGAGACACTCGCGGCGGGAATTGAGACACTCGCTGCCGGCCGCCAGTGTCTCAACGCGCGCCGTGAGTGTCTCAGTGCCGGACGCCAGTGTCTCAACGCCTGACGCCAGTGTCTCAATGCCGGCAGCGAGTGTCTCAATCCCTCTCGCCGGTGTCTCAATCCCCGCCGTGAGTGTCTCAATGCTCCGCGCGAGTGTCTCGCCGCGCCTCGGCGGTGTCTCCACGCGGCCTCGCGGTGTCTCAAAACCGCTCGCCGGTGCCTCTTCGACGCCCGTGGTTCTCTAAAAAGACGACGCCAGTGTCTCCAACCACCCCGGCGGCCCCGCCGGCGTGGCCGGCGATATCATGAGGACCGGGCCACGATCCCGAACCCTTGCTCTCCAGGAGCTCCACCATGACCACAGCGACCGATCCGCAGCGCGCCTTCGTCCGCCACACCCTGGCCACCCTCGCCTACCGG
>DASQPA010000369.1:0-8561 GCA_035644215.1 Thermoanaerobaculia bacterium
GGGGCACATCCCCGCGCATTTGACGGCCCGCTCGGCCGCGGACGGGGGCGAGGTCCTGCTGGTCAAGTTCCCCCGCCCGGCGACCGCCGAGCAGATCGCGGCGCTCACGCGGAGCGGCGCGCGGATCTACACCTACCTCCCCTACTACACCTACCTGGTGAAGATGCCGGCCGCCGGCCATGCCAAGGCCCTGCGCCGCGCGACCGGCGCCAGCTGGACCGGCCCCTATCACCCCTTCTACAAGATCTCCCGCTACGTGGCGGCGGTCGCTCCGGGTCAGGACAAGGCGGCCGGTGGCTTCAAGAGCGTGATGGTCGACGTCTTCCCCGATGCCGATCTGCCGAAGGTGGTGGAGCAGATTCGGGACCTGGGCGTCCAGGGGGTCGCCGGCGCGAAGAAGGGATCGTTCTTCTCCCGCGTCCGCCTCCTCCTCTCGCCCGCCGAGATCGCCCGCTTCCGCGACGACCTGGCGCAGATCCCCGAGGTCTTCTGGATCGACTTGGAGCCGCGCCGTGAGCTGCTCAACGACACCACCATCTGGGTCGGCCAGTCCGGACTCTCGGCCGGCCAGACAACGCCGGTCTTCACGCACGGCATCTTCGGCGAGGGCCAGACGGTCGGCATCATCGACACCGGGATCGACGCCGACATGTGCTACTTCCGCGACACCACCCGCGGGCTGCCGCCGACCAACCTCTGCAACGGCGGCACGGTCGTCGACAACGCCCAGCGGAAGGTCATCGCCGTCGACTTCCTGACCGCCTCCGAGTGCAGCGGCGGCGTCACCTCGACCGAGTGGGACACCCAGAACCACGGCACGCACGTGGCCGGCACCGTGGCCGGGGACAACTTCGCCAACCTCCTGACCCACGACGCCGCGGACGGCATGGCGCCCGGGGCGAAGCTGGTCTTCCAGGACGCCGGATTCCTGACCGACAACTGCGGCGACCTGCCCGGCATCGGCTGCCCGGTGGTCGATCTGAAGCCGATCTTCTTACAGGCCTACACCCAGGGGGCGCGCCTCCACACCAACTCCTGGGGCGACAACGAGAACGGGGCGGTGCAGAACAACTACACCGCGGCCTCCCAGGACGTCGACCAGTTCATGTGGGACCACAAGGACTTCCAGATCTTCTTCGCCGCCGGCAACGCGGGGCCGGGGACCGGCTCCGTGGGTAGCCCCTCGACCGCCAAGAGCGTGGTCTCGGTCGGCGCCACCCTGCGCGGCACGAGCGCCAACTCGATGGCCTCCTTCTCCAGCTGTGGGCCGACCGACGACGGGCGGATCAAGCCCGACATCACGGTGCCGGGCTCGAACATCGTCTCGGCCGGCAACGACGGCAACATCACCACCAACAACTGCGGCACCCGCACCATGTCCGGCACCAGCATGGCCTCGCCGGGCGCCACCGGCCTGACCGCCCTGGTCCGCCAGTACTATACCGACGGCTGGTACCCCTCCGGCGCCAAGACCCCGGCCAACGGCTTCACCCCCACCGCCGCCCTGCTGCGGGCGACCCTCGTCAACTCGGCCCAGGCGATGACCGGGACCGGGACGACCCCCATCCCCGGCAACTGCCAGGGCTGGGGCCGGGTGCTGCTCGACAACGCCCTGTTCTTCAACGCCGACGCCCGGAAGCTCCAGATGGTCGACGACACGACCGGTTTCGCCACCGGCTCGGTCAACGTCGATCGGACCTTCACCTATACCGTGAACAGCAATACCCAGGCGCTCAAAGTCACCCTGGCGTGGACCGACTTCCCGTCCACCCCGGCGGCCAACCCGCACCTGAACAACGACCTCGACCTGATCGTCACCGGTCCCGCCGGCACCTTCAAGGGGAACGTCTTCTCGGCCGGCGTCTCGGCCACGGGCGGCACCGCCGACCGCCGCAACACCCTGGAGCAGGTGCTGCTCGCCACCCCGGCGGCGGGGACCTACACGGTGACCGTGCGGGCGATCAACGTGCCCACCGGACCGCAGCCCTTCGCCCTCGTGGTCACCGGCGACGTCGCCGTGGCCACCGGCAACCAGCCCCCCGTGGCCAACGCCGGCCCCGACCAGAACGTGAACGTCAACGCCCTGGTCACCCTGAACGGCACCGGTTCGAGCGATCCGGACCACGCTCCCAACCCCCTCACTTTCGCCTGGACCGAGATCTCCGGCCCGGCGGTCACGCTCGCCAACCCGAGCACGGCCTCCCCCACCTTCACCCCGACCGTCGCCGGCACCTACACCTTCCAGCTCCAGGTGAGCGACGGTGCAGCCACCAGTACCGACCAGGTGGTGATCACCGTGAGCCTTCCCACGGTGACCGTCTTCTTCGACAACTTCGAGACCAGCCTGGGCTGGACGACGAACCCGAGCGGCACCGACACGGCGACCACCGGCCAGTGGGAACGCGGCGTGCCGCAGACCACCAATTCGGGAGGCGTCAAGCAGCTCGCGACCACCATCTCGGGGACCAACGACCTGGTGACCGGCCATCTCGCCGGCATCGCGGCCGGCGATTTCGACGTCGACAGCGGCACGACCTCCATCCAGTCGCCGGCCATCACCCTGCCGTCGACGGGCAATCTGACCCTCAGCTTCTCGTTCTACTTCGCCCACGGCACCAACTCCTCGACCGCCGACTTCTTCCGCGTCCAGGTGGTGGGCACGACGACCACCACCGTCTTCCAGGTGCTGGGCTCGACGGCGAACGTCGACGCCGCCTGGGCCGCCCAGTCGGCGAGCCTGAACGCCTTCGCCGGCCAGACGGTCCGCATCCTCATCTCGGCCGCGGACGCCAGCACCGCGAGCCTGGTCGAGGCGGCGGTCGACGACGTGAAGATCGTGCAGCAGTAGCGGTACGCGACCTGCAACGGGGCCGGGGGCAGCCGCTCCTGGCCCTGTTTTCTTCACTCCCTTGTGCATGGAAAGCGGGAACAGGTTATGCTCCGGCACGCAGAGCCTGGGCTCCCGTCATGACCCGAAACGAGAAAGCGCGACGCATCCTGGAAATCCTCGACTCGCTGTACCCGGAGGTCGCGATCCCGCTCGCCCACCAGGACCCCTTCACTCTGCTGGTCGCCGTCGTGCTCTCCGCCCAGACGACCGACAAGCTGGTCAACGAGGTGACTCCCGCCCTCTTCGCCCGCGCCGCGACCCCGGAGCGGATGGCCCGCCTATCGGTCGAGGAGATCCGCCAGCTCATCCGGAAGATCGGCTTGACCGGCCAGAAGGCGAAGAGTCTCCAGGGCCTGTCGCAGATCCTCGTCGAGCAGCACGGCGGTCAGGTGCCGCGGACCTTCGTCGAGCTCGAAGCCCTCCCCGGGGTCGGCCACAAGACCGCCTCGGTGGTGCTGAACCAGGCCTTCGGCCTCCCGAGCTTTCCGGTCGACACCCACATCCACCGCCTCGCCGCCCGCTGGGGTCTCTCGTCAGGGAAGAACGTCGTCGAGACCGAGCGCGATCTGAAGCGACTCTTCCCCGAAGAGACCTGGGGCCGCGCCCACCTGGAGATCATCTACTTCGGCCGCGAATACTGCCCCGCCCTCTACCACGACCTCGACGCCTGCCCCATCTGCTCCTGGGCGGCGTCGAAGAAGCGGAAAGAGGAGGAGAAGCTACGGAATCGGCGGCTGCGGCAGAGGGGGGTCTGATGGAACAGAGCTACACAGCGGTCGTGAAGCAGGACGAAGGCTGGTGGATCGGCTGGATTGAAGAGGTCCCCGGTGTCAACTGCCAGGAAGCGACCCGTGAAGACCTTCTGGAGACCCTCCGTGTCACGCTTGCAGAAGCCCTCGAACTCTCTCGCCCTACGCCTCCTCCATCGCCGCCGGCAGCAGGAACAGCGCCCCGAGCGGCGGCAGGGTGAGGGTGAGCGACCAGGCACGACCGTGGCGGGGCACCGGCTCGGCCAGGACGTCGCCCAGGTTCCCCTCGCCCGAGCCGCCGTAGCTCGCGGAGTCGCTGTTGAGGACCTCCCGCCAGTGCCCGCCCAGGGGGGCGCCGATCTGGTAGCCGTGGCGGGCGACCGGGGTGAAGTTGAGAACCACGATCACCGGCCGGGCCGGCTCCTGCTCCTCACTCCCCGGCTTCCCCAGCCGGAGAATGGCTAGGATGCTCTTCTCGGCGTCGCTGCAGTCGATCCACTCGAAGCCGCCGGGGGCGCAGTCGAGCTCGTGGAGCGCCGGCTCTGCGCTGTAGAGCCGGTTCAGGTCGGCGAGCCAGCCCTGGAGACCGGCGTGACCGGGGTCGTCCAGGAGCGGCCAGTCGAGGCTCCCGTCGTGGTTCCACTCCCGCATCTGGCCGAGCTCGGCTCCCATGAAGAGGAGCTTCTTGCCTGGCTGGGCGAACATGTAGGCGTAGAGGAGGCGGAGACTGGCGAGCTTCTGCCATGCATTCCCGGTCATCTTGCCGTAGAGCGATCCCTTGCCGTGCACCACCTCGTCGTGCGAGAGCGGCAGCACGAAGCTCTCGGCCCAGGCGTAGATCGTCCGGAAGGTGAGCTTATTGTGCTGGAACTTGCGGAGAATGGGGTCGAGCGCCATGTACTCCAGGGTGTCGTGCATCCATCCCATGTCCCACTTGTAGCCGAACCCCAGCCCGCCAATGTAGGTGGGCCGCGACACCAGGGGCCAGGCGGTCGACTCCTCGGCGATCGTCTGGATATCCGGGTGGATCTCGTAGACCTTCTCGTTCAGCGCGCGCAGAAAGGCGATCGATTCCAGGTTCTCCCGCCCGCCGTGCTCATTGGGGATCCACTCGCCGGCCTTCCGCGAATAGTCGAGGTAGAGCATCGAGGCCACGGCGTCGACCCGCAGGCCGTCGGCGTGGTAGCGGTCGAGCCAGAAGAGAGCCGAGGAGCCGAGGAAGCTCCGCACCTCATTCCGGCCGTAGTTGAAGATGTAGCTGCTCCAGTCGGGGTGGTAGCCCTTCCGCGGATCGGCGTGCTCGTAGAGGTGGGTGCCGTCGAAGAAGGCGAGGCCGTGCTCGTCGGTCGGGAAGTGCGAGGGCACCCAGTCGAGGAGGACGCCGATCCCCTGCTGGTGGAGATGGTCGATCAGGTACATGAAGTCCTGCGGCGTGCCGAAGCGGCTGGTGGGGGCGAAGTAGCCCAGCGACTGGTAGCCCCAGGAGCCGTAGAACGGATGCTCCATGACCGGCATCATCTCGACGTGGGTGAAGCCCATCTCCTGGACGTAAGCGGCGAGGAGCGGCGCCAGCTCGCGATAGGTGAGCCAGCGGTTCCCGTCGTCCAGCTGGCGGCGCCAGGAGCCCAGGTGGACCTCGTAGATCGACATCGGCGCCGCCGGCGCGCTCTTGCCGCCGCGCGCCGCCATCCAGGCGCCGTCCCCCCACTCGTAACCCAGCTCCCAGACGACCGACGCCTGGCGCGGCGGGACCTCGGTACAGACGGCGAAGGGGTCGGCCTTGTCGGCCCGGTAGCCGCGGTGGCGCGAGACCACGTGGTACTTGTAGCGCATCCCCTTCCTGACACCGGGAAGGAAGCCCTCCCAGAGGCCGGAGACGCCGTGCGGGGCCAGGCGCTGGAGGTGCTTCGTCCAATCGTTCCAGTCGCCGATCACCGACACCTCGTGGGCGTTCGGCGCCCACACCGCGAAGCGGGTCCCGGCCACCCCGTCGACCTCGTCCGGGTGCGCCCCCAGCTTCTCGTAGACCCGGTAGTGGGTCCCCTCGTGGAAGAGGTAGACGTCCTCCTCGGTCAGCGGCTCAAGTGGCTCAGGCATGGCCGCCCCTGCGCCGCCGGATCTCGTTCACCTCGCGGAGCAGCGCGACCAGCTCCGGCCGGGTCGAGAGCTCCTCGAAGCTGAGCCGCGCCTTGCGCCGCCAGTTCGGGCGCTCGGTGTGGGTGCCCGGCACGTTCTGCGGCTCGGTCTCCTGCCAGAGGTCCTCCAGGTTGACCAGCACCATGCGCGCCGGGCTGTCCGCCAGCCAGGTGAGAAGGTCATGGAGGACCGCCGGGTAGATCTCCTGGTCGCCCTGCGCCGCCGGCCGGAGCAGTTGGGCGAGGCCCTGGCGCAGGGTCCGCCGTCGCTCCCGCTCGCCGCGCGCCTCGTCGGCGCTGAACAGGGTGAGGCCCTCCAGGACGTCGACGTCCTTGCCCTCCCAGAAGGCGCGGAAGGTCGGCATGTCGTGGGTGTTGAGGCTCGCCACCGAGGCGGCCGGCGGCACGCGCAGCTGCCCCTCGCTCCCCGGCTGCAGCTCGTACTGGACGACGTACATGCCGAGGATGCCGTGGCGGTTCATCCCCTCCGCGACCTCGGGCGGCACGGTGCCCAGGTTCTCCCCCACCACGAAGGCCCGGTGCCGGTGCGATTCGAGCGACAGGGTGGCGTAGAGCTCCTCGGCCGGGTAGCCGACGTAGACGCCGTCTTTGTTCTCCATGCCGCGCGGAATCCAGAACAGGCGGTGGAGCTGCATGACGTGATCGATGCGGAGGATGCCGGCGTGCTCCAGGTGATGGCGCAGACTGGCGATCCAGTAGCGGTAGCCCTGCTCGCGCTGGCGCTCGGGCGAGATCGGCGGGAAGCCCCAGTTCTGCCCCTGGGTGAAGAGGCTGTCCGGCGGCGCGCCGGCGGCCACCTCTACGGCGAAGATGCCGTTCTCCCGCCAGACGTCGAACGACGCACCGTCGACGCCCAGCGGCAGGTCGAGGTAGAGCCCCGGCCCCTGGCGCCGCGCCTCCAGGGCGAGCGAGCGCATCTGCTCGGCGGTCGCCCACTGCACCCAGAGGTGGTAGCGCCGGTCCTCCTCGTCGTAGTCGGCGGCGGCAAGCGTCCCCTCGCGCAGCCGCTCCGGCCAGCTCGGCCAGGCCTCCCCCCGCCGGTCGCCCACCGCCCGAAAGGCGGCGTAGCTCAAAACCTCGGGGTTCGCGGCGACGAAACGATCGAGCTCCTCCCGCCGCCGCGACGGGCGGGAGAAGAAGCGATGGGCCATCTCCTCGAAGACCCGGCGCTTGGAGAACATCAGCTCGCGGTAGTCGACGAGCGATGGCCGGCGCAGCGCCTCGATCTCGCGCTTCCATTCGGCCGATTCGCAGAGCCGCTGCGCCGCGGGCGACTCCTCGAATTCCGGCAGCGCCCGGGGATCGAGATAGAGCTCGTTCCAGAACCGCCGGCTCGCCGGAGCGTAAGGGCTGGGCTCGAACGGCTCGTCCAGGAAGGCGGCGAGGAGCGGCAGGGTGGCGACGACGCCGCCGCCGAGCGACGCCACCCAGCGCGACATCGTCTCCAGGTCCGAGAGGTCGCCCGCCCCCCAGCTCCGCTTGGTGGACAGGGCATAGAGCGGCAGGAAGACCCCCCAGAGGGGATCTCCCTCGGCGCCGAAGGCGCGGCGGGGGGCCGAGATGACCCGGGCATCGGCGGCGCGGCGGGCGGTGGCGAGGCGCAGCGTGTGGTAGCCCGGCGGCAGCCGCTCCGGCAGGGTGAGCCGGCAGGTGCCCTCCGCATCCACCGGCGGCAGGGCCGCGGGCTCGAAGGTCCAGGCCCGCCGGCCGCCGTCCTCCAGGTCGACGTGGCAGGAGAGCGCGCCGCCTTCCTCGGGACCCAGGCGGAGAGCGACCTCCAGCGGCCCGCCGTCCCAGGCGACCACCACCGGCTCCAGAAGACGGGAGCGCAGCTCCTCCCGCCGCGCCGCGAGCGCCTCCGGCACCTCCGCCATCCCCTCGACCGGGGCGTCCAGGGCGGCGAGGATGGCGAACAGCGCCTCGGGCGTCGCCTCGCGGTACTGGCCCAAGGCGTCGTGGTACGCGGTCTGGACGCCGTAGAGGCCGGCCAGCTCCTTCAGATCGTCTTCCAGGTTCAATGCCTGCTCCCCTCGGGCTCGCCCAGGACCTGGCGGATCCCCTGGAGGGGGACCCCGATCCAGTCCGGTCGGTAGTTCAACTCGGACGCCAGCTCGAACGCCAGCTCGGAAACCGCCCGCTCCAGCCGGTAGACGTCGAGCCACAACGACAGCTCCTCCCGGGTCGCCGGGAGGTACGGCGCCGCACCGGCCCGCGAGCGCTCGAGATAGGCGCGCAAAAAGGCGGCGGCGGCCGCGCGCTCCCAGTGGCCGAGCCAGCCGGCGAGCGCGGTCAAGGCGGCGCCCTGCACCATACCGCGCTTCCGCTCCGCGAAGAAAGCCGCCTGGGCGGCGCGGTGGAAGGAGCGCAGCATGGAGGCCACGTCGCGGAGAGGCGAGCGCTTCAGCCGGCGCTCGGAGAGCGGCCGCTCCACCTCCCCCTCGAAGTCGAGGAGGACGAAATCGCGGCCGGTGTAGAGCACCTGGCCCAGGTGATAGTCGCCGTGGGTGCGGATGCGCCGGCCCGAGAGCTTGGCCGAGAGCAGCCCCGAGAGGCGGGCGATCACCCGGTCGCGGCTGGCCAGGCCCTCGCGGGCGAGGGCGACGATGTCGCGGTCCGCGAGATCTTCCTCCGACCGCTGCCCCAGCCGCTGTTCGAGCAGACCGAAGGTACGGCCCACCGCGGCGCGGATCGACTGGTAGAGCGAGCGCTGGTAGAGGAGCGAGAAGGGCTCGGGCTCAAAGCCGGCGCGTTCCGGCCGCGAGGCGA
>DASQPA010000370.1:0-32687 GCA_035644215.1 Thermoanaerobaculia bacterium
TATCGTGTGGGGCGGGACCGTCGGCAGCTGGTCGATACCCTCGGGCAGGCATTTGGCGAAGACATCCAAGAGACCCGGGGATCGTCGGTCGCGGATGTCCTGCTCATCGATGAGAAGGGGATACGATGTGAGGTCCTTCCCTCACCGCCGAGGAAATTCACGCGGAGACCCTACCCCTAGGTCCCGGGAGCCTTGGATGCGCCGGCCGCGCCGGCCGTATATTCACGCAGACATCGCGCAGCTCCGCTCACCCGGTCGTCTTTCAAGGAGGCCCTCTCGATGGCTGCAGGACTGGCTCCCCGCTCCCTCGCTCCCCGTTCCCTCGTCATCCGCCGGAACCTCCGGCTTGGCGGCCGCGCCGTGTGCGCCGTCCTCGGGCTCCTGTTGGCCACGTCCGGGCCCGGGTGGGCCTTCACGCCGGTCGCCCTGGCCGACGTCGGACCCCAGACCTTCTTTGCGGTCGGAGGCATCCCCACGGGCGGCTACCTGCTCGTCTGGCAGGACGCGAGAGGGAGCGACTTCGCCGTCCTGGCGCAGCGCTTCACCGCGGCGGGCCGGCCCCTGGGGCCGGTGAAGACCCTGGACGTCGGGCCGGCCCACGATCAGCTGTCGGTCTTCTCGGTGGCGGTCGGCGAGACGGGAGCTTGGGGGGTCTTCTGGGTGGAGGGGGCCGGGGCCGACCAGGTGGGGATCGGCGGCGCGCTGTTCGACGCCCACGACCGGCTCCTGAAGCGGCTGAGCTTCCCGGATCCGGTCCCGGATCCCGGCGGGCTGGTCATCTCCTACAACCCCAAGGCGGTGGCCCTGCCCGGCGGCGGCTTCTGGCTGGCGTCCGAGGTCGGCACCCAGGACGACCCCACCGAGGACCCGCTGCGTCCGAGCCGTACCGACGTCTATGTCAGGCGGCTCGACGCCGCCGGCCAGGCGGTGGGCGCCGCGGTGCGCGCCAACGAGGTGACGACCGGTTTCCATCGCCTGACCGGCGTGGGGGGATCGAGGGACCACGTGGTGGTGAGCTGGGACGCGATCTCCGGGGAGCTCGAGACCCGCGCCGTCCGCGCCCGTTTCTTCGCCGGGACGCTGGCGCCGGCCGGGCCGGAGGTCCACGTGGCGGAGCCCGACGGATCGGCCGGCGGCGCCGGAGGCTCGCGCCTGGCGGTCGGCGCCGACGGGCGCGCCCTCCTCGCCTGGCAGGGCAGTGTGGCCGGGCCGGACGGCGCGCCGCCGAGCCTCGGCGTCCGCCTGCGCGCCTTCGGACCGCACGGCGAGCCGCGCGGCGCCGAGCGGGCAGCCGATCCCGGCACGCCGGGAGACCACGTCCTCTCCGACCTCGGTCTGACCAGCGAGGGGACCGTCTGGGTGAGCTGGACCACCCTGGGTCCCATCGCCCCTTCCGGCGACGTCTACGAGAACGTCCTCTCGCTCCGCCCCTTCGACCTCGCGGGGGCGCCCCTGGGGGGCGCGGAGGACGTCGGCGCGACCACGGTGCTCGACGGGCCTTTCGTGACCGGCGGCCGGGGAGGCGCCCTGGTCGCCTGGCGGCCGTCGCCGAGCAGCCCGCTCCTCATGGGCTTCGTGGTCGGGCCGGCGGGAGGAGAGTCCGGGCCCCCCTCCGCTCCCTTCGCCATCGAAAGCCCGAGGCTGCCCGGCTTCCGGGCCTGGGTGCGCTTCGACCCGCCGTTCAACGCTGCGCTCTGGGGGACTCCCGTGGAGCCCTGTCTGGCGCAGGCCCTGTGCGCCGCCGCCGTGCTGCCGTCCCGGGCCGAGGTGGTCGTCCGCCTGATCGGTCCGCGGGCCAACGGCTTCCTCTGGCCGCAGATCGTGCGCTTCACCACCGATCCCGTGGAGGTCTGGGTGCAACAGAAGACGACAGGAGCGATCCGCTACTACCTGCTGCCCGCGGGGAGCCCCGGCACGGACACTCTGACCGGCCGGTTCGACCGGTTCGGCTTCAGGCCCTAGCGGCGGGGGGACTTGGAGGCGACGATCGGATTCGAACCGATGAATAAGGGTTTTGCAGACCCTCGCCTTACCACTTGGCTACGTCGCCCTGAGGGCCTTCAAGGGAGGAAAGAAATTGGAGCGGGAAACGGGATTTGAACCCGCGACCCCAACCTTGGCAAGGTTGTGCTCTACCACTGAGCTATTCCCGCCCACCAGGGTGCAAAGGATAGTGGCCGACCGGGGGGCTGTCAAGCGCCTCCCGGCCGTACAGAACAGCACCGGCGATCCCAGGGAAAAAACGGCATCAGCCCTGGTAGGGGAAGGCGTCGCGGATCAGGGTATAGGTCCAGCCGTTCTCGGCGGCGTCCAGCCCGAGGACGTCGAAGCGGCAGTCGCCGGAGAGGTTCTGCAGGGCGAGGTAGAGGGCCGCGGCGCGGCAGATGCGCCGCTGCTTGGCCGGGCCGACCGCGGCGATCGCCGGGCCGAAGGCGGCGGTGCCGCGTGCCTTGACCTCGATGAAGCAGAGGGTCGACCCCTCCCGGGCCACGAGGTCGATCTCCCCGGCGTGGGTGACGACGTTCCGGTCGAGGATGGTGAACCCCTGGCCGGTCAACCAGCGCACCGCGTCCTCCTCCCCCACCTTGCCGCGGCCGCGGTTGTGCGTCTGGAGGTCGAACTCGGAAGGCATGGGATCAGGACTTCCGCTTCCAGCGCGTCCCCTGGGGGGTGTCCTCCAGGAGGATACCGCGCCCGGCGAGCTCGTCGCGCAGGCGGTCGGAGGCGGCGAAGTCGCGGCGGCGGCGGGCCTCGTCGCGCTCGTGGACCAGGCGCGTGATCTCCTCGGTGTCGTCCACCGCCCCATCCTCTTCCTTCCACGCCGCCGGGTCGAGCACCCCCAGCACCCGGTCGACGTCGGCCAGGGCAGCGAGCACCCGCTCCCGGTCGCCCGCCCCCAGGCCGGCCTCGATCGCCACGTTGACCTCGCGGACGAAACCGAAGAGGGCGGCGAGCGCCCCGGCCAGGTTCAGGTTGTCGGCGAGGGCCGCCGTGAAGCCCTCGCGCAGGCGTGCGGCGGCCTCCCCCACCTGCGAACGGGGGTCCGCGGACTCGACCGCATGGGCGAGGCGGAAGCGCATCTCGTCGATCCGCTTGAGCGCGCCGGAGGCGGCGTCGAGCGACTCGAAGGTGAAGTTGAGCTTCTGCCGGTAGTGGACGGAGACGAAGAGGTAGCGCAGGGCGCGCGCCTTCGCCCCCTTCGCGAGCAGCTGCGGCAGGGTGTACTGGTTGCCCAGCGACTTCGACATCTTCTCGCCGTCGACCAGGAGGTGCTCGGAGTGCAGCCAGGTGCCGACGAAGGGCTTCCCCGTCGCCGATTCGCTCTGCGCGATCTCGTTCTCGTGGTGGGGGAAGATGTTGTCCACCCCGCCGCAGTGGAGGTCGAAGGTCTCCCCCAGGTACTTCATGCTCATCGCCGAGCACTCGACATGCCAGCCCGGCCGTCCCGGTCCCCACGGCGAATCCCAGGCGGGCTCGCCCGGCTTCGCCCCCTTCCACAGCACGAAGTCGCGCACGTCCTCCTTGCCGTACTCGTCGCTCGCCACCCGCTCCCCCTGCCGCGCCTCCTGCTCGTGCCCGAAGCCGGAGAGCCGGCCGTAGTCGGGGTCGGTCGCAATGCGGAAGAAGACCGAGCCGTCGGCCTCGTAGGCATGCCCTCGCTCGATGAGCTGGGCGATCAGCGCGATCATCTCCGGGATGTGCTCGGTCGCCCGGGGATAGAGCTCCGCCGGCTCGACGTGCAGGGTCTGGAGGTCCCGGTGGAAGGAGTCGATGAAGGGGCGGGTGAAGGTGTCGAGCGGCACCCCCGCCTCGTTCGCCCCGCGGATCGTCTTGTCGTCGACGTCGGTCAGGTTCATCACCTGGGTCACCCGGTAGCCCAGGTATTCGAGCGCGCGCCGCAGGACGTCCTCGAAGAGGAAGGTCCGCAGGTTGCCGATGTGGACGTCGTTGTAGACCGTCGGCCCGCAGGTGTAGAGCTTGACCTCGCCGGCCACCTGCGGCCGGAAGGGAGCAAGCTCGCGCCCCAGGGTGTTGTAGAGGACGAGCTCGGGCATGGATCGGGTCAGGGGACGACGGTGGTGACCGACCCCGCGATCCAGGTGACGCCGCCGATCGACGCGCCGCTGGAGTTGAGGGCGGAGTTGCGGGTGAACGAGAAGAGGCCGGTGCCGCTCGCGAGCGGCGTGAACTCCAGTTGAAAGACCACGCCGGCGCTGCTCACTCCCGGCACGAGGCCGAGCTGGCTCACCCCGACCACCACGTTGCCGCTGGTGTGGGTCTCCTGAAAGGTGCCGGTCGAGAGGATCGACCCCTGGTTGGTCGTCGCGGTCAGCTGCAGGAGGTTCGCCGGATACTGGAGGTCGAAGGCGACGCCGTAGAGGTCCTGGATGCCGCCCGAGCGCACCTCCAGCACCAGCTTGGTCGTCGTGCTGGCGGCGCCCCTGGCGAGCGACAGGCTCCCGGCGCCGGCGGCGGCCGCGGGGGTGAAAGCGATGCTCGCCTGGGTCGGCGGCGGGGGTGGCGGCGGCTGAGTGGGGGTGCCCCCGCCGCCGCCACCCCCGCCGCAGGCACCGACGACACCGCCGAGGAGGCCAAGGCCCAGGAGGAAGAGGGGACGGAGGCTACGGAGGACGCAGCGACGCGGCTTCAAATCGACACCTCGGTGGGCTCGGTGGGTTCCGTGGGCTCGGCGCGGTCTCCCCCCGTGCCGGAGGCGAGGCGCTTCAGCTGGCGCTTGACCCGCTCCTTGCGCAGGCCGCGCAGGTGGTCGGTGAAGAGAATGCCGTTCAGGTGGTCGATCTCGTGGCAGATGGCGCGCGCCAGGAAGCCCTCGGCCGCGAGCTCGAACGGCTTCCCCTGGCGGTCGAGGGCCTGGACCCGGATGCGCACCGGGCGGTCAACCTTGTCGCTGATCCCGGGGAGCGACAGGCAGCCCTCGACGTCGACCTCGGTGCCGGCCTTCTCCACCAGCTCGGGGTTGATGAGGACGTAGAGCTGCTCCGCCTCCTTGCCCACCGAGACGTCGACGACGGCGAGGCGCGTGCTGACCCCCACCTGCGGGGCGGCGAGGCCGACCCCGGGGGCGGCGTGCATGGTCTCGATCATGTCGGCGACGAGCTTATCGAGATCCGCGTCGAAGCGCGAGACCGGGCGACCGGGCGTGCGGAGCACCGGGTCCGGGTAGAGGCGGATGGCGAGGATGGCCATCAGACCCCGGCCCGCAGACGGCGCAGCGAGGCCGCCACGTTCCGATCGTTGTGCTGCTCGCGCAGGGAATCGAGGAAGGCGCGGGGGTCGGAGTTGCCGACCAGGCTCTTCTCCAGCCCCTCGCGGGTAAGCTTCAAAGCGATCGTCGGCTCGCTCGGCCGGTAGTCCGCCGGCCAGGTCCCGCGCTCCAGGAGCGCGGCCTCGCCCACCATGTCGCCGGAGGTGAAGCTACGCAGGAGGATGGGCTTGCCGTCGGTGCCCTGGACGGAGGCGTCGACGATCCCCTGCACGAGGAGGAGCAGGAAGGCCTCCGGGCTGCCCTCGGTGGCGAAGGTGGCGCCGACCGGCAGCTCGACCAGCTCCATGGTGGCGAACAGGCGCTTCAGCTGCTCGCCCGACAGGTGCTGCACCAGGCTGCTCCCCGCCAGGTTGTGCCACAGCCGGCCGAGCTGGAGCGCCGAGGTGCCCGCCTTCTGGCCCCCCGCCGCGCGCAGCCCCTCGAGGGCCAGGGCCCGCACCTGCTCCATGCTCTTCTCGCGCTGCAGCTTGTCGACCTTGAAGCGCAGCGAGTTGTCGAGCGGCGCCAGCTTCATCGCCTTCGAGAGAAGCGCGATCCCCTTGTCGTAGAAGCCGTCGCTCGCATACTCCTCGGCCACGAAACCGTACTCGTCGACCGCCTTCTCATACTGCTTGAGCTGGGTGTACACCTCGGCCAGCTTGAGGCGGGTGTGCAGGTCCTCGGGGTTGGTCTTGAGCCGGGCGCGCAGCCGCTCCCCCGCCTCGTCGTAGCGCTCGAGGACGACCAGGTCGTCGATCGTGTACTCCTGCGGCGCCTGTTTGGTGCTACCGCCGAACCAGCTCTTGATGCCCACGTTGGAAGCCTCCTCGCTCCGCGCTTTCCGCCGCGGCCGTCGGGGGACGGCCCTGACTACTCCCGGGGACGCCGGGGGACAGTTGGAGCGCGCCACATTATAGCCAAGTATCGGCTATTGTGGGGCTTTTAGGGAATGTCGAAGGCTGGTCCGGAAGTTGCTCTGAGTGGAGCTGACGAGGGCTCAAAATCATGCAGACACCAACGTTTACGACCCGCGGTGCGCGGCCGGGCCGCGCCCTGGTTTCGGTATTCACGCTGCTCCTGGCGCTCGCCGCCGCGGCGGTCGCGCCACCCGCGACCGCCCAGACGGACCCCGCCGCCGGCGGAGCGTACGGCTATTTCCGCACGATCGAGGGGGACGCCACCCTGATCCCGGCCGGCGACGGCGAACGGAGCGCCGCCACCCCCGCCGAGATCAACCGGCCGGTGCTGCCGGGCGACCGTATCCAGGTCGCCGAGCGCGGCCGGGTCGAGATCGTCCTCCCCGACCGCAACCTGCTGCGCCTCGACGGCGGCAGCGAGGTGGTCCTCGACCAACTCGCCGGCGATACGGACGGCGCGAGCGGCGGGTCCACCCGGATCTCGCTCGCCGAGGGCAACTTCCAGCTCGTCGTGGTGGAGGACGCCCTGGGCGACGCGCTGCCCCGCATCGACACCCCCAACGCCTCGATCTACGTCCAATACCCGGGTACCTACCGGATCACCTCCACCGCCGACCAGGGGGGCTGGAGCTCGGTCGTCGTCCGCCGCGGCAGCGTCGAGGTGGTGACCAGCCGCGGCTCGGTCCGCGTGCGGGCCGGCGAGGAGAGCCAGATCGAGGGCAGTACCGAGGGTGATAGGGACGCCCGGGCGACCATCGCCCAGGCGAGCGGCTACGATGCCCTCGAGCGCTGGGGCCGCGACCTCACGACCCGGCTGGCCGACGGCGGCGACCTGTCGCGCTACGGCTCCTGGCTCGACGTCGACGGCCACCGCTACTGGCGGCCGACCGTCAGCACCGATGCTACCGGCGATAGCGGCTGGCGTCCCTACACCGACGGCTACTGGACCTCCACCCCGGGCGGCATGAGCTGGGTGGCGACCGAGCCCTGGGGCTGGGTGCCCTACCACTACGGCTCCTGGGACTTCCTCCCCGGCTACGGCTGGGTGTGGGAGCCGGGCACCGTCTTCGCCGCCTCCTGGGTCTACTGGTACTGGGGGCCTTCCTACGTCGGTTGGTGCCCGATCGGCTTCTACACCGGCTGGTACGGCCGCCGCTTCCACGACCCGACCTTCCGCTTCGGCGTCTACGGCTGGGCGGGCGGCGACTGGAACCACTTCGCGCACTGGAATTTCGTCGGCATCGGCCACTTCGGCCACCGCGACCTCCACCGCTGGGTACGCCCGGCGGGCGATCTGCGCGGCGACATGCGGATGCGGGAGCTGCCGCGCGGCATCGTCACCACCGACACCCGCGGCCTCACCCCCGGCCGCTGGAGTCACCCGGACCAGGTCCTCGAGGTGCTGCGGCATCGCGGGGGGCCAGGGAATCACGGCGGCAAAGGCGACGACCTGCCGGACGTGACCTCCTTCGTGGCCCGGGACCCCAAGCTGCCGCCGCAGGTCCTGCGCACGGTGCTGGCCGACGGGCCGCAGAGCGGGTCGAATCGCGGCCACCTGGCCGGGACACCGCTGCGCCCGGGCACCCTGGGGACCCGCCCCCAGAGCCCGAGCAACGCCGGCGGTATTGGCGGCATCGGCGGCATCGGCGGCACCCGTGGTCGCTGGACCGAGCGGACGCCGCCGGCCGGGACCGGAGCGGGCGACCGGCCGGCGCTCCAGAGCCACGCCTGGGACCGCCAGCCGACCGCACCCCGGACCGTCCCGCGGCCCAACCCCGGCGACCGCACGGTCCGCCCGCCGGCCCACACCTGGGACCGCCCAACGCCCGCCACGCCGACCGCGCCGCGCGAGGGCCGGCCGGCGGACCGCAAGCGGGATCGCCCCGCGCGGGTCGACCCCGGAACGCCGGCCCCTCCCACGACCCCGGCCCGTCCGGCCGTGCCGCGCGACCTCCCGGCGAACCCGGCTCCCCCGAGCCACGAGCGGCCCGAGCACCGGCAGCGGCAGGAGCCCGCGCCACGTCCCACACCGCCGCCGCCCGCGGCTCCCCGGCCGCAACCGACGCCCCGCCCGCAGCCGATACCGCAACCGATACCGCGGCCGCAGCCCGCGCCGCCGCCGCACGCCACGCCGCCGCCGGCCCCCCGGCCCGCCCCGCTGCCGCCGCGCACGGAGCGGCCCCAGCCGCAGCGGCCGCCCGCGAAGCCGCCCGGCCGGTGACGGCCGCAAGGGCACCCGTGCCTCGACGGGTGCCCTTTTTCGTCGGCCGGGGGGAAGGCGGGCTACAATCGGCTCTCGCATGCGATCCAACACCGTGTTCCGCATCCTCTTCGTCCTCTACTGCGTCGAGGCGGGGGTCTTCCTGATCCTGGCGCCCTGGGGGCCGGCGTGGGACCGCACGCTCTCCCACCTGCCGCTCGGCCCCCTGAGCGCCGTCTGCCTCCACCCGGTCTTCCGCGGCGCCGTCTCGGGCTTCGGCCTCGTCCACCTGGTCTGGGGGGCGAACGACCTCCAGGCGCTCCTCCCCTGGCGGCGGCGCACCTGACCTCTCCTCTGCTTTTCCGACTGCTGGCGGTGAGCGACCGGGCGACCCTGGACTCCGATCTCCCGGCGTGGGTGCGGCAGCTCGCCGCCGCCGGGGTCGACGGCCTCCAGCTGCGCGAGAAGGACATGGACGACCGCGACCTCTACGGCCTCGCCCGTCTCGCCCGGACGGTCTTCCCGCCTCCCGCCCGGCTGCTGGTCAACGGCCGGCTGGACGTGGCGCTCGCCGCCTCGGCCGACGGCGCCCACCTCCCGGCCGACGGGGTCCCGGTCGCGGCCTTGCGAAAGCGCTGGGGAGCGCGGGTGCTCCTCGGCGTCTCGACCCATCATCCAGAAGAGGTGGCGGCGGCCCGGGCGGCGGGGGCGGACTATGTCACCTTCGGTCCCATCTACCCCACTCCGGGCAAGGAGCGCTACGGTCCGCCCCCGGGCCTCCCCGGTCTCTCGCGCGCGGCGGCCCTGGGCGTTCCCGTCTATGCCCTGGGAGGGGTTACACTAGACCGGCTCGACGAGGTCGCCGCGGCCGGTGCCGCCGGCGCCTCCGGGATCCGCCTCTTCCAGGCGGTCTCCCGCCTTCCCGAGCTGGTCCGCGCCGCCGCCCTCGCCTTCCCACGGGTACCGACCGCCCCAGGAGATGCCGTCCGCCGTGAATCCTGATCCGAGCCCCCACCCGATCCGTCCCTCCCGCGAGGTCGCCGCCGGCTTCTACAAGTTGCGCTACCTCTTCGTCTCCCTGGCCGTCCTGGTGGCCGATCAGTGGACCAAGTGGCTGGTCGAGATGCACCTGCCCGATCACGGCGCCGAGTCGGTCCTCCCCGGCCTGCTCAATCTCACCCACGTGCGCAACACCGGGGTCGCCTTCGGCCTCTTCGCCGCCCAGGGGATGACCGGCGGCAGCTGGCTCCTCACCCTCCTGGGTCTCGCCGCCCTGACCGCCGTCGGCCTCTACTTCTGGTTCACCCCCTCGCGCGACCGGACGCTCCTCGTGGCGCTCGCCCTGGTGGTGGGCGGTGCGGTGGGCAACCTGATCGACCGGGTGGTGAGCGGCGCGGTCACCGACTTCATCGACGTCTACGTCGGCACCCACCACTGGCCGGCCTTCAACATCGCCGACAGCGCCATCTCGATCGGCATCGTCCTCATGGCGATCGACAGCCTGAAGATGCACCACGTCCCCGCTCCGGCCGCCGCCGCTCCGGCGACCCCCACCCCCTCGGGGACCGACGGCCCGGGCTAGGCCGCCGCTCCCCCCGCCTCCGATCCCGTGGACGACGCGCCCCCC
Organism: Thermoanaerobaculia bacterium; assembly: GCA_035644215.1. Taxonomy (GTDB): domain Bacteria; phylum Acidobacteriota; class Thermoanaerobaculia; order Multivoradales; family UBA5704; genus DASQPA01. The sequence goes on from DASQPA010000370.1 coordinate 10,011, forward strand.
CTCACCTGGCCCCACACCTGGAGAGTCGGGCCCGAGGCCGCGGGCGACCGTCTCGACCGCCACGTGGCCGCCCACCTCGCGGTGCCGCGCAACCAGGTGCAGCGCTGGATCGGGGACGGCCGGGTGCAGGTGAACGGCCGGCCGGCCCGGCCGTCGCAGGAGATGGCGGCGGGCGATGCCGTGGCGTGCCGGCCGGAGGTGCGGCGCGAGGAGCGGGTGGTCGCGGAGGAGGGCGAGCTGGTGCTCCTCCACGAGGACCCCGACCTCGTGGTGCTGGCCAAGCCGGCGGGCTTGACCGTCCACCCCGGGGCCGGCCGCCCGAGCGGCACCCTCGCCCACCGCCTCCTCGCCCACTATCCCGAGATGGCCGGGGTGGGCGGCCCCGGCCGGCCGGGCATCGTCCACCGGCTGGACCGCGACACCAGCGGGGTGATGGTGGTGGCGCGCACCCCCGCCGCCTACGCCCGCCTCTCCCGCGCCTTCGCCGCGCGCGAGGTCCAGAAACGCTATTTTGCCCTGACCTACGGCGCCCCGAAGCCGCCTTCCGGCACGATCACCGCGCCGATCGGCCGCCACCCCACGAAACGCCAGGAGATGACCGTCCGCCCGGACGGCCGCCCGGCCTGGACCGGCTACGCGACCCTGGCGGCTCGCTCTGGGATCGCCCTCCTGGCCCTCGACTTGAAGACCGGCCGCACCCACCAGATCCGCGTTCATCTCAAGAGCCTCGGCCATCCGCTGATCGGCGACCCGGTCTACGGCGAGGCACGCTGGAAGGCCCTCCCCCGCCCCCTGCAAGCGGCGCTCCGCGACTTCCCCCGCCCGGCCCTCCACGCCTGGCGGCTCGCCTTCCGCCACCCCACGACCGGCGAGCCCGTCGCCTTCGAGGCGCCGGTGCCGGCGGATCTGACCGAGCTGTGGGAGCAGGTGACGGGGGCGGGGTGGCCGGAGAGGCCGGAGACGATGGGGGCGTAGGAAACCTCGCGCGCGGTGTACACTCCGGGTCCCAACCCTTCGTCAAGGAGGATTCTATGCCCTTCGGAAGCTTGTGGCTGCCCGTCGTCGTCGCCGCAGTTGCGGTCTGGCTCGTCAGCGCTGTCGTGCACATGGCCCTGCGGTACCACAGGGCCGACTACAAGCAGCTGGCCGACGAGGACAAAGTCGCCCAGGCGGTGCGCCAGGTCGGCCCGGCACCCGGCGTCTACTTCATTCCCTACTGTGCCGAGATGTCCCAGTTGAAGGAGCCCGCCATCCGCAAGAAGTTCGAGGACGGCCCCGTCGCGATGCTGACCGTCCTGCGCAACGGTGCGCCGGCGATGGGCAAGAACCTGGTCCAATGGTTCCTCTTCTGCTTCCTGGTGAGCTTCGTCACCGGCTACCTCGCGCGCCATTCCCTGGCCCCCGGCGCGGGGGGGCTGGAGGTCCTGCGGATCACCGGGACCATCGCCTTCGCGGCCTATGCCTTCGGCTACCTCCAGGATTCGATCTGGAAGGCGATCCCGTGGTCCAACTCGCTGCGGGGTATTGCCGACGCCGTGCTCTACGCCCTGACCACCGGACTGGTCTTCCGCCTGCTCTGGCCCGGCGCCTGACCGGAAACCGTCTACTCCGCCGCCGGCCCCAGCTCCTCCGGCGTGTAGACGTAGCGGCTGCCGCAGAAGACGCAGTCGGCCTCGATCGTGCCGCTTGCGGAGCGCAGGTGCTCGCGGTCGTCCGCGGGGAGGAGGACCAGGTGGTGCAGGAGGCGCTCCCTGCTGCAGCGGCAGCGATAGCGCAGGGGGCGGGTCTCGCGCACCTCGCGGTCGAAGCCGGCGAGAAGGGTCTCGATCACATGCCCCGAGCCGCCGACCTCGACCAGGTGGCTCACCCCGGGGGTCCCGGCGATGTTTTGCTCCAGGCGGGCGACGGTGTCCTCCGGCGCCCCGGGGAGCACCTCGACGATCATCCCGCCTGCGGCGGCGATGCCGAAGGGCTTGGCGAGGACCCCCAGGAGCACCGCCGAGCGGCTCTGCTCGCTCTGCTCCAGGTAGTGGGCCACGTCCTCGCCGATCTCGCCGCTCACCAGCTCGACCTGGCTGTGGTAGCTGCCGCCGCCCGCGTGCTCGCGCAGCACCCGCAAGAGGCCCTTCCCCACCGCCCGGCCCACCGCCAGCTTGCCCGCCGGAGTGGGCGGCACGTCGACGTGCGGATCGCCCACCATGCCGCGCAGGTTCCCCTCCTGGTCGGCCTCGGCGATCACCCGGCCCAGCGGGCCGTCGCCGCGGATCTCCAAGACCAGCCGGGTCGGCGTCTTGGCCGCCAGGCGGAGGAGGAGCGACGCCCCGGCCAGGCAGCGGCCGAGGGCGGCCGCGGCGACCGGCGACAGGTCGAGCCGACCGCGCGCCTCCTCGACCACGCCGGTGACGTCGGCGACCGCCCAGCGCAGGGCGCCTCCGCCCGCCATGCCGAGCTGCAGCCGGCCGGTGGCGGAGGTCTCGCGGAGATCGGGCTTGGCAGGTGAGCTCATCGCAAGTCCCTACAACAAAGGCTTGCAGCGAGCTTATTGCGCGCCGGGGATGCCGGAAAGCGCCGCCAGGGTGGCGCGGTAGACGTCGCGCCAGGGCACTCCATGCTCCAGGGCCAGGCGCCGGCAGTCCTCGAACTCCGGGGCCGCCGAGAGGGCGCGGCCGTCCAGGCGGGCGCGCTTGACCCGCACCGCACCGAAGCGGGTCTCGACCTCAATCGAGTCACGCTCGGCCTCGAAGCGGCCGGCGGCATGGAAGCGGCAGCCGAGCGAGCCCGACTCGGCGAGGAGGAGCGCCGCCATTTGCTCCAGCTGCGGCCGCCGGCAGAGGGCGGTCACCAGCGAGCCAGGCCGGTTCTTCTTCATCTGCACCGGGGTGAAATAGACGTCAAGGGCACCGGCGTCGAGCAGTCTCTCCATGAGGAAGCCGAACCCCTCCCCAGGCAGGTTGTCGACCTCGCATTCGAGAACCATGACCTCCGGAAGGGCTCCCGCCTCCGCACCGGCCACCGCCCGCCCGCGCAGCAGGCGAAGGGCATTCGGCCGTTCCCGCACCTCGCGGCGGCCGAGCCCGTAGCCGGCGCCGTCCAGAACCAGGCCGGGGAGCTCGACGAACTCGTCGACCAGGAGGGCCAGGAGCACCGCGCCGGTAGGCGTCGTCAGCTCCCCTCCTCCCCCGCCGAAAACCGGGATGCCGGCCAGCAGCTCGGCGGTAGCCGGCGCCGGCACCGGCAGCTCGCCATGCGCCGTCTCGGCCCGACCGCCCCCCACGTTGACGGTCCCACAGGTCAGCCGCTCCGGGGCCAGATGCTCGATCGCCGCCGCCGCCCCCACCAGGTCGACGATCGAATCGACCGCCCCCACCTCATGGAAGTGGACCCGCTCGACCGGAATGCCATGCATCCGAGCCTCGGCCTCCCCCAACCGGTTGAAGAGGGCCAGAGCCCTCTCCCGCACCGCCGGAGCCAAACCGCTCCCCCCAATCAACCGCCGGATCTCCGCCAGGTCCCGTCCATGCTGGTGGGGTGGGTGGTGGTGGTGTCCGTGCTCCTGTCCGTGCGAGTGTCCGTGCGCGTCCGTGTGTCCGTGCCCCTGCCCGTGCTGCTCCTGCTCCGCCCCCCCCTCCTCCGGATCCAACCCCTCGACCGGCCGCCCATCCACCAGCACCCGGAACCGCGTGCCCGCCAGGCCGCCGCGCAGCGCCTTCCGGCTCTCGACGCCCACCCCCGGCAAACCGAGCCGCTCGACCGCCTCGGAAACCACCGCGAGCGGCATTCCTAAATCCAAACAGGCGCCGAGGAACATGTCCCCCGCGATCCCGCTCCAGCAGTCGAGGTGGTAGCGCGCCATGGCCGCTCCAGGCTACCACGCGCTCTTGCAGAGCAGCGAGACGAAGCGGCCGGTGTGGCCAAGCACCAGGTGATCGACGAGGGTCACCCCCACCACGTCGGCCGCCTGCTGCATGCGGTGGGTGAAGACCAGGTCCTCGGGGGAGGGCGAGGGATCGCCGCTCGGGTGGGTGTGAAAGAGGACCACCCCGGCGGCGCCGCGCAGCAGGCACTCCTTCAGCACCTCCCGCGGCTCGACCACGGCGCGGTCCAGGGTGCCGCGGTAGATCTCGCGCTCGCCCATCAACCGGCGGCGGGCGTCCAGGAAAAGCGCCCCCATCACCTCCTGGTCGCGCGTCCCGTAGCGGAGAGCCAAGTAGCGCACCACGTCCCGCGGGCCGGCGATGGGGTCGCGCTGGCCGATCTCCTCCCGCGCTAGGCGCCTCCCGAGCTCGATCGCGGCGAGGAGGCTCGCCGCCTTGGCCGGCCCCAGGCCGGAGCGCTTCAGGGCCTCCGGGGAGAGGCCGAGGAGGCCGCCCAGACCCGCAGTCTCGCAGAGCAGGTCGAGCGCCATCTGCAGGGCCGAGCAGCCCACCCGGCCGGTGCGCAGGAGGACGGCGACGAGCTCGACGTCGGAGAGCGCGCCGCTCCCCTGCTCGAGCAGGCGCTCGCGCGGCCGTTCGGTGAGCGGCAGCTCGCGGATCAGGTATTCGGTGGCCGGCATGCCAGGATCGCCTCCGTCAAGGCGGGAAGGGCCTCCCCGGCCGGCGCGCGCAGGGAGAGGTGCGCCAGCCGGGAGAAGGGGGTGGGCTCGGGGTTGATCTCGATCAGGCAGGCGCCGCACTGGTGCGCCACGTCGATCAGCCCGGCGGCGGGATAGACGTTCCCCGAGGTGCCGATCGAGAGGAAGATCTCGGCGAGCGAGGCCTCCTCGGTGGCGCGCTCCATGGCGCCCGGCGGCAGCGTCTCGCCGAACCAGACGACGGCGGGGCGCAGCAGGCCGCCGCAGTCGCAGACCGGCGGCCGGTCGGGCGATTTCGCGACCGCCTCCCCCATGGGCAGGCGGAAACCGCAGAAGTCGCAGCGCGCCCAGGCGAGGGTACCGTGCAGCTCGATCAGGCGGCGGCTGCCGGCGCGCGGGTGGAGCCCGTCGACGTTCTGGGTCACCAGGGTGAAGTACGGAAAGATCTCCTCCCAGCGGGCGAGCGCGAAATGGGCGGGGTTGGGGGCGACCGCCGAAGCGCGACCCCAGCGCTCCGCGTACCAGCTCCAGACCACGGCCGGCCGGCGGCGGAAGGCGTCGAGCGTCGCCATGTCCTCGGGGCGGACCTGCTGCCAGACGCCGCCCACGTCGCGGAAGGTGTCGAGGCCGCTCTCCTTGGAGATCCCGGCGCCGGTGAAGGCCACGGCGCGGCGGGCTTTCCCGAGGCGGGGGCGCAGCTCGGCCGGCAGCTCGAGGGGGGTATCGAGGAGAGGCATGGACCTATTCTGTCATCTCGTGCTACAAACCCGCGCCATGCCCAGTCTGCCGACCAACTTCGGCCTCTTGGAAGAGGCGGACAGTCAATACGAAACCAGCCGGGTGGCGATCCTCCCGGTCCCCTTCGAGCGCACCACCTCCTACGGCAAGGGGACCTCCGGGGGGCCGCAGGCGATCCTCCGCGCCTCCCAGGCCATGGAGCTCTACGACGAGGAGCTGGGCACCGAGCCCTACCGCCAGGGGATCGCGACCCTGCCGCCGTTCCTCCCCGAGGCCTTCGACATGGCGGCGGCCATGGCGGAGCTGACGACCGAGGCGCGGCAGCACCTGGCGTGCGGCAAGTTCCTCGTCACCCTGGGCGGCGAGCACAGCCTCACCCAGGCGCCGGTCGCCGCCGCCCGCGCCGTCCACGGCAAGGTCGGGGTCGTCCAGTTCGACGCCCATGCCGACCTGCGCCAGGAGTTCGAGGGCACCCCCTACAGCCACGCCTCGGTGATGAAGCGGATCGTCGACGGTGGCGTCCCCACCCTCGCCGTGGGCCTCCGCTCGCTCTCCGCCCCGGAGGCGCGGGTAATCCGCGAGCAGGGCCTGGCGGTGATCTGGGGGCACCAGCTCGACCGCGCGGCCGAGCTCTTCCCGCCGCTCCTCGCCCGGCTGCCGGAGAAGGTCTACCTGACCTTCGACGTCGACTACTTCGACCCCTCGCTCGTGCCGGGGACCGGCACCCCGGAGCCCGGCGGCGGCCTCTGGTATCCCACCCTGGCCCTCCTGCGCACCCTCTTCCACGAAAAAGAGGTGGTCGCCATGGACTGCGTCGAGCTGGCCCCCCTGGGCCAGCAGCCGGCGAGCGACTTCCTCGCCGCCAAGCTGGTCTACAAGTGCCTGGGTTACCTGGCGGAGGCCGAGGGGAAGAAGGGGCGCTGAGGGCGGCGTCTGCGGCCTGCGGAGACGCCCTGGCGACGGTGGTTCCGGGGAGTTCGGTGGTAAGCGGCGGGGCGTCTCTACGAAGACGGCGCGGGTAGCGGGTAGAGACGCCCAGCCGTTGCCACGGGGCTCGCATAGACTACGAACGCCAGGGCGTCTCCCCGGGCCGCCCCGCTTCGTGCGACAATAGCGAGCAGTTCGATGTCTTCTGTTGGCTGGAGGTTTTTCTGGAGGAGAGGAGTGGAACCATGCCGTACCAGTGCAAGCTGCGCGAAATCCAGTCGCAGCCGGTCCTCAGCATCCGGGGCAAGGCGGCCCCCGCGACCCTGACGGCGACGATCGGCAAGTACCTGCAGGACGTCGGGCGCTACGTCAACGGCGCGGGCGGGAAGATCGCCGGCCCGGTCTTCACCCGCTACCACCAGCGGGCGGGCGACGACATCGAGCTGGAGGCGGGGGTCCTCGTCGACCGCGCCCTCCCCGGGGACGGGTCGGTCCATGCGGGAGAGCTGCCCGCCGGCCTGGCGGTCGCCACCGTCCACGTCGGCCCCTACGATGGGCTGCCGGCGGCCTCCGAGGCGCTCGGCTCCTGGGTGCAGCAGAACGGCCGCGAGCCGGCCGGGCCGCCCTGGGAGTTCTACCTGAACGACCCCTCGGTGACCGACCCCGCGGAGTGGCAGACCGAGGTCCTCCAGCCGCTCATGCCGCAGTACTTCTAGTGTAGTGGGTCTTGCAGATCGGTCCTTAAGCCGGGTGTCCGCGGCGCCTCCTCCTATCGTCATCCTGAGGGCGAGTTCCGCGAGCCAGAAGGATCTGGGAGGGGGAAAAGAGGCGCGAAGGCGGAAGCTTCCCCCGCCCAGATCCTTCCGTCGCCAAAGGCTCCTTCAGGATGACTCTCCGGGGGGGGCCGCGAAAAAGGCACCGAACTTCCGACGCACTACACTAGGCCCCGGGCTTACGGCTGGCGCCCGCGGGCGCCGCTCGCGAAGCCCGGCCAGAGCCCGAAGCTCTTCATCTGCTCGTCGAGACCCGTCGCCTTGAGCAGGGCGACGACCTCGGCGCGCGACTGCCGCGGTCCCGGGGGGGCCGCCGCGTCGGCCAGCCCCCAGACGAGGACGCCGGCGATGGCGGCGTTGGCTTTCAGCTCGCGCAGATCGGCCTTGTCGTAGGTGTCCGACTCGGCGTGGTAGTCCGGCAGGTAGGGGGCGCCGGCCTGGTTGGCGACGAGGTTCGGCACCCCCTCCAGCAGGTAGTCGTAGTTGTCGGTCCCCACGAAGGCGTCGGTCGTCTGCTCGAAGGGACCCAAGGCGCCGGCCGTGGCGAGCGCCGCCTCGACCGCCGGTTTCAGGTCCGCCCGGCCGCCCAGGGAGAAGCCGGTGGTGCGGCCGGTCCCCTCGTCGTAGATCACCTGGGCCTTCACCCGGTCGAGCTCGGCGCGGTGCAGGCGCACCTCGCCGAACGAACCGAAGAGCCCCGCCTCCTCGCCGCTGTAGAGGATGAAGCGCAGGGTCCGCCGTGGACGGAGGCCGGCGCGGGCGAGAGCCATGGCCTGGCGCGCCACGTCGAGCACCAGGGAGGCGTTGCAACCGTTGTCGAGCGCGCCGCGACCGAGGTCCCAGCTGTCGAGGTGGGCGCCCAGGATCACCACCTCCTCGGGTTTCTCCCGCCCGCGCACCTCGGCTACCACGTTTTTCGCCCGCGCTTCCGTCGGGCTGCTGCTGGCGAGGCGCAGGCGCACCTTGACGGTCTGCCCCGCGGCGAGGAGCCGGACGAGGCGCAGCGCCCCCTCGCGCTCCACCACCGCTCCCGGCAGGGGGGAGAGCGAGCCGTCGAGCGTCAGGTTGTGCCGGTAGAGGAGGCGGCCCGGGCGGTTCGACGTCCAGAGGATGCCGGCGGCGCCGCCGGCCCGGGCACGGCTCTCGATCCCCGGGGTCTCCAGGTATTCCTTGAACAGGTCGTCGATGCTCCGCATCGGCTCGGTGTGGAGGAGGAGGAGCCGCCCGCGGACCCGCCCGCCGGCGGCGGCGAACCCGGCCTCTTCGCCGCTCCCCACGTCGGCCACCTCGGCCTCCAGACCGGCGGCCGGGGTCGGCGAGGAGTAGGCGAGCGCGGCGACGTGGAGGGCGGCACGCTCGGCCGGCTGCCAGGGGGCGCGCGGTTGGGTGACCTCGGCCGATTCCGGTCCCGGCAGCCAGAGGCGGGGGGCGACGTACTCCTCGGCATGGACGTTTTCGAGGCCCGCCTCGCGGAAACGGCCGAGCCCCCACTCGACGGCGCGGTCGAGAGCCGGCGAGCCGGTGGGGCGCCCGCCGATGGTGTCGGTCAGCTCGGCCAGGTCAGCGACGATCGGCGTCGGCGCGAGGAGCCGGGCGAGGAGCTGGGCCGGCGGCTCCTCCGCCCGCACGGGCAGCGAGCCGGCGGACAGCACCACCAGGACCGGAACGAGAGTAGACAGGGGCTGTCGCATCGGGATCTCCCTGGAAAAGTGGAGGAACCGGCTCAGCGTTTGTGGTAGAGCCGCAGGCGCCGCGGCATGTCCGGCGTTTTGACGCGCTCGAAGCTCGCTTCCAGATACTTCCACACCTGCGGATACGCATTGAAGAAGCGCAGCTCGTCGCTCCCCGGCATCGGATAGGTGGCGATCAGGGCCCAGCGCACGTCCCTGGCCTTGAGCTCGCCCAGCATCCGCTCGTCCAGCCCGCCGATCCCCGGCCACATCGGGTAGGAGTCCCAGACCGGCGGCCGGCGGCGGAAGGCCGGGTAGAAGCCCGGGATGTGGGCGGCGAAGAGGATCGGCTCGTTCGGCGGCACCCGGGCGTCCAGGTTGCGCCCCACCGTCTCCATCACCGCGGCCTGGCGGGGCGGCAGGTAGACCCGGTCGCCGGCGAGGTCGAAGGGGACGAAGGGGGCCTCCGCGGTGAGCCGGTGGAAGAGGGGCGCCTGGGGCATCGCGGTGAGCGCCGTGGCGGCGACCAGGACGGCGCCCACGAGGAAACTCGCCTGGCGGCGCCACTCGGGGCGGACGGCGAACGGCAGGGCGACGACCCCGAGGAGGACCGGGTGGAGGCTCTGGGTGAGGTGGAAGAAGTCGGTCCGCGAGTAGGTGTGATGGGCGTAGAACAGGCCGACGAAAGCCCCGGCGAGGAGAAGGGTCCGCCGGCCCAGGCTCTCGCGCTCGACACTGGCCGCGAACCAGGCGGCGGCGGCGAAGAAGAGCGGCACCAGGAGGAGCACGACGCCGAAGGCGATGAGCTCGGCCCGCCCGAAGGCATGCAGCCGCTCCCCCGCCTCGTCGAGCCGGGCGCGGACGAAGAGCCACGGCCAGGGGAACGGCTCCGGGTAGTTGGTCTTCCCCTGGAGGAGGAAGAAGCGGAAGGAGTCGACGTAGCTGGCGAAGAAGCCGGGGAGGGGGAGCATGGCGAGGAGCGGCGCGAAGCCGGCCACCCCGCCCGCCGCCCAGGCGAGGAGACGGCGCCCGAGGAGCCGCGCCTCCAGCCGTCCCGGGTCGAGCCGGAAGTGCAGGAAAAGCAGCAGGCAGAGGGTGGCGGCACAGGTGTAGAGCCCGTGGTTCTTCCCCATGAAGGCGGCGAAGCCGACCAGGGCGCCGGCCACGAAGCAGCGCCGGAGCGAGACCTTCTCGATCAGCCGCACCGCGACGAGCACCGCCATCATGGCGAGCGCCGGCTCGAAGAGCTTGTGGCGCGGCGACATCCAGACGAGGAGGAGAAGCCCGACCAGGAGGAGCCCCCAGCGGCTCTTGACCGCGCGGCGCGCCGCGAGGAGGCCGCAGAAGAGGCCGCAGGCCTCGAAGAGCGCGGTCGACAGGCGGAGAGCGAGAATGCCGTCGCCCAGGAGCTGCGCCCAGGCCGCCGCCCAGTAGTAGCGCCCCGGATCGTAGGAGCGGAAGTCGCGCAGAGGCACCCCGCCGTGCGCCGTGCGCACCGCCCCGTCCCAGAGGAAGCCCTCGTCCGCCGGGTTCCAGTCGATCCGGCGCTGGGCGAGGAAGAAGGCGCCGGTGAGGACGACGGCGAGGAGGGCGGCGTAGAGGACCTCGCGCCACTCGGTCACCTCGGCGGTCGGCGCGGTCTCCGGCGGCGGCAGGAGGACCGGCCGCGCCGGCAGCCGGATCTCGCCGGTCTCGGGCCGCGGCTCAGAAGCCATGGAAGCTCCGCACCGTCTCGATGACCCGGGTCTGCTCGCCCTCCGAGAGGTTGAAGTAGAGCGGCAGGCGCAGCAGTCGGTCGCTCAGGTCGGTCGCCACCGGGCAGTCGCCCCGCCCCCCCGCCTGCCGCGCGTACTCGGAGAGGTGGAGCGGCACGTAGTGGAAGACCGCCAGGATGCCCTGGGCCTTCAGGTGCTCGATGAGCGCCTGCCGCACGGCGAGCGAGGGCAGGAGCAGGTAGAAGATATGGAAGGGTTGCTCGCAGCCGGCGGGCACGATCGGCCTGCGGACCCCGTGCTCCTCGGCCCAGGGGGCGAGCTCCTCCTGGTAGCGCTCCCAGATCGCCCCGCGCCGCGCCTGGATGCGCTCCCGCTCGACCAGCTGGGCGTAGAGGAAGGCCGCGAGGAGGTCCGAGGGGACGTAGGAGGAGCCGAGGTCGACCCAGCTGTAGCGGTCGATCTCGCCGCGGAAGAATCGCGCCCGGTTAGTCCCCTTCTCGCGCACGATCTCGGCCCGCTCCAGGTAGCGCGGGTCGTTGACCACCAGGGCGCCGCCTTCGCCGGAGGTGAAGTTCTTGGTCTCGTGGAAAGAGAGGGTCGAGAGGGCGCCCAGGGTCCCCAGCATCCGGCCGTTCCACCTGCCGAGAAAGCCGTGGGCGTTGTCCTCGACCACCGCGGCGCCGGCCTTCTCGGCGGTCTCTAGGATGGTCTCCATCTCGCAGGCGACGCCGGCGTAGTGGACCGGCATGATCGCCCGGGTGCGTGGGGTGACCAGGTCCGGGAGCTGGCGCTCGTCCAAATTCAGGGTGTCGGGACGGATGTCGACGAAGACCGGCCGGGCGCCGCGCAGGACGTAGGCGTTGACGCTCGACACGAAGGTGAACGAGGGCAGGATGATCTCGTCGCCCGGCTGGATGTCCAGGAGCAGCGCGGTCATCTCCAGCGCATGGGTGCAGGAGGTGGTGAGGAGCACCTTGGGCGCCCCGAGCGCCGCTTCGAGCAGCGTCTGGCAGCGGCGGGTGAACTCCCCGTCGCCCGAGATCTTCCCCTTCTCCACCGCCTCCTGCATGGCACGGAACTCGGTGCCCACCAGGGCGGGGCGGTTGAACGGAATGCTGTACTGGGCCATGCTCGCTCCGGTGCGGAGGCGATACGAAATTGCTGGTTATCTCTACGTCGGGTTCGGTTCGCGGATAGTACCAGAAACACGGCTTGGCAGAGCGGACCCTTTTTGACAGGATGGGCGTGGGCTCCCCTACCTCTCCCCTCACCGTGCGATGAAAGACGACCAGGACCAGCCCGCGAGGTTCGACCGGCGCCAGCTCCTGAAGGGGGTGGCGGCGGCCGGCCTGGTCTCCGCCTTGGGCGGCCTCCAGAGTGCCGCCGGTCGGGGCAAGGGCCGCGCCAGGAGCCGGGGGGGCACTGGCAACGACCTCATCCGGGCGGAGAACGCCAAGCCGGGCACCACCGACTGGCTGCTGACCCGCACGCTGGTCGATCCGGCGACCCAGTACCGCTGCCCGGCGATCGAGGGTTACGGCTCGCGGACCAGCCTGCGGGCGGGCGACCGGCTCGCCTTCTTCGTCAGCACCAACCCGGCCTCGCCCTTCACCCTCGACCTCTACCGGATGGGCTTCTACGGCGGCAAGGGGGGGCGGCTCGTCGCGCGCCTGGGGCCGTTCCAGGGCCGGGTCCAGCCCGATCCGCCGATCGGTCCGGAGCGCCTGCGCGACTGCCGCTGGGAGAAGGCGACCGAGATCGTCCTCCCCAAGGACTGGCCGAGCGGGGTCTACCTGGGGAAGCTCACCGCTCAGCGCGGGGGCGTCCAGAGCTACGTCATCTTCATCGTCCGCGACGACCGCCCGTGCGACCTCCTCTTCCAGTCGAGCGACACCACCTGGGCGGCCTACAACCGCTGGCCGAGCCAGTTCTCGCTCTACGACGACGGCAGGAAGATCTGGTACTGGGGGCCGGGGGTGCGGGTGAGCTGGAACCGCCCCTACGGCAAGTACTGCCAGATGGTCGACCAGCCGCTCTCCCAGGGCTCGGGCGAGTTCCTGCTCTGGGAGTTTCCCCTCGCCTACTGGCTGGAGCAGAACGGCTACGACGTCTCCTACATCGGGAACGTCGACACCCACACCGACCCCCAGGGCCTCCTGCGGGCGGGGACCTGGCTGTCGGTGGGGCACGACGAGTACTGGACGCGGGAGATGCACGACCACGTCCGCGCCGCCCGGGACGCCGGGGTGAACCTCGCCTTCTTCTCCGCCAACACCTGCTACGGGCTGATCGATCTCGGCCCCGACACCCAGGGGGTGCCGAACCGCACCTTCTCGCGGATCGGCCAGTTCGGACCGATCGAGGCGCTGAACGTCCTCGACTTCCCGGAGATCAAGGGCCTGCGCCAGCACGGCCCCGACGAGTCGCTCCTGGTCGGCGCCCGCACCAACTACCCGTTGACCGGCGGCGCCCCCTGGATCTGCGCCGATGCCAAGCATTGGGTCTTCGAGGGGACCGGGATGAAGGAGGGCGACGGCATCCCCGGCCTGGTGGGCTGGGAGTGGCACGGCCATCCGGCGACGACGATCCCCGGCCTCGCGATCGTCGCCCAGGGCGACGTCCGGCCGCGTGGCCGCAACCGCATCCGCGGGCACTACACGGCGACGATCTACCCCGGCCCGCAGGGCAACTTCGTCTGGAACGGCGCCACCATCTGGTGGACGACCGGGCTCTCCTCCCCGCCCGGCTACCTCCTCCCCCGCTTCGGCCGCACCCAGCCGCGCGGCCTGGACCCGCGGGTGCAGAAGATCACGGCGAACCTGCTGGCGCCGGGGCGGCGGGGCTGAGCGCTTCTGACAGGAGGGGGGCGTTTCGAACTCGCAGCAGCCCTCGCTGATAGACTGCTCCCGAATCCTCTGAAGGAGATCCCCCGACGTGGTGTCCCCCCCATTGGCCCTAACTTACCGGCGCGGTGCCTTCGTAGAGACGACCAGCCGCTACCACAAAATCCCCCGGAACCACCGCCGCCAGGGCGTCTCCGCAGGCCGGGAACGCCTGGGTCCCGGCGGCGTTGGAGACGGCCTGGTGTTCGAGGTCACGGCAAGGGCTGGGGTAGCGGCTGGCCGTCTCTACAACCCCTCCCGATCGCAAAGTTAGCGCCTATGCCTGTCCTCCCCCCATCCCCAACCGCCCCCGCCCAAGGGGGGAGGGACGCGGTAGCGGGCGGGAAACACCTTCAGGAGTCCCGGATACACATTTCGCGCGTCCGGATGTGTATCCGGGGCTCCGGAAACTGTTTCGGGTGCGCCAAAAGTCGTTCCGGAGGCTCCGGAAACCGTTTCGGACGCGCCAAAAGTCTTTCGGATGCTCCGGAAACCGTTCCGGATGCTCCGGAAGTCGTTCCGGAGGCCCCGGATACACATTCCGCGCGTCCGAATGTGTATCCGTGCCTCCGGAAACGTTCCGGAATGTCCCGGAAGTCGTTCCAGACGTTCCGGGAACTGTTCCGGACGTTCCTGAAGTCGTTCCGGAGGCTTCGGAAACCGTTCCGGACCTTCCCGCAGTCGTTCTGGAAGCTCCCGAAACCGTTCCGGACGTTCCCGAAGTCGTTTCTGAAGGTCCCGGAGAGACTCCGACCTCGTGTAGACTCTCCGGCCGTGCAAGCCCAACCGCGTACGATCCACCCCTGGCAAGGCAGGCTCCTCCTTGCCGCCTTAGCCGCCCTGGCGGTCGCCGCTCTCCTCTCGGTCGGCCAAGGCTACGCCGAGGGCCATGGTCTCCGCCTCCTGCCGCCGGAGGTGCTCACCGCGGTGCGCTGGGTGGCGATCGCGATCCTCGTCGCCTATGCTGCGGTGCGGCGTTCGCTCACCACCTGGATCCTGACCAGCATGGTGCTGGGGGCGGAGATCGGCCACGACTTCCCCGCCTTCGCGGTCAACCTGCGGGTCCTCTCCCTCGTCTTCCTGCGGATGATCAAGACGATCATCGGGCCGCTCCTCTTCGGCACCCTGGTGGTGGGGATCGCCGGGCACACCGACCTGAAGAAGGTCGGGCGGATGGGGGTCAAGGCCCTCGTCTACTTCGAGGTGGTGACGACGATTGCCCTCTTCATCGGCCTCGCGGCGATCAACCTGAGCCGCGCCGGGGTGGGGGTCAAGCTCCCCCCCAGCGTGCACAAGGAGGAGCTCGCGGCGGTCAAGCAGACGCCGACCGACATCATCCTCCACGTCTTCCCGGAGAACATCGCCAAGTCGGTGGCCGACGGGCAGGTGCTGCAGATCGTCGTCTTCAGCATCCTCTTCGGCATCGCCCTCGGGCTCCTCCGTGAGGAGCGGCGGCGGCCGATGCTCGAATTCGCCGAGAGCCTGTCGGAGACGATGTTCAAGTTCACCAACATCGTCATGCTCTTCGCCCCCGTGGGGGTGGGCGCGGCGATCGCCTACACCGTGGGACACATGGGCCTGGGGGTCCTCTACAACCTCTTCCAGCTGCTCGCGACCCTCTACGCGGCCCTGATCGTCTTCCTGCTCGTCGTGCTCCTGCCGGTCGCCCTCCTCGCCAAGGTGCCGATCCGGCGCTTCGTCAAGGCGATCGCCGAGCCGGTCTCGATCGCCTTCGCCACCACCAGCTCCGAGGCCGCCCTGCCGCGCGCCATGGAGGCGATGGAGGCGTTGGGTGTGCCGCGCCAGATCGTCGCCTTCGTCATCCCCACCGGCTACAGCTTCAACTTGGACGGCACGACCCTCTACCTCTCCCTCGCCTCGGTCTTCGTCGCCCAGGCGGCGGGCATCGAGATGAGCCTCGGCCAGCAGCTCCTCATGGTCTTCACCCTCATGCTGACCAGCAAGGGGGTGGCCGGAGTGCCCCGCGCCTCACTCGTCATCCTCTTGGGCACCGCGGCCTCCTTCAACCTCCCCGTCGAGCCGATCTTCATCATCCTGGGGATCGACGAGCTGATGGACATGGCGCGCACCTCGGTCAACGTTATCGGCAACTGCCTGGCGACGGTGGTGATCGCGCGCTGGGAGGGGGAGTTCGGAACGGAGGCGCCGCCGCTGGTGGTCGAGGCGGCGATCGCGGACTGAGGAGGGGCCGGCTTGGTGCTATGGTATCGAGTTTCCCGACACCGTCCGTTCCGGTCCCGTCGAGCTGATCGTGCTTGAGCTGGCAGAGAACGAGGAGGAGCGAGCCGCAGCCTCGCCGGCCCGTGGGCGTCTGGCGGCATTGGCCGCCGAGCTGGCGCAGGACCCGAGACCATTCAGGACGCTGCCTCCGGAGGAGCGCCGGGCGCGTTTGCGGCGCCTGCGGGGATCTGGCCGCGGTCTCACTTCAGGGAGCGAGGAGCTGGCGCGACGCAAGCAGGAGGAGATCGAGCTCGAGGAACGGAAGCTTGCCCTGCGCTAGACCGGTCTTCGTGCACGAACTCGACCGGGTCGCCGAGGCGGAGGTCTGCTCGATCCGCTTCATTCGATAGCTCTCTACAGCAACCTAAATCAGCACCCAGAGAAGAAGATGCCGGCCCCGGACTCACAGGCAGCGGGTAAGGAGGGCGGGCGAGTAGAAGACGCTCGGCGCCGACCGACGCGCCTGGATCACCTACTCTCGAGCCAGACCTCGGCTTTGACGTCCTCCCAGTTCCGGCCCGCCTCGAAATCGGCACTGGCGGTTGTCCATGCCGCGGGTGCATGGTAGCCTCAAAGAGGCGAACGGCCGGAGAACCTAGATCATTCCGACCTTGAGCCCAGCGGTGATGTCTCAGTCGCGAGTCATCGCGAAGGGGCGTCGCATCCGGGATGTCGAGCGGCTGGTGGCAAGCTACGGGGGCAGGGCCTCTCGATGGGTGAAGAAGAGCAGCCCACGACTGGAAGACGACGATGGACCGTATGAGCTTCACTGGTACGAGCACCCCGGAATCGGCCAAGTGGAGCTGAAGAGGAAGCAGGTCACGGAACGATGATCGTCCAGCTACGCGAACGGGATCCACGCTACCTGGACCTGACACCGGAGCAGCCCTACGTGGTTCTTGGCATCGAGGCCGATAGTCTCCGGATCCTGAACGACCAGGGGCGCCCCTACCTCTACCCAAATGACCTCTTCACCATCCTCGACGCTCACGAACCGGTCGACTGGGTTAGCTCGCTAGGCGAAGACAACGAGCGTTACGCCTACCCTCCTCCGCTAAACGACTGCGGATTCTTCGAGGACTACTTCGACGGCAAGCCCGAGGCAGTGGCCACGTTCTGGCGGGTCATGAACCGGCGCCTCTCGACCGCTGCCTGACGCGCCGGGGTCACCGGCTCTGGGGCCAGATCTCGACGTTGACGTCCTCCCAGTCCCGGCCCTCCTCGGTATCGGCACTGGCGAGGCGTTCCTCCAGCAGGTCTTTCTGCCATTGGGGCAAGGGGATGGCGTCCGGCTCGAGCAGGCTGACCCAGATCGCGTCCGCAATCTCCAACCGCTCCTCCTCGGGCAGCTCCATTACCTGACGCTGGATCTCGGCTTTCGTCATATCCCTCCTACTCACTCCGCAACGCCAGCATCGGGTTCCCCCGGGTCGCCCGGTAGGCCGGGAGGAGACAGGCCAGCAAGGCCACCCCGGTGAGGAGGAGCGGAATGGTGACGAAGGTGGCGGGATCGGTGGCGCTGATCTCCACCAGCAGGCTCGACAGCAGGGAGGTCAGGCCGAAGGCCGCGAGGAGACCGAGGCCGAGACCGGAGAGGGCGAGGACCACCCCCTGCCGCAGCACCAGCCGCCGCACCCCGGAGGCGCCGGAGCCCAGGGCCATCCGGATGCCGAACTCGCGGGTGCGAAGCTCCGTGGCGTAGGAGATCACGCTGTAGAGCCCCCCCACGGCGAGGAGCAGCGCCAGGAGGCCGAAGGCGGAGAAGAGGCCGGCCACCGCGCGCTCCCTGGCGAGCGACCGCTCGACGCGCTCCTCCAGGGTCTGGACGTCGAAGAGCGGCAGGCCCCGGTCGAGGCCCGCCACCGCCTGCCGCAAGGCCGGCAGGGCGACCCGCGGATCGCCCTGCGTGCGCACCGCGACGGTCAGGCTCGGCCAGGAGAACTGCGCGAGCGGCATGTAGAACATTGGCACCGCCGGAATGCGCGGCCCTTTGTGCTTCACGTCCGCCACCACTCCGACGATCAAGGCACCCTGCGGCGCCACGTCGCCGAGCCGCTGGCCGATGGCGTCTCTCCCTGGCCCACCCACCCAGTACCGCCGGGCCATGGTCTCGTTGACGATCGCGACCGCCGGCGCCTTGGCGCCGTCCTGCTCGGTGAAGTCGCGGCCGCGGAGGAGAGGGATGCCCAGGGTCTTGAAATAGCCCGGGGTCACCGGGTCGAAATCCGCCTCCAGCTCCTCCCCCGGCCGCGGCCGGTAGCCCGCCACCTGGAAGCTCAGGCCGAGGACCGAGAACGTTCCCGGCACGCTCCCGGCCACCGCCGCGCCGACGATCCCCGGGGTGTGCGCCAGGCGGTCGTGGAGCGCTGCGGCGAAACGTGTCCCGGCCTCGGGGGCGTAGCCCTGGAGGCCGAGGTCGAGCGAGGCGGTCAGGACCCCCTGGGGCGCGAAGCCGGGCGCCGTCGCGGTGATCCGGGAGAGCGTGCGCAAAAGGAGGCCCGCCACCAGGAGCAGCACCGTCGAGAGCGCCACCTGGAAGACCACGAAGGCGTGGCGCAGCGCCAGGCCGCTCCGGCTCACTCCACCTCCTTCCCCCTTGAGGGTGCCGGCCGGGGCGGTCGCCAGGGCGCGGAGGGCCGGCGCCAGGCCGAAGAGCAGGCCGACGGCCAGGCAGGCGGCGACGGTGAAGGCGAGGACCCGTGGGTCGGCGAGCGAGGAGGCGACCTGGGTGGGGATCGGCAGACCGGCGGGGAGCCGCGCCAGGAGCAGGCGCCGGGCGAGACTGGAGAGGCCGAACCCGGCGACGGCCCCCAGAGCGGAGAGCAGCAGGCTCTGCCCGAGGAGCTCGCCGGACAGCCGGCGGCGGGAGATCCCGAGGGCGACCTGGAGCGCGATCTCCTTGCGGCGCCGTTCGAGGCTCACCAGGAGGAGGCCGGAGACTACCGCTCCGGCGATCAGGAGGATCGCCACCACGACGCCGAGGAGGACCCAGGACATGCGGGTGAGGGCGACCTTCCGGGCGGGATCGAAGGCGGCCTCGGCCGCGGGCACGGCCTGCATCCGCAGGCCCTTGGGATCCGTCGACGTGACGGTCCACTGGCGGCTGAGGGCGTCGAGCTGCGCCTGCGCGCCGGCGAGCGACGTCCCCGGACGCAGCCGGGCCACCCGCTGGAGCCAGGAGAAGCCGCGGCGGGTGAGCGGGTGGAAGGTGGCGTAGTTGGGGAGCGCCTGGTCCACCTTGGCGACCGGGACCCAGAGGTCGGGGTGGGCTTCCAGGCTCGGCCCCGTGAAGCCGGCCGGGACCACTCCGATCACCGTGAAGGGGTGCTGGTTGAGCTGGACCGAGCGGCCGACGATGCGGTCGTCCCCCCCGAACTGGCGCCGCCAGAGCGACTCGCCGAGCACCAGGACCGGCGGCGCCGCGGCCGAGTCGTCGGCCGGCGACAGCAGGACGCCGCGGAGCGGCCGGGCGCCGAGCAGACGGAAATAACCGCCGGTAACCAGCATGCCGTCCACCCGCTGGGCGGGCCGGCCGCCGGCCGCGAGGTGCAGGGGATGGACGCCCGAGTAGGCCGCCTGGGCGGAGAAGGCGGTGGCCCGGTCGCGGTCCTCGGCGAAGGCGGGATAGGAGGAGAGGACGTCCTCCGGGCGTTCTGGAATCCGCGACAGGAGCGCGACGAGCCGGTCGGGGTCCGGCACGGGGAGCGGCCGGAAGAGGACGGCGTCGACCAGGCTGAAGATCGTGATGTTCGCCCCGAACCCCAAGGCCAGGGTGAGGATCACCGCCACGGTGAGGCCGGGGCTCCGGCCCGACCGCCGAAGCGCCAGGAAAAAAGACCGCCGCAGATCCTGCGCCATGTCGCTCCTCCTTGGGGAACCATCGGGGGAACCGCTTGCGATAGCATATCCGACCATGAAAGCCATTCGCGTCCACGAAACCGGCGGTCCCGAGGTGCTGCGCTACGAAGAGATCCCCGATCCCACCCCCGCCGCCGGGGAGGCGGTGGTACGGGTCGAGGCGGCCGGGGTCAACTTCATCGACGTCTACCACCGGATCGGCCTTTACAAGGTCGCTCCCCCCTTCACCCTCGGCCAGGAGGGCGCCGGGACGGTCGAGGCCGTGGGGGACGGCGTCACGGGAGTCGCGCCGGGCGACCGGGTGGCCTGGGTCGGGGTGCAGGGCTCCTACGCCGAGAAGACCCGGGTGCCGGTGGCGAAGCTGGTCCGGCTGCCGGACGGCGTCACCGCCCGGCAGGGGGCGGCCGCCATGCTCCAGGGGATGACCGCCCACTACCTCGCCTGCTCGACCTATCCCCTCAAAGCCGGCGAGACCTGCCTGGTCCACGCCGCGGCCGGGGGCGTCGGGCTCCTTCTCTGCCAGATCGGGAAGCTCAAAGGCGTGCGGGTCCTGGGCACCACCTCCAGCGAGGAGAAGGCGGCGCTCGCCCGCGCGGCCGGGGCGGACGAGGTCATCCTCTACACGGAAAAGGACTTCGAGGCCGAGGTCAAGCGCCTGACCGACGGCAAGGGGGTGCAGGTGGTCTACGACGGGGTCGGCAAGACCACCTTCGAGAAGAGCCTCAACTGCCTCGCGATGCGCGGCATGATGGTCCTCTTCGGCCAGTCGAGCGGCCCGGTCCCCCCCATGGACCCGTCGATCTTGAACGGCAAGGGATCGCTCTACCTCACCCGGCCCTCCCTCTTCCACTACATCGCGAACCGGGAAGAGCTGGAAAAGCGGGCCGGCGACGTCCTCGGCTGGATCCGCGACGGCAAGCTCCAGTTCCGCACCGAGTTCGAGTACCCCCTGGAGAAGGCGGCGGACGCCCAGCGCGCCCTCGAGGGGCGCAAGACGACCGGGAAGGTGCTGCTGATCCCCTAAAAACTTAGGGCAGGTCCGGGGCGCCGGCGAAGTCGCCGAAGAAGAGATGGCTGTGGGTGAGGGCGGCGTAGCCGGTCGCGTCGGTCGCCACGTCGACGACCGCCTGCTGGGCGCAGCGGGCCGGGAGGTGTTTCACCGCCTTGGGGCCGGTCGCGGGATCGGGGAGGTAGAAGCCCGCGATCGCCACGCTGGGATCGGCCTTGGCGCCCGGCGCCCCGAAGAACACCGGCTTCCCCTTCCAGAAGAAGAGCGAGTCGAGGTAGCCGGCGGCGTAGTAGTACTCGCCGGGCTGGCCTCGGCGCTGCTTGCCGAACCGGGTGGCGCGCACGGTCTGGTTGGGGGCGATGCGCAGGAGAGCGGTCTCGATCGGCGTCCAGACCCCGGTCATCTCGGCGCGGAAGACCTTGTCGTCCTTGGTGCGCGCCAGGATCCGCCCCTCCTGATCGCGCTCGATGTGGGCAGAGGCGCAGGGCATGGTGTCCGGGTCGAGGATCTCGTCCGGCTTGTGCTCGACGGGGAAGGCGGTGCCCAGCACCTTGCCCTTGCGGTCGATCCGCCAGACCCCGTAATCGCCGCAGATGGGCGCCGCGTAGAGCGCATCGGCGGCGACCAGGAGGCGCGCGAAGCCGCTCTTGCCGCGCACCTTGCGCTGCAGGGGGACGGTCGTCATCTGGAGGTCGGGAGAGATGGCGTGGAAGACGAACTCCTCGGTCACCACCCAGACCGAGCCGTCCAGCGGATCGGCGTCGATCCCCGTCCACACCTCGCCCGGCGCGCCGAGCTTCATCTCCACGTGCGGCGTCCCCGCGGCAGGGTCCCCGCCGGTCCGCTCGAAGCGCAGCAGCCGCGCCGGCTGGAAGAGCACCCAGACGTAGCGCGGGGTCAGGGCGACGTCGACCGGTTCCTCCTCGTCCGGCAGGTGGAGGCTCTTGAGGGAGACGTGGGTCGCGCCCCGGCTACAGAAGAGCCCCGCCGGATCGGGCGCCACCAGGGCGGTCGGCGAGGGCGGCTGCAGGACGGGGAGCGGCCGAGGGGACGGCGGCGCCGGCGGGGGTGGGGACGGAGCGGTGGCGCAGGCGGCAAGGACGGCGAGGAGAGCGACGAGGAGAACGGAGACGAGGTACGGCCGGACGCGGTACGACGGCATGGGTTCCTCCCCTTTTCAGCCCTTGAGCCCGAACCGCTCCATTTTGATCGCCAGGCCGTTCCGGGAGAGGCCCAGGAGCCGCGAGGCGTGGGACTTGTTGCCGTGGGTGCGACGCAGGGCCTCGCGGATGGCGGCCTGCTCGCAGGCCCCCACCAGCTTCTCCAGGTCGAGGTCCGAGGTCGCGTCGATGCGCGCCGCGGACTGGAGGGTTCCCTGGCGCACCCGCTCGGGCAGCAGGTTGACGTCGACCGGACGGCCGGTCGGGCAGAGGTAGACGAGCTGGCGGGCGATGTTCTCCAACTCGGACAGGTTCCCCGGGTACTCGTAGCTCAGGAGGGCCGACATGGCCTTGACCGTGATCCCCTGCATACGCTTGCCGGTCTCGTGGCAGAAGCGGTTGACCAGCGACTGGATGAGGAGCGGCAGGTCCTCGCGACGCTCGCGCACCGGCGGCACGTCGATCGTCACCCGCGCCAGCCGGTAGGCGAGGTCGACGCGGAAGGTGTCGCGGGCGACCGCCGTCTCCAGGGCGCCGCGGCTCCCCGCCACGATCCGCACGTCGACTTTCTCGGCGAGGCTGCTGCCGGCCGGCTCGACCTCTCCGCTGCGCAGGAAGCGGACCAGCCGTTCCTGGAGCTCCATGGGGAGGAGCTCGACGTCGTCCAGGAAGAGCGTGCCGCCGGAGGCGAGGAGGAGCTTCCCCTCGCGCCGCACCGGCCCCCCCTTGCCCGGGACCTCGGCGCCGAAGAGGTCGGCCTCGATCTGCGACGGTTTGGCGCCGCCGCAGCTGGCGACGACGAAGGGGCCGTTCCGGCGGGGGCCCGAGAGGTGGAGGGAGCGGGCGAGCAGCTCCTTGCCCACCCCCGGCTCGCCGCGCAGGAGGACGTGCACGGCGGGGTCGATCGCGGCGCGCAGCGACTCGATCACCCGCTTCATGGCCTGCGACTCCCCCACCACCAGGCCGGGATCGAGGGTCAGGTCCTGCTGGCCCTGGTGGCCGGGGAGGATCGGCTCGTACCAGCCGACGTGGTGGACGAGCCCCAGGATGAGGAAGCTGCCGAGCGCCCGCAGTGCCGCCACCGGCGACCAGCCGTCGGGCGAGAAGCGCGGCAGGGCGACGACGAGCAGG
>DASQPA010000371.1:0-10837 GCA_035644215.1 Thermoanaerobaculia bacterium
GGAATCGGGTACGATCCGCCCGAACCTGGGGGGAGGGAGAGTGCGTGCTACCATACCGGAGGAGCGCCGAGGAGGGGCTGCCATGGCCGTCCGAGACACCGCCCGCCGCAAGCTCACCTACGAGGACTACGTCCATTTCCCCGAGGATGGCCAGCGCCACGAGATCCTCGACGGAGAGCACTACGTGATGCCCGCTCCGCCGCTGGATCACCAGGACCTCTCCGGAAATCTGTATCTGCAGCTGGCTCCCTTCGTGCGCGAGCACCGGCTGGGGCGCGTCTACTTTGCGCCCGCGGACGTCCTTCTCTCACAGCACGACGTCGTCCAGCCCGACCTGCTTTTCATCTCGAACGAGCGTGCCGGCATCCGGACGAAGGCGAACGTACAGGGCGCGCCGGACCTCGTCATCGAGATCCTTTCCGACTCCACCCGGCGTCGGGACGAGACCCTGAAGCGCGACCGGTACGAGCGGTTCGGGGTGCTCGAGTACTGGATTTTCGACCCATACCGCAGGGCCGTGCGCGTCTTGCGCCGTTCAGGGGCAGGCTTCGTCGCTCCCGAGGAGCTCTCCGCCGCGGCGGGCGACGTCCTGACCACGCCGTTGCTCCCCGGCCTCGAGATCAGGCTGAGCGAGATCTTCGAGTAGGCGGAATTCCTAGCGAAGCCTTCGACCTCAAACCGACGCGGAGTATCCCTGGGAGCGCTGGCGTCCTCGCCGGCTTCTTTTTCCCCCACCCGGCCGGCGGGGACGCCAGCGCTCCCAGGGAAAAATCTGTCTCGTTCGTACAGAACTGCCCCAGGTCAGACATCTAGCTAGAAGCTCGTCTCGTCCCGGCAGTACTCCCGGCCACGCCAGCGCACCACTCCGGAACCATGGGCCATGCCCAGGGAACGGAGAGCAATCCAGCTTCCCATCGCCACGGCCAGGGGATGGAAGAGGATCGGCCAGAGCGGATAGCCGAGCCGGAGCTGCACCGCGGCGCGGCAGCCGAGGAGGAGGGCGAAAGCGGCCGCGAGCGTCAGCCCCGCGGGGGCCAAAGCTCTCGCCGGCGCCACCATGGCCCAGAGAGGCCAGGCGTAAGGGAGGGTATTGAGCACCGTCCCCGCCGTCAGGTTGAAAAGGCTGAACAGGGGGGTGCGGGCGAGGGCGGAGTGGAGGTTCTTGGTGAAGCCGAGGACGATCTCGCGCCGCCCGTGGTACATGCGGAGGCGTACCTGGCGGTCGCCCAGGGCGAGGGCGCTCCGAAAGCCGGCGGCCTTGATCTCCATGGCCAGGCGGACGTCGTCGACCACCGAGCGGGCGAGGAGGCGGTGGCCGCCGATGGCGCGGTAGGCCGCGGCGCGGACGAGGTTGAAGGCGCCGCTGCCGAACGCCGCCCCGGTGCGGGGAAGACGGGCGAGGAACGAGGGGAAGAACATGTAGAAGGTGACGCCCAGGAGCGGCATCAGGACCTCTTCCCAGAAGCCGCGGCGCTCGAAGCCGGGGAAGAGGGCGAGATGGTCGAGCCCCCGTTCCCGGCAGCAGGCCATGGCGTCGCGCAGGGCCTCCGGGGCGAGGCGGACGTCGGCGTCCATGAAGAGGAGGAAGTCGCCGCTCGCCCGCTTCGCCCCCTGGAAGAGAGCGTGGGGCTTGCCCAGCCAGCCCGCCGGCAGCGGGGCGCCGGCGATCGCCAGCAAGCGGGGATCGCCGGCCCGCCGGGCGATCTCCGCCGCCGTGCCGTCGGTCGAGCCGTCGTCCACGACGATCACCTCGAAGCGCGGATAGTCCTGGCGCAAAGCAGCGTCCAGAGTCGCCCCGATCGCCGCCTCCTCGTTGCGGGCCGGGATGACGATCGAGATCGCGGGGAGCGGCGCGGACAGGGCCTGATCACCGCGGCCGGAAGGCAACCGCCGAAAGACGGCGAGGTTCACCGCCGTGAACAGGGCGAGGAGAACGCCGTAGAGGGCGAAGGGGAGGGTGAAGGGGAGAATCTCCCTATTCCGCCTTCCGCAACACCGGCCCGCGGATCTCGTCCGCCGTCGACTCCTCCTGGTGGAGCTTGAACTCGCGGTAGCCGCGCCGCCAGTAGAGGAGGGGCGGCGCGTCGTCCTCGGGGACGCCGCTCGCCACCACCTCGCCGATCACCACGGTGTGGGTGCCGGCGGGGTAACGGGCGTGGACGCGGCAGTCGAGCCAGGCGAGCGCGTCGGTCAGGATGGGAGCGCCGGTCTCCGCCGTCCCCCAGTTGCCCTCGGCGAAGCGGTCCTGGTCCTTGACCCAGGCGAAGCGGTTCGACAGCTCGGTCTGGTCGTGGCGCAGGAAGTTGACCGCGAAGACCGCCCCCTCCTCGTCCAGCATGGCGTGCGCATGGTGCTTCTTGTCGATGATCACCGTGATGAGCGGCGGGTCGGCCGAGACCGAGGCAAAGGCGGAGACGGTCAGACCGTGGATGTGCTCCCCCGCGCGGATGGTCGTGATGGTGACCCCGGCGGCAAAATGGCTCAAGGCATTCCGAAAGTCTTCCGACGAGATCGCCATGGCATCTCCAATCCAGTAGGCGCGTGCCCGCTGTTCCTCCGGGGCATTGTCCCACACCCGAGACGGCGGGCGAAGCGGCGCTGGCCTGCAGCTCGCTTCCCAAGAACAGTGCCGGCAACCGGACCGCGGGAGACGCTCGCGAACCCGACGGTTCGCTTGAGTCGTCCCTGAGGTTCTGGTAGGGTCGGTTCACCGTCGTCCCTCCCAAAGTCGAGACCATGCCCACGAAGGTCTTCGTCAGCTACGCCCAGGTCCCCGAGTCCCACAGGTGGCGCGTGGCCGAGCTGGCGGCGTCCCTGCGCGGGGCCGGTCTCGACGTGGTCTCCGACCATGACGTGACCTCTCCCCAGGGGCCGCCGGAGGGCTGGCCCAAGTGGATGCTCGACCAGATCGAGCAGGCGGACTGGGTGCTCGTGGTGTGCAACGAGGCCTACTACCGGCGCTTCCGGGGCCACGAGGCGCCGGGGACCGGCCTGGGCGCCAGCTGGGAGGGCGCGGTCATCGGACAGGCTCTCTACAGCGATGGAACGAGGAACCGGAAGTTCATCCCCATCCTGCTGGGAGACGAGCCGGCCGCGTACGTCCCCGAGCCGCTGCGGGGCGCGACCTACTATCGTCTTCCCGTTGAATTCTCCAAGCTGGCGGCCGCCCTGCTGGGAGGATCTCCGGGTGAGATGCCGGCGGGTGCCCGTCTTGCCTGGAGCTCCCCAAGCCGGCGTCCGATCGCACCCTATCTCGCTCTGCCGCTCCTCGTCGTCCTGGGGCTGGTGGGCTGGTTTCTCTGGAAAGCTGAGCTCCGGAGACCCCCCGATGCGAATTTCCTGTTGACGGTCTACGTCGGCCCCCCCGGTCCCCAGGATACGTTCCCGATACAAGGTGCAGTGGTGTTGGACCTCGGGACGAATCGTCGGAGCCAGCCGATCGACGAGAAGAGCCAGGCTCTCTTTCCGGAGATCCCGGCGAGCTTCCGCGGCCAGGAGGTGAACGTCGCGCTGAACGCCGAAGGCTACGAGCTGGCCGCTCCGGGCAAATACCGTCTGGATCAGAACACCCTCTATCTGAGGGTGCGGAAAAAATCGGGACACCTCGCCGGCCGGGTGCAGGACGAAGAGGCACGCTCGGTGCCTGGAGCCAGGATCGAAGCCGCGGGGCTCTCGACCAAGACCGACGACTCCGGTCACTTCGACCTCATGATCCCAGCCGACCATCTGCAGCCCGATCTCGTCTTCCATGTAGAAGCGACCGGCTATGATCCAAAATCCGGCCGCGCCGTGGTCGGCTCGAACGAAATCATCGTGAACCTGACCCGCTCGCACTGATCCGCCATGCGCCGCCAGATCGCCATCCTCGTCCTCCTGTTCGCCATGGCCGCCCGCGCCCACGGCGCCATGCTCAAGGGCGTCATCCTCGCCGACGAGGTGAGCGGCCCGCCGCTCCCCAACGTACAGATCTCCCCGGTGGCCGGCGCCAACCCCACGGTCTCGCTCTCCGACGGCACCTTCGCGCTCCAGTTCCCGGACAGGCAGCCGGGCGAGATGGTCCAGCTGGTGGTGCACAAACCGGGCTACGTGGTGGTCAACGACATCCAGCTGCGACTGCCGCTGCCGCGCGACGCGGCGGCCGAGCCACTGACCCTCCTGCTGTGCAAGGCGGCCCAACGCGAGGAGCTGGCCCGGCGCTTCTATCGGCTGAAGAACGTCGCCACGATCGACCAGACCTACGAAAAGCGCCTGAAAGAGCTGGAAGCGAAGAACCAGGCCACCCTGGCGGCGGTGGCCGAGCTGCGGAAGGACCGCGAGAAGGCCAAGGCGGCGACCGAGACGATCGCCGAGCAGCTGGCGCAGCCACAGCCCGAGCCGGGCTCCGATCTCTATCAACGAGCGGTATCGCCTTTCCTCTCGGGAAAGCCGGACAAGGCTCTGGAGACGCTCGACGGGGCGGCGCTCCGGCGCGACCTCGCGGCGGCACGCCAGCAGACGGGAAGCGGGGCCACGAAGGCGGTGGAGGAGGTCGTGCAGGCCTATCTGCTGAAGGGCCAGGTGCTGACCTCCCAGCTCCGCTTCGCCGAGGCGGGAGAGACCTACCAGGCCGCCGTGGCGGCGGCGCCCGAGAGCTTTGAGGCCCAGTATCGGCTCGCCCTCTTCAACCAGCAGCTGAACCGCTTCCCCGCTGCGTTCGCCGCGTACCGGCGAGCCCTGGAGCTGGCGCGGCAGAGCGGCGCGAAACGGGAAGTGGCCGCGACGCAGAACAACCTGGGTATCCTGGCGAGCGATCAGCACCGGTTCGCCGAGGCACGCCAGGCCTATGAAGAGGCGCTGGCCTTGCGGCGCGAGCTGGGCAATCGATCCGACGTGGCGGGCACGCTTGCCAATCTGGGGAGTCTCTATGCCGACCAGAACCGCCTAGCCGAAGCGCGCCAGACCTACGAGGAGGCGCTCGGGATGTACCGTGAGCTGGCGCGGCAGACCCCGGAGACCTACGCGCCGAATGTCGCGAACACTCTCAACAACCTGGCCGAGTTGGACGACCAACAGAATCGAGAGAACGATTCGCGCCGGAACTATGAGGAGGCACTGAGGATCTACCGCCAGCTGGTGCAGCAGGACCGGCCGCGCTACGCCTCCGACCTCGCGATCACGCTCAACAACCTGGCGGGACTCGATCGCAAGCAGAACCGTCCGGCCGAGGCGCGCCGAGGCTGGGAAGAGGCACTCGCGATCCGTCGCGAGCTGGCGCGGCAGAACCCGGAGACCTATCTGCCGTTCGTCGCGACCACGCTCGGCAACCTGGGCGTCCTCGCGAGCGAAGAGGACCGGATGGAGGAGGCCCGGAAGGACGATGAGGAGGCGCTCGCGATCCGCCGCGAGTTGGCGCGGCAAAACCCCGAGAGCTATCTGCCCGCCGTTGCGGACACGCTCAATAATCTGGGCGTTCTCTATCACGACACGAACCGTATGTCCCAAGCCTATTTGGCCTATGACGAAGCGCTCCGGATTCGGCGCGAGCTGGCGCGTCAGAACCCGGAGACCTATCTCCCCGAGGTGGCGAGAACGCTCGACAATTTGGGCGTCCTGGAAAGCGACGAGCATCGGCTGGGCGAGGCACGTCAGGCTCACATGGAGGCATTGAAAATCCACCGCGAGCTGGCACAGAAGAACCCGGAGACCTATCTGCCGTACGTTGCCAGAACCCTCAACAACCTAGGCGCCGTGAGCTTCGAAGAGCACCGGCTGGACGAGACCCGGAAGTCCTGGGACGAGACGCTCGCGATCCGGCGCGAGCTGGCGCGGCAGAATCCGGAGACCTACCTGCCGGAAGTGGCCAGCGTGCTTCGCAACCTGGGAATTCTGAACCTCGAACAGAAGCGCAATGTCGAGGCCCGCCGGGCGCTCGAAGAGGCCTTGGGGATCTACCAGGACTTCGCCCTGCACACCCGGCGGTACGACCAGGAGGTGGCACAGGTCAAAGAGCTACTGGCCGAGGCGGGTGGCGGGAAGTAGCTCAAGGGGAGCGAGGCGCGGGGTGGCGAGGGCGGTCCGGACGCCCCTCCAGATCGGGAGGAGACCACGAAGTCCGACGCGCCGCATGGGAAGCCCTCGAAAGGAAGTCCGGCCTCCTATCCTACGTCA
Source organism: Thermoanaerobaculia bacterium (assembly GCA_035644215.1). Taxonomy (GTDB): domain Bacteria; phylum Acidobacteriota; class Thermoanaerobaculia; order Multivoradales; family UBA5704; genus DASQPA01. Next base: position 6,148 of record DASQPA010000371.1, read on the forward strand.
CTTCATGCGGCGCGTGGTCTTCTCTTCCCTCCGGGTGCGATCAGTGGCAGGGCATGATCGAGCAGCTGCAGGTCCCGAAGCAAGCGGTTTCCGGATAGCCCGGATCGCAGGCGCAGTGCGACGCCTCCTCGCACGCCTGGGTGGTGTTGCCGCTGCCGCCGGCCACTTGCCCCAGCCGTTCGATCTGCAGGTTGCGCAAGGTCTCGCGACTGAGCCGGAGCTTCTGGGCACGCTTTTTCATCATCTCTCCTTGTATCCCCGGGTGGGGAGGGTCTGCAAGCAAGGTGCAGGTCCGGGCCTCGACTGAGCCGGTCCGCGGATCAAGGCTTGCAGGGCCGCAGGAACACGGCGATCAGCATCCCCAGGAGAAGGATCATGGCGTGGGCGGTGAAGAAGAGCTTGACCGACGTCGCCGTGCTCGCCAGCTGAATCCAACCGGCCTGTACGGTCTCGCCCGCCACGTGGCGCCGCAGCTGTGCCAGCTGCACGAGGTTCTCCGTCCAGTCTCCGAGGACGGCGATCCCTACCGGGACCAGCACCCAGGCGGAGCTGCAGGGCCGTCCCAGCAGGCTCCACGCCAGCCAGAGGCTGGCGGCAAGGGCGCCTCCGTAGAGGAAGGGGAAGAGGAGATCGAGCCGGAGGAACTTCCGCTCGACGTCGCGGTTGGTGCACTCCCAGTAGCGGCCTGCCGCGCCGGCGTCGTAGCCCAGGCGCAGGCCGAGCGGCTGCGCCACGTCCGGACAGGCAATCACACACGGGGGCTTCGGGGCCTTCTTGAGGGCTTCGCGGCCGCTCAGCTTCATCAGCGCCAAGTCTCCGGCGACATAAGCGGCGACCGGCAGCGCGACGAGACCGACGGCCTTGAGCGTCAGATCGAGCATGGACATGAGTTGCCCTCCTCCTTGGATGCCAGCCTGCAGTGGGACTGAAGGCAGGAGCTTATCAGCCGGCTCGCCGCCGCAACCACTCCACCACCCGCGGCGCATCCGCCGTCCAGCCAGGACTTCCCCTCAGTGCGGCGCCTGGCCGATCAGCATCCGGTCGAGGAAGGTCTGGAACTCGGGCCGGACGTCGTCCGGACCCTCGCGCGGCGCCGACATTCCAATGGTGAAGAAATGGTCGCCCTGCCGGACGAGGACCACCCGCGCGCGGAGGGGGAGCGGGAGGCCGCTCTTCGCCGGCAGGGTGTAGAGCCAGCTCGCCTCGGCCGCCGGCAGGCCGGAGATCGTCAGCTCCCGCACCTCGTCTTCGAGCTGCATGCCGGAGAAGGTCGCCTGCGTCTTGGGGAGCACGAGCTGGATCAGCCCGCGCGGAGTGAGCTGCAGCGAGTCGGCCGGGATCGCCTGGTAGAAGACCCGGATCTTGGGGTTGAACCCGGGGTGGGACGCCGGGTACTTCCCGAGCACGATCAGGGGATGGGGGCCCGGATCGTCCTTCTTCTTGGGATCGGCGGCGCCCTGCGACAGGACGGTCCAACCGTCCGGCGGCTTCAGGTAGAGGCCGGCGCCGGGCCGGACGGTCTCGTCCGCCGTCTGCGCCACCGCCGGTGCCAGACACGCGGCGAGCGCGGTCAGGGTCACCAGCCCGATCGTGAGGAACCTGCGAAGTCCAACTCGCCCCATGGGAAACCCCTTCCAGGAAGTCCTGCCTCTTATCTTACCCCGCGGGATATCGAGGCCAGAGCTTTCCTGGCGGCGCGAGATCGGTTACGCTATTTCTATGCTGAGAGCACATGGCGGTGCCTTCCTGGCGGCCCTCCTGGTCGCCGTCCCGGTGGTGGCGTCGCCGGCTCTCGTCAAGGACCTGAATCGCGGTCCGGCCGATCCCTCGGCGGTCGACGTCCCTTCCTCGGTCACGGCGGACGGAGTGACCTACTTCCCGGCCGGCGATCCGGCGCATGGCACCGAGCTGTGGAGGAGCGATGGCACACCGGACGGTACCTACCGGCTGACTGACGTCTGCGCCGGCCGCTGCAGCTCGTCGCCTTCGGCGCTCCAGGTCTTCCAGGGGAAGGTCTACTTCAGCGCCGACGACGGCTTCTCCGGGCGCGAGCTGTGGGTGAGCGACGGCGTCCCGGGACACGAGCGGCGGGTCAAGGACCTCTGTACCGGGCCGTGCGACAGCAGCCCGACGAACCTCGTGATGGCCGGCGACCGTCTCCTCTTCCTCGCCCAGCTCGGCCTCCGGCAGCAACTCTGGGCGACCGACGGCAGCGCCGCCGGCACGGTGCGGATTGCCACCTTCTGCACGCTCCTGCCGAACGCCGACGACTGCGTCACCTACCGCGGCCTCGTCTCGATCGGCCCCCGGGTGCTCTTCGATCGCGAGGACGCCGAGCTCCAGCTGCGGCTCTGGGTGAGCGACGGCACGGCCGCCGGCACCCTGCCGCTCTCGCGCCTCGTCCCCGGCCTGCCGGCGAGTCTCTCGGTCCCGATTCCCGTCCCCGCCGCGGGTTTCGCCTACTTCTGGAGCACCGATGCCCTCTGGCGGACCGACGGCACGGCCGCGGGTACGTTCCGGCTCGCCGCGTCGGCCGACGCGGGGATCGACCCGTTCGATCGCGTCGACCGGATGGCCGTAGCCGGCGGCCTCCTCTACACCAGCTTCCTGAGCGGCGAGCTGGTGCGCTCCGATGGTACGCCCGCGGGGACGAGGCTGATTTTCAAGACGGCGAATTACGAGCAGGGCATCGATTTCCTCGTCCCCCTCCCCGACCGGCTGCTCTTCGTCGCCGAGGCGAGCGATCTCTCTCCCTCGGAGCTCTGGCAGACCCAGGGGAGCACGGAGACGACGACCAAGCTCGCCGATTTTCAATCCACCGGCTTCCTTTCCGAGATCGTCCCCGTGGGGAGCGGCGCCATCTTCACCCTCGTCAACGAGGACCAAACGGAGGTCCTCGGGCTCTACACGACGGACGGCACAGCGGCGGGGACCGTCCCCCTGACCGCCGCGGTGCCGCAGATCGACCAACCGAGCGGGCTCGGCGCGGCCGGAGACCGGGCTTTCTTCCTCAGCCGGGCGGCCGGAGCCCAGGTCCAGCAGGTCCTCTGGGAGACGGACGGCACCGCCGCCGGCACCCACGCGGTGCGCGACTTCGGCGCCGGGCCGGGCTCGGCCGGCCCGGTGGAGCAGGTGGCCTTCGCTGGCAAGCTCCTCTTCTCGGCCCACACCTCGCCAGGGGCGGCCCCCCTCTTCCTCTCCGACGGCACGCCGGGCGGCACCGTCCTGCTCTCCGACCAGGCCCTGTTCGCGACCGGCTTCACCCGGCTGGGAGGGCGGGTCTACTTCGGCGCCGCAGATGTGGCGTCCTCGTTCCCGAGCGGCTCGTCCCCCTCCACTCTCTGGTCGACCGACGGCACCGCGGCCGGCACCCGCCGGGTTTTCTTCGCCTACGGCTTCACCGCCCCCAAGACGCTGGGCCAGGAGCTCCTGTTCACCGCCATTGCCCCCGGGCGGATCTTCTTCGGCGAAGTCGACTTGGAGCTCTGGAAGAGCGACGGCACCACCCTTGGCACGACCCTCGTCAAGCAGATCGATCCCTTCCTCGACGATGCGAGCGACGAGAGTCATAGCTGTTACGGCGAAGCGTCGTCGCCGGGCGAGGGGGTGCAGGTCGGCGGCCGGATCCTCTTCGCCGCCAGGGACGGCGTCCACGGCCGCGAGCTCTGGTCGACCGACGGGACCAAGGACGGCACCCGGCTGGTCAAGGACATCAACCGTCTCCCTGCGCCGGATGGGCCTTCCCCCTGCATCGACGACCCTCACGACCGGCCGGCCGGCACCGCCGCCTCGGACCCCGACGACTTCGTCCCCACCGCCGCCGGGGACCTGGTGCTCTTCGCCGCCGACGACGGCGCGCACGGGCGCGAGCTCTGGCGCTCGAACGGGATCTCCCGGGGCACCCGCCTGGTCGCCGACCTCCGGCCCGGCCCCTTCGGCTCCTCGCCGCACGACCTGACCCGGCTCGGCAACACCTTCTACTTCTTCGCCTCGATCTCCGGCCCCGGCGAGGCCCTCGTCCGGAGCGACGGCACGGCGGGCGGCACGGCCGTCGTCTCCGACCTCGCGCTCTCCGGCAGACCCTCCTGGGGCCGGAGCCTCGTGATCTCCGGGGATCGTCTCTTCTTCGTCGTCTACAACGAGACGACCGGGGCCGAGCTGTGGACGAGCCGCGGCGACGCCGCCTCGACCGGGCTCGTCGCCGACCTGAACCCCGGAGCCGGCAGCAGCGCGCCGCAGCAGCTGGCCGCTATCGGCGGCGTCGGCGGTGTCGGCGGCATCGGGGGCGTCCTCGTCTTCGCCGCCGACGACGGGCAGAGCGGTCTGGAGCTCTGGAAGAGCGACGGCACCGCGGCCGGAACCCGGCGGCTGGCCGACCTCTCCCCGGGCCGCGCCGCCTCCTCCCCCGGCCCCTTCACCGTCGCCGGAGACCGTCTCCTGTTCGGCGCCGACGACGGCGTGCACGGCCGCGAGCTGTGGGAGATCCCGCTCGCCGAGGTCCTGGAACCCTGAGAGGCCGGGTCGGTATATATTGATAGGCTGATGCGCGCCGCCGCCCTCGTCCCCCTTCTCGCCATGGCCCTCGCCGGCTCGCTTGCCGCCCAGCCCGCTCCTCCTCCCCGTCTCGACTGGCAGAAGATCGCCGACCGGCTGGTCCGGCAGATGGCGCTCCAGCCCGGCGAGCGGGTGC
>DASQPA010000372.1:0-3273 GCA_035644215.1 Thermoanaerobaculia bacterium
GCCTCCCCCCGTTCCCAACCGCCCCCTCCCCGGGGGGAGGGACCCGCCCGCGCTCGCGCCGGTAGAGAAAAGTCTCCAGCCCCAGGTAGGCGAGGAGCACCCACCCGGCCACGAACAGCATCTCGGGGAGGAGCTTCAGAGTCCAGAAGAAGGGAACGCCGGCGAGGAAGCCGAGAAAGAGGGGCGGATCGCCGAGCGGGGTGAGGGCGCCGCCGAGGTTTCCCACCAGGAAGATGAAAAAGACGACCGTATGCGCCCGGTGCCGGCGGCCGGCGTTGGCGGCGAGGAGCGGGCGGATGAGGATCATGGCGGCGCCGGTGGTGCCGAGGAGCGAGGCGAGCAGGGTGCCCAGCCCCAGGAGGCCCGCGTTGGCGAGCGGGGTTCCGGGCAGCCGTCCGCGGAGGTGAATCCCGCCGCCGATGGTGAACAGGGCCGCGAGCAGGATGACGAACGGCAGGTACTCGGCGAGCGCCGTGTGGAGCAGCTCGTGCGCCGCCGCCCGGCCGAAGACCCACAGCAGGGGGCCGGTGAGGAGCACCCCCCAGAAGAGGGCGACCGTCGGATAGTGGCGGTGCCAGAGCCGCGGCGCGACGATGGGGGAGAGGGCGATCGAGAGGAGGATGCCGAGAAACGGCAGGGCGCTCCAGGCGGGGAGCCGGGCGCCGAAGTCGATCGGCGGGATCGGCACGGTGGGGGAGGCGGGACGGCCCGAGGCCGCCTAGGCCGCCTCCTCCTTCAATCCCTGGGTCAGCTCGCGCAGAGTCTTCTTGGCGTCGCCCAGGACCATCATGGTGTTGGGCCGCACGAAGAGCTCGTTCTCGATCCCCGCGAAGCCCGTATTCACGCTGCGCTTCAGGACGATGACCGCCCGCGCCTGGTCGACGTTGAACACCGGCATGCCGTAGATCGGGCTCCCCGGGTTGTCCTTGGCCGCCGGGTTGACGACGTCGTTCGCCCCCACCACGAGGACCGCGTCGGTGCGCGCGAACTCGTCGTTGATGTCGTCGAGGTCGAAAATCTGGTCGTAGGGGACATTCGCCTCGGCGAGGAGCACGTTCATGTGCCCGGGCATGCGGCCGGCGACCGGGTGGACGGCGTACTTGACCGTCGTTCCCTTCCCCTCCAGGATCTGGGCCAGCTCGCGGGTCGCGTGCTGCGCCTGGGAGACCGCCATGCCGTAGCCGGGGACGATGATCAGCGACTGCGCCGCGTCGAGCACCCCCACGGCGTCCTCCAGGGAGGCCAGGTTGTAGGCCGCGCCGCCCGCGCTTCCCCCCGCGGCAGCGGCCGCCGTCCCCTCGCCGGTGCCGAAGGCGCCGAAGAGGACGTTGGCGAACGAGCGGTTCATCGCCTTGCTCATCTTCATCGAGAGCAGGAAGCCGGAGGTGCCGTCGAGAGCGCCGGCGATGATGAGGACCGGGTTGCCGAGGGCGAAGCCGGTCGACGCCGAGGCCAGGCCGGCATAGGAATTCAAGAGCGAGATGACGACCGGCATGTCGGCGCCGCCGATCGGCAGCACGGCGAGGACGCCGACGGTCAGGCCGAGCACGCCCATGAAGTAGAAGATGAAGCTCCGGGTTGGATCGAGGACGACGAAGACGAGGAGGACCAGGGCGCCCAGGAACATCGAGATGTTGATCGCGTTCTGACCCTTCCAGGTGACCGGCGCGCCGGTGATCACCCCCTGGAGCTTGCCGAAGGCCATCAAGCTGCCGGTGAAGGTGAGGAAGCCGAGGAAGACCTCGAGCGCCAGCGCCCCCATCTTGAAGTGGGTGAGCTCGGGGGTCCCCTGGATGTGGATGTACTCGACGACCCCTACCAGGGCCGCCGCCAGGCCGCCGAAGGAGTGCGAGAGCGCGATCCGCTCCGGCATCTTGGTCATCGGGATCCAGATCGACATCGCGGCGCCGATGAGTGAGCCGATGATGAGGCCGGGCACGATCCACCGGAAGCTCTCGATGTCCTTCAAGAGGAGCGTGCCGACGACGGCGATCAGCATGCCGATCGAGCCGAGGAGGTTGCCGGCCCGGGCGTGCTTGGGCGAGGACAGCCCCTGCAGGGTCAGGATGAAGCAGACCGAGGCGATGAGATAGGCGATCGGGATGTAGGCCTGGTTCATGGCTTGTCCGTCGGGCGCCGGCGGAACATGCGCAGCATGCGGTCGGTGATGAGGAACCCGCCGACCGTGTTGATCGTGGCCGCGATGACCGCGACGAAGCCCAGGACGTTCGAGAGGGTCCCATAGTGTGCCCCGGCGGCGACCAGCGACCCGACGAGCGAGATGCCCGAGATGGCGTTGGTCCCCGACATCAAGGGGGTATGGAGGAGCGGCGGGACCTTCGAGATGACCTGGTAGCCCAGGAAGCCGGCCAGGACGAAGACATAGAGGGCGAAGAGCAGCGCTTCATTCGACATAGAGACCCCGGAAAAGAGTGTTCCAGAGGATAAGGGTGCGTCAGGCGGGCGTATGGTAGCACGGGGGGCGAGGGGGACGAGCGGTGGGGGAAGGGCGGCGCAAAACAGCTCGAATTACCATTGGAGCGGCTCGAATTCGGAATCAAGGCGTAAGAATTCGAATTCGAGCGACTTGAATTCGGAAACGAAGCGTAAGAATTCCAATTCGAGCCGCTTCAATTGCAATTCAAGGCGCCTGAGTTCGGAAATAAGGCGGAGGAATTTGAATTCAAGTCGCTCGAATTGCAATTCGAGTCACTTGGATTGCAATTCGAGGCGTTTTGAGAGGCTCCGTACCGCCTCCGTACCGCCTTGAGGTCGTTCCGAAGGCTCGCCGAGGCATTGCGGAAGCATCCGGAGGGGGTCGGAAAGCGCCCGGAGAGGCTCCGGCCGACCTTCCAGGGGCGCCGGAGGCCTGCAGCAGGCGCTGGGTGGGGACGGAAGCGGCGACGGGACGACCGCTCCCGTCCCCCAATTGTGCCTTCCTTACGCCTGTTGATGCCGGGCGCGGATGCGACCGACCTGCTCCTCGGCCCCGGGTCCTGCCGCCGCGAGCAGGGTGGCGGTTGATGGACTCGCCGGGATATCCCAGACGTTCGCCGAAGGCAGGACGTCTCCGGATAGGGTGGTCGCCCCCTACCCGCGTCATCTCCTATCTCGGCGGTCTCGGGCGGGCCGCTCTCGGCGTTCGGGTTGTCCTCTCTTTGCGTTCCTGACCGGTCCTTGGCGGTTCGGCCGGCAAACGGGCCGGGGCGTTGCCCCGGCGGAGACGGCCCGCGGTCCCCGTGGCCTGCTGGCCGATATCGTTCACGCCTGGGC
>DASQPA010000373.1:0-19895 GCA_035644215.1 Thermoanaerobaculia bacterium
TGCTCCTCGGCGCCCGGCCCGGCCGCTTCGAGCAGGGTGGCGAGGGCGAGAGGCGAGCGGACGATCGCCTCCAGCAGATGGAGCCCCTCGGCCCACCGCGGCTCATAGCGGTCGAGCCAGCCGGCGACCTGGGGACCCTGCTCGCCATACACCCCGACCAGGGGGTAGCCGTCCGAAGCCGCCGCTTCCTCTATATGGAACAGCGGCTCGCGGTCGAGCACCGGGAGGAGCACGGTGAGGAGCCGCGCCGTCTCCAGGTGCCAGAGGACGGCGACGGGAGGATCGCCGATCGCCAGATCCTCCCAAAGCCGAAGGATGGCGACCGCCCCAGGCTTGCCGGGAACGGGCTCAATCTTCCAGGGACCGGCGAGCTCCGCTTCGGCGGCGGTCAGGACGTCGTCCTGCTCGCGCAGACGGGCCAGGTAGGCGGGGGCGAAGGCGTTGTCGAGGGGTGAGGCGGGGACACTGGTAACATCGTGGGAGCTGCGCATGAGGCTCTCTCCTCTGCGTGGTCAGGGGTCGGTTCGAGCTCCAACTCGGGCCGGCCCCGCTTGAATCGGGTGGGAGGACGTTCCTCCCAATGCGAGGAGAGTAGCAGGAATGGGGCGGTGAGGGAAGAGCGACGGCTGCCGTGTCCAAGGAGCCGAAGTCGCTGGTCCCTACAGACCCGATACGGCTCACCCCGGCGTGGCGTGTCTCGACACTGGAGATGGTCGCCCCTTCGGCTGGCACCGGATCGAAACGGCCAAGCTGGAGGAGGTCCGGCAGAAGCTCGCGCACTCCGAGGCCATGACCTGGCAGGAGGTCCTAGTCAGTCCGGGCACTCCTGATCCCTTGGTGCCCCGTTACCTCGGATTAACCTGTAACCAAGACTGGACGAAATCTGTGTTTCGCGCATTCCAATTCTCGAGAAACGAAGCCAATGAATCCCCTCGTACTACGAAAACTGTGCGCTCATCCTGTACATTTACTCCCTTAAGGTTGTCTGCTGCCGGAGATCGAGCAGTACTGAAGAGCGACTTCTGGAATCTTATCCATTGAACCTCCCTGAGGCATCCCGGTGGTTCGGTTCCATGTTCTACGGTGCCGCTGTGGAGATTTATGTCCTCTGGATCCAAAAGGCATACCTCAAGCTCGGCATTCGTGACGATCACGGCTGCGTAGAAGATGAAGAATCCTATGCTGCGTCTGTTTTTGGTTTTGAGTTCTTGGCGCGCTACGGATTCGACCGAAAGGAGTAGGCTATTGCATATTTTCTCCAGCATGTAATTGGCTTGATCCAATTTGCGATCGATGACGCAGTACGCAGAGCGAAATGAGGTGGGCGCCACCTTGATGTCTGCCCATCCCTCCATTTCTTCATGGCTTGTCCAGAAGAGCCGTGCGTTCGTTGCGGAACTAAGGCCGCCCTCTTCCTGCCACTTATGCCTTGGGATGAGGAAGACCCACTTGGGGGACTCCTTGGCCTTCTTGCACTCCAATATCAATCGCGTATCGTCTTTCTCCACAACTAGATCGGCATAGCCGTCGCTACCAGTAGAGGCATCCGTCCATCGCAGTTCCGGTGCGACTACTGCCCAGCCGTGCCTTTCTGAATGAACCTCTACTTCATGCTGCACTCTAATTTGGTAGGGAAACCCAGAGGCGCCAATTAGGTTGATTGAGTTGGTCTTGTTCTTTGTCATCGCTTTGCGGTCCAGTCTTCTGAGATTTGGGGCCGGCGGCGTTGTGCCTGAACAACCTGGATCTCGGGGCCAGACTCCGCCTCACTCAGTGCATGCTAGCGTTCTTCTCGCAGGAGGACCTCCAGAGACTCCGGCACGAGGCCCATGGCATCCGCCTGTTCCAGCAGCCTGCTCTCACGCTTGAGGATAGCACGCGTAACCACCTGCGAGAGAAGCCAAGACGCTGGCGATCTTCGCTCATATCCAACCGGTTCCCATTCGCGTCGTGAGGCCGGAGTGGCGAGGCCATGATCTGCATTGCTATAAACGTTCCTTCAGCGCAGCACCGAAGTTTGCCATGGAATCGGCGCGTGGAAGGCGAGCACGTCCTCGATCTCGATCTCCCAGCAGTTCTCCGGCGTGGCGGGAATCGAACTGATCGTCACATTCGGCTCGCTCGGGATCGTGAGGTCATAGTTGTCGGGAGGCTGTCCTGGAGAGCGGTTGGTGAGCCGGACTTTGAGCGATGTCGGCACGCGACCTCTCGGAGGATGGAAATCGAGGCGCAACCCCGAGGCACTGAGATCGGCACGGGTGAGATAGAGGCCGTAGTGCAGGAAAACCGAGGCACGCACCGGCTCAACCGTGATCCGCTCCCGAAGGCTTTCCGCGCCTCCTCCGAGCAGATGGAGGAGCGTACGCCGATCGAGCGGCGTACGGCAGATTACGGAGCGGAGGTGCGGCGAGAGCGGCAGCCGGCCGGGGACGAGCACCTCGGCCATCCTGGCATCCTGGATGGACTCCTTTTCCTCATCGCTCGGAACGGCATCATGATAGACCCGCTCCATGGAAATACCGTCGAAGAAGCGATCATCGGAGCCGGTTGGCTGGCGCTTGGAATACTTGCCCTTCGAGAACTCTACGGCCGGAAGGGTCAAGATGGATACGGCATCAAAGGCGAGCATGACGGGCACCGACATATGCTGCCGGTCTCTGTACGGATCGTCCCGGCATTTGATGCCCTCCGTCTTCAGATGGAAATAGTTCTTGGGTCTGAAGTAGAGCCGGGCAAAGTCATGCGCTTTCGGGTTGTTGTGCAGAGCCCCCTGATTCGCGACGTCATGGTCGATGGCGGATAGTCCGCTCCGGCAGGACAGGTATCCAGAACGGAGGATCTGTGCCGCCGTCGTCACATGTGCGGCATGGAAGAGTTGCGACGGCCATTCTGCATTCTGCGGAGACGCGCTCAGCCTCTCCGACCACTCCGCGACGTGACGCTCGGCCCGTTGTTGCGTCAGGCCCACAGCTTGCGCTGAACCTTCTCGCGCCTGGCTTCGACGTGCAGGGAAGGCAGGCGTTGCCGGAAGAACAGGCCGTGGCCGTGCTCATAGAGGTTCCGGCGGAGATGCTTAACGGGGGCCGCCTGCACATAGGGAAGCCGGGACAGGAGACCGAACAGATACTCATCTTGGCGCCGGGTGGCCCCGCCGCTCAGCTGATCGGCGGTCAACAATCCAGCCTGAAGAGCCGACCAAGCCGTCTCGATCTCCTCGTGAGGGATCTTCTCGTGTCGGTCTGCATCGCAAATCTCTAGATCGCCGTTCTCATGGAGCGAGGCGGTGAACCGGGAGCCGCGGTCTAAAGTCTCGAACGCTGGATTTCGAGCGACGGTCAGGGCCCGGATATCGTCCAGGAAATGCCGGAAGTCGGCCGCCGGCGGTACCTTCTCCAGATGTTCGGGGATAAAATCCGGCGCCACATGCCGATCATGGACATAAACCTGGATGGGCAAGTCCCGGAGGTACGACTCCATCACCGGCTTGACCTCTTCCCAATCGAGGTTGCCGTTGCCGCAGCCGAGGGGCGGGAAGGAGATCGAGGTGATCCCCAGTTCCTCGTAGCTCGCCACGAACTTCTCGAGGCCGGCCTGGACGTAGGCGAGAGTGGACGGGAGACGCCAGGTGGTCTTGGTCGGGAAGTTCAGGACCCACTTGTCCGCTCCCCGCCAGAGCAGGAGCGTCCCGATCCGGAGCTCCCCGCGATCGCAGCGCTGCTTGTACTCCCGGAACATCTCGGGGTACCGCTCTTTGAAGCTCTTGGCAATCCCCTTCCCCATGACGCCCACGGTGTTGACCGTATTGACCAGGGTCTGGGCGGGAGAGGCGAAGAGGTCGGTTTGTAGGTAGACGAGCATCCGGGTCCTCCGGCTTGACTCTTATATAGTACCGGGGTCTCTGGCGTAAGTCGAGCGGCAAACTACGCGAAGATCCTTGGCGGCTCCTGCACCGGCGGCAGATCCTCCGCGGTCAACACCTCCCCGTCCGGGGCGCGGTAGCGGCCCTGGCCCATGTCGAGGAGGCAGCGGTTGCGGCCGCGGCGCTTGGCTTCGTAGAGGGCGCCGTCGGCGAAGAGGAGGAGCTCGCTGGCGGTCTTGATGTGGAGCTCGGGGAAGGCTGCCACCCCTACCGAGAGGGCGAGCGGCACCCGGTGCTCGCCGGCCATGAATTCCAGGGCGTCGACCGTTCGCCGCAGGCGCTCGGCGATGGCCAGGGCCGTGGCGCCGTCCGTCGCTTCGAGGAGGAGGGTGAACTCCTCGCCGCCGTAGCGGCAGCAGAGGTCGGTGTCGCGGCGCGAGGCGTCGAGGATCTGGGCCACCGCGATCAGCGCCTCGTCGCCCACCCCGTGGCCGTAGGTGTCGTTGATCCGCTTGAAGAAATCGAGGTCGCAGAGGAGGACCGCCATCGTCCCCCCCTCCTCCAGGCAGCGGGCGTGGACCTCGCGCAGGCGGCGCTCCAGGACCCGGCGGACGACGACGCCGGTCAACGGGTCCTCGCGGGCCTCGCGGTCGAGGAGCGAGCGGTGGATCGAGTCGGCCATCTGCGGCAGGAGCCGGTCGAGGAGCCCGAGGGCGGCCTCCTCCAGGAGGCGGGGGTCGCACCAGAGGCGCAGGCGGGCGAGGGAGACGCCGTCCGAACGCAGGTCGCGTTCGAGGATCTGCCAGGGGGTGCGGCGGTGGACCCCGGGGAGGGAGGGCGGGCGGCGGTCCGGCTCCGGCGCCCCGGGCAGGAGCTCCCCCTTGGGACCGGAGTACCAGCTCTTCGCCGGGCTCCCCGGGGAGTGCAGCTCGAACTGGAACCAGTGGAAGGGGACGACGTTGCCGCACTCGTCACGGATCTGCTCGATGACCGCGGCGATCTCCTGGCCGGTGCCGACGACCTTCTCCGCCGCCTTGCGCACCCGCTCCAGATCCTCGATCCGCTCGTCCGAGAGCTCGGAGAGGAGGGCGTTGCGGGCCGACTCCAGGGCGAGGGCGGCGAGGCCGACGAGGAGGAGGCCTCCGACGCCCCAGCCGGCGGCGCGGCCGGCGAGGGCGGCGGCGGTGCCCACGGCCCAGCCCCAGGCGTCGAGGAGCGGCGGCAGGAGGAGCGGCCCGGGGAGGAGGGGGCGGTCGGGACGGCGGATCTTGCGGTCCGCGGCCTCCAGGCCGATCCAGAGGAGGAGGTAGGCGGCGAGCCCCCAGGCGGCGGCGATCTCGAAGCTCCGCGCCGCGTCCGCGGGCGCCGCCGGCAACCGTCGCAGCGCGAGCCCCCAGGCGAGGCCGGCGCCCAGGGCGGCCAAGGCGGCGCGACCGGTGCTTTCGAGCGAGCGCACGAGGCGCCGGCGCTCGGGGAGCTGAACGGCGGAGCTGCGGCGCACCAGGCGGTGGAGGAGCTCGGCGATGAGGAACGCCGCGGCGGCCAGGCAGGCGGTGGGGACCGCCCCCGAGAGGAGCAGCGCCGAGGGCAGGACCACCGCCCCGAGCCCCAGGGTCGCGCCGCCCAGTGGCGGCCGGTGGCAGGCCGCGGCGGACCCGGCGAGGACGAGGATCACCAGCAGGCCCGGGTCGGTCCGCCCGGGACCGAAGGCGAGCGGGGGGAAGCGCGCCATCACGACGAGCGCCAGCACCGCCCCGGCGGTCGGCAGCAGGGAGGCCCAGAGGTCCCGGCGAGAAGTGGAGCGCTTCATGAAAGGGTCGAGCGAGCTTCCGGGGATGGTACGCGCTCGGGGGAGCGCTGGCAATCGGGGGGACGCCTATTCGTACCGCAACGCCACCGCCGGCTCGACCTTCCCGGCCCGCCGGGCGGGGAACCAGCAGGCGAAGAGGGTGACGAGGAGGGCGAAGACGACGACGGCCAGGAGGTCCAGGGGGCGGACCCGGAAGGGGACGGAGCTGATGAAGTAGATGGCCGCCACCTCGGAATCGAAGTGGATGAGCTGGAAGGTGGTCAAGACCCAGCAGGTGGTCCAGCCGAGGGCGACGCCGAGGAGGGTGCCGAGGCCGCCTAAGAGACCGCCATAGAAGAGGAAGACCCGAGAGAGCCGCGCCGGCGACAGCCCCAGGGCGCCGAGCGCGCCCAGGTCGCGCATCCGCTCGCGCACCAGGACCACCAGGGTCGAGGCGACGTTGAAGGTCGAAACCAGGACAATGAGGCCGAGCACCAGGAAGAGGGCCACCTGCTGGAGCTTCAAGGCGGTGAAGAGCTCGCGGTTCAACTGCTGCCAGTCGGTGACGACGAAGTCCGGGCTGAGGACGGTCGAGATGGCCTCCGCGGTTTTCGGCGCCGCGGCCGGGTCGCGCAGGGTGAACTCCAGGAGGTCGACCGCCAGCTCGCTGCCGAGCAGGCTTTCGACCCGCGGCCGGTCGAGGAGCACCCAGGTGCGGTCGAACTCGGCGAAGCCGGTGGCGAAGGTGCCGGCCACCTTCAAGCTCTGGTAGCGGAAGCGCGGCCGGTCGGCGGCGTAGCCCGAGGCGACGAGCCGCAGGGTGTCCCCCGGCTTCACCCCGAGCTTCTTGGCCAGGTCGGCCCCGAGGACGGTGCGCGGGATGCCGTCCGGGCCGGGGCGGAGCTGGTCGGGACCGGCGGTGAGTTGGCCGCCCCCGGGATCGATACCGCGCAGCACCACCGACACCCCCCGCGGCCGCGCCGAGCTGGCGAGCGATCCCTGACCGTAGGCGACCCGGCCGATCTTCAAGACCCCGGGCAGGGCCAGGAGGGCCTTCTCTTTCTTGGAATCGAGGCGGACCCCTTTGTTGCCCACCGGATAGGCGAGGACGGCGGCGTTGCCGCGGATGAGCTTGCTCTGGAGGTCCTCCCGGTAGCCGCTCATCAGCCCCATGGCGATGACCATGGCGGTGACGCCGAGAGCGGTGGCGAGGAGGGCCGAGCGGGCGGTGCCGCCGAGGAGGCGGCTCCGCGGGCCGCGCAGGAAGCGCCAGGCGATGACCCAGGAGAGCGGGCCGGCGAGCGGGGCCTGGGAGGCCGGGTCGTTCAACCCCGCTCCCGCGGGGCCAGCGTCTCCAGGAAACGCGCGAAGAGGTAGGAGGCGTCGTGCGGGCCGGGAGCGGCCTCGGGGTGGTACTGGACCGAGAAGATCGGCCGGCCGACGACGTCGAAGCCCTCGACCGTGCCGTCGTTCAGGTTGACCTCGGTCACCCGGCAGCTCGGGGGCAGCGAGTCCGGGGCGACCGCAAAGCCGTGGTTCTGGCTGGTGATCGTCACCTTGCCGGAGAGGAGGTTCTGGACCGGCTGGTTGCCGCCGTGATGACCGAAGCCGAGCTTGAAGGTCGAGCCGCCCAGGGCGAGGCCGAGGAGCTGGTGGCCGAGACAGATGCCGAAGGTGGGGAGGCCGGCGTCGATCACCTCGCGGACGGCCTCGATGATGCCGGTGAGCGGTTCGGGGTCGCCCGGTCCGTTCGACAGCACGACGCCGTCGACCCCCAGGGCCAGGCAGTCGCGGGCCGGGGTGCGGGCCGGCAGGACGGTGAGCCGCGCGCCGCGTTCCACCAGGGAGCGCAGTATGTTCCGCTTGATTCCGAAATCGTAGACCGCCAGGTGGCAGCGCGGCCGGGCACCCTCGGGCGGCGGTATCGGCGGTATCGGCGGCATCGGCGGCATCGGCGGCATCGGCGGCAGCTCGTACCGCTCGACGCAGGTGACCTCGTCGACCAGGGCGCGGCCGGTCATGGTGGGGAAGTCGGCGAGCTCGGCGGCGAGCCGGTCGACGTCCGAGCGCTCGGTGGTGAGCACCCCCCGCATCGCCCCTCGGTCGCGCAGCCGGCGCACCAGGGCGCGGGTGTCCAGCCCTTCGAGGGCGGGGACACCGGAGCGGCGCAGGTAGGCGACCAGCCCCTCCTCCTGGTGTTGGCCGGAGGGGACGGCGGTGAAGCGGCGGGCGAGGAATCCCTCGACCCACGGCCGGCCGGACTCGGCAAGCTCGGGAGCGGTGCCGTAGTTGCCGATGTGCGGCTGGGTCATGACGACGATCTGGCCGCGGTAGGAGGGGTCGGTCAGCACCTCCTGGTAGCCGGTCATCGAGGTGTTGAAGACCACCTCGCCGAAGCGGGTGCCAGCGGCCACGGCATCGCCTTCGAAGACGGAGCCGTCTTCGAGCAGGAGGAGGCCGGGGCTGGGGGAGGTGTTCAAGGGGCGAAAATCGCTCCGTCGCGGCGGTGGCGAGGTATCATAGCAGAGCTGCTCTGGAACCCGAGTCGTCGACACCGAAGGAAGGGATGGCATTCATGCGCAACCTGCGCCGCTCGCTTCTCACCGTTCTCACCCTCTTGAGCGTCAGCCCGCTCTTCGCCTATACCATCTTCCTGAAGGATGGCTCGTCGATCCAGTCGAAGGAGAAATACACGATCTCCGGCGACCGGGCCGTCATCATCCTCCCCAACGGCACCGAGACGTTCGTTCCCGCCAAGAAGATCGACGTGGCGCGGACCGACCAGGCCAACGTCAACGACTACGGCAGCGCGGTGGTGATCGACGACACCCACCAGGCGCCGCAGCAGGCCCAGCCCGCGCCCGCTCCCAAGAAGACCCTGGCCGACCTGATCCAGAACAAGACCGCCGTCCCCCGCCCGCTGCCCCAGGCCCGGCGCGAGACCCACAACGGCACGAACGGCGCCTCGGCGGTCCCCGGCGTGCTGTCGAAGACCAAGGCCGGCTTCCTCGACCTCTCGACGGCGACCCGCAAGCCCTTCGCGCAGGCCGACGTGATCACCGAGCTGCAGCAGTTCTTCCACTCCCAGGGGGTCGAGGAGGTGGAGATCTACCAGGGGACGTCGGGCGACCGGCCGCTGATCGAGGTCACCACCAACTCCGAGGGGGCCGTCTTCCGCTCCCTGGCGGTGGGCGCGACCGCCCTCCTGCGCCTCCGCGACAAGCACCCCGGCATCGGCTCCTGCGAGCTGCTCCTGATGACCCCGGGCAAGGAACGGGCCGGGCAGTTCGTCCTCACCCCCCAGCTGGCGGCCGACATCGTGTCGAAAAACGTCGAGGTGTCGGCGTTCTACCTCGATCACGTGCAGTTCTAGCGCTCCGGAGGGAGCTGGCCGACTTGAGGTCACAGACTGTGTTGTCAAGTTTCGGAAGCGCTACGAGGGAATTTCGGGCGGCGCGTCGTGCTCCGGGTCTCCCTCGGGGAGGCCGAGATAGGCCTCGACCGACACCCCGACCCGCCGGCCGAAGCGCTCGCGGTAGCTCTCGACCGCCCCCACCGGCTCGTCGAGGAAGATCCGCTCGACCCGGAAGAGGGGGACGAACAGGGTCGAGAGGCCCAGGGTCTGATCGACCCGCCGCGCCGCCTGGCTCATCCAGTCGTCGAAGCTCGACAGGTTGATGGCGCGCACCGTCACCCCCGCCACCCCCAGGTCATAAAGGACGCCCCAGAGCTTCTCGGTGGGGTTGGTGAGGTGGACGATGACGATGGCGCCGGGGCGGATCATGGCTCGGATTCTCCTGGCGGTTCCCCGGGTTGCGCCAGCTCGAAGAGCACGCCTCCGGCGCTCTTCGGGTGGACGAACTGCACCCGGGCGCCGCCGGCGCCCCGGGTGGGCTCCGGGCGCAGGAGCTCGATGCCGGCTTGGCGGAGCGCCGCGTCGTCGCCGGCGAGACCGTCGCTCGCCAGGCAGACGTGGTGGATGCCGGGGCCGCGCCGGGCGAGAAACTTGCCGACGGGGGAGTCCGGCGAGGTCGGCTCCAGGAGCTCGATGCGGGGTCCGCCCAGGGGGCCCAGAGGGATGAACGCCACCCGCACCCCCTCCGCCGGCACCTCCTCGATCGCCTCGACGTGGAGCCCCATGGCCTCGTAGAGCTTCCTCCCCTCGGCGATCGAGGTGACGGCGATGCCGATGTGATCGACCGACCGGATCATGGCTCGCTCCTTCCCGCCTGGCTCCGGCTCTCTTCCTCGACCACCCCGTGGAACAACCGGTCGGCCACCCGGTAGGGGTCGGCATGCTGCGTAAAGCCGCGCTCGACCTCGCGGTCGACCCCCAGCACCCGGTCGGCGGTCGCCACCACCCGCTCCTTGAGAATCGTCTCGACCCGCAGCCTGAGGTGCGAACGCCGCCGGTGGGCCAGCTCGCCGCTCTCCTGGAGCCAGCTGCGGTGCGCCTCGACCGCCGCCACCAGCTCGGCGATCCCCTCGTCCCGGCTGGCGACGGTCTTCAAGATGGGCGGTACCCAGTCGCCGTGCTCGCCCAAGGACAGCATCATCTGGAGGTCGCGCACCGCCCGGTCGACCCCCTCGCGGTCGGCCTTGTTGAGGACGAAGACATCGGCGATCTCCAGGATTCCCGCCTTGATCGCCTGGATGTCGTCGCCCAGGCCGGGGACGGTGACGACGACGACGGTGTCGACGCTCTTCACCACGTCGACCTCGTCCTGGCCCACCCCCACGGTCTCCAGGAGGACCCAGTCGAAGCCGGCGGCATCCAGGACGTCGACGGCGTCGCGGGAGGCGCGGGCGAGGCCGCCCATGTTGCCGCGCGTCGCCATCGAGCGGATGAAGACCCCGGGATCGGTCGCGTGCCCCTGCATGCGGATGCGGTCGCCCAGGAGGGCGCCGCCGGAGAACGGGCTGGTGGGATCGACGGCGAGGACGCCGACCGTCTCGCCGCGGTGGCGGCAGAGGCGGATGAGGCGGTCGACCAGGGTGCTCTTGCCGGCGCCGGGCGGGCCGGTGATGCCGACCACCCGGGCGCGGCCGGTGTCCTTATAGATGCGGCCGATCAGCTCGCGCTGCGCCGGCCCGCCGTCCTCGGTCAGGGTGATGGCCCGCGCCACCGCCCGCGGCTCGCGGGCGAGGAGGCGGGGGACCAGGTCGGCCAGGGCGCGCTCCACCGCCGCCTCCCCGAGGACCGCGGCGGGCATCAGTGGCCCTTCATCAGATGCCGCGCGATCACCAGGCGCTGGATCTCGCTCGTCCCCTCGCCGATGGTGCAGATCTTGGCGTCTCTAAAGTACTTCTCGGCCCGGTAATCCTTGATGAACCCGTAGCCGCCGTGGATCTGCACTCCGCGCTCGGAGCAGAAGACCGCCGCCTCGCCGGCCGCGAGCTTGGCCTCCGAGGCGAGCCGCGACACCTTGCCGCCCCGGTCCATGGTCTCGGCGGCGGCGAGGGTGAGGATCTCGGCCGCGGCGATGCGCACCGACATCTCGGCCAGGGCGAACTGGATGGCCTGGAACTCGGCGATCGCCTTGCCGAACTGCTCGCGCACCTTGGTGTAGGCGAGCGCCGTCTCGAAGGCGCCGAGCGCCGTGCCGAGCCCCAGGGCGGCGATCGAGATGCGGCCGCCGTCGAGGATCTCCAGCGCCTGCTTGAACCCGCCGCCGACGTCGCCCAGCAGCCGGTCGTCGGCGACGAAGCAGTTCTCCATGATGACCTCGGAGGTGTCCGAGGCGCGGATGCCGAGCTTGTTCTCCTTCTTCCCCGCCCGGAAGCCCTCCATCCCCTTGTCGAGGACGAAGGCGGAGATGTTGTGGTGGCGGGGACCCTTCGAATCGGTGACGGCGAAGACGACGCAGGTGTCGCCCACCTTGCCGTGGGTGGTGAAGGTCTTCGAGCCGTTCAGAATCCAGCCGCCGTCGCCGCGCTCGGCGCGGGTGCGGGTGCCGGCAGCGTCCGATCCCGCCCCGGGCTCGGTCAGGCTCCAGGCGCCGATCTTCTTGCCGGACGCCAGGGGGGTGAGCCAGCGGCGCTTCTGCTCGTCGCTCCCGAACTTGAAGATGTGGTTGCTGCAGAGCGAGTTGTGGGCGGCGACGCTGATCCCCACCGAAGGGTCGACCTTGGAGAGCTCGGTGACCACGAGCACGTACTCGACATAGCCCAGACCGGCGCCGCCGTACTCCTCGGGGAAGAGGATGCCGAGGAACCCGAGCTCGCCGGCCTTCGCCATCACCTCGCTGGGGAAGCGCTGGCTCTCGTCGATCTCCTCGACGATGGGGTCGATCTCACGGCGGGCGAAATCCCGCGCCGCCTCGGCAATGGCGCGCTGCTCGGACGTCAGGGCAAAATCCACGGAGCTCTCCTTTGCGGGAAACAGGGTCCGGCCTACCAACTGGGTGCGGCCCGGGGCCGGCGGCGGGCCGCGGGCAGGCCAGGGGATGCTATCGCGGCCGGGAGGGGGGTGGCAAACGAGGCCGTGCCGGCAGTTTGCCGGCAGTTACCGCCAGTGGCCTCGCCGCCCCCGATGTGATAGGTGTGCCACCTCTCTCAAGGAGACGAGACCGATGCGTAGACCGCTTGCCGTCGCCCTGCTCACCGCCCTCGCCCTGCCCACGGTACCCGCCAGGCCGGCGTCCGCAGCCACCGCCGCCAATACCGGTACCGCCGCCGGGGAGGCGGTCGACCTCGACATG
Source organism: Thermoanaerobaculia bacterium (assembly GCA_035644215.1). Taxonomy (GTDB): domain Bacteria; phylum Acidobacteriota; class Thermoanaerobaculia; order Multivoradales; family UBA5704; genus DASQPA01. The sequence goes on from DASQPA010000373.1 coordinate 12,350, forward strand.
ATCACCCGCATCCGCGCCGAGGGGTTCGAACGCTCCCAGGTGATGGACACCCTGTTCCAGCTGACCGACGTCATCGGCCCCCGGCTCACCGGCTCGGCACAGGGCCGGGAGGCGAGCGAGTGGACGCGCCAGCAGTTCGCCAAGTGGGGCCTGGCCAACGCCCACCTGGAGCCCTACCCCTTCGGCCGCGGCTGGTCGTACACCCACGCCTCGCTCCGCCTGGTGGCGCCGCGGGAGGCGCAGCTCTTCGCTATCCCCGAGGCCTGGACGCCGGGAACCCAGGGCCCCATCCGCGGGCCGGTGGTGCGGGCCAAGATCGAGTCCGAAAAAGACCTCGCCCAGTACAAGGGCAAGCTCGGCGGCAAGATCCTCCTCCTGGGCGAGCCGCGCGAGATCAAGGAGTCGACGGAGAGTGACGTCAAGCGCTACGACGAGGCGAAGCTCCAGGAGGTCGCCCAGTACGAGCTGCCCCGCCCCCGCCCCGACTTCCGGACCCGGGGGCTCCAGCGCCGCAAGCTCCGCAAGGCCCTGGCCGAATTCCTGAACGCCGAAAAGGCGCTCGCCACCATCTCGACCAGCCCGCGCAGCAACGGCATCCTGGGGGTCGCCGGCCGCGGCTCCTGGGAGCCGGGCAGCGAGGCCCCCGGCGTCCCCGGCCTGGTGGTGCAGAGCGAGACCTTCGACAGCCTGGTGCGCCTGGTGGACGACGGCCGCCCGGTCGAGGTCGAGATCGACGTCGTCGCCCGTTTCGATCCCGAGGGCGCCCAATCCTCCGACACCCTGGCCGAGATCCCCGGCGGCGACAAGGCGGCAGAGGTGGTCATGGCCGGCGCCCACTTGGACTCCTGGCACGGCGGCACGGGGACGACCGACAACGCGGCCGGCAGCGCCGTGGTCATGGAGGCCGTCCGCATCCTCAAAGCGGTGGGGGCGAAACCGCGGCGGACCATCCGCGCCGCCCTGTGGACCGGCGAGGAGCAGGGGCTCCTGGGCTCCTACTACTACGTCCAGCAGCACTTCGCGAGCCGCCCGGAGCCCACCGATCCGGTCCAGAAGGAGCTCCCGGTATCGCTTCGGCAGGAGACCTGGCCGCTCACCGTCAAGCCCGAGCATGGCAAGCTCGCCGCCTACTTCAACCTCGACAACGGCAGCGGCAAGATCCGCGGCATCTACGCCGAGAACAACGCCTCTGTGCGGCCGATCTTCGAGGCCTGGCTCGCGCCGCTCCACGACCTCGGGGCCGACACCGTGACCCTCCGCGCCACCGGCGGCACCGACCACCAGTCGTTCGACCGCGTCGGCCTCCCCGGCTTCCAGTTCATCCAGGACGAGCTCGACTACGACACCCGCACCCACCACACCAACCTGGACGTTTACGACCGGGCGCGCCCGGACGACCTGAAGCAGGCCGCGGTGGTCCTCGCCACCTTCCTCTACGACGCCGCGATGCGGCCCGAGCCGTTGCCCCGGAAGCCGCTCCCCGTCGAGCCGCCGAAGAAGGAGAAGAAGCCGGCGGCGGAGGAAAAGAAGGAGGAGGGCGGCCCCTCGCGGTAAGCTTTCCCCATGAGCCTCCTCACCCCCGGTATCTCCGGCATCCCCGGGGCGGTCGTCCCGGCCGCCCGTTCGACCCTCCAGGCGTTCCGCTCGGTGCCGCGGACGGGGGTCGTCTACGTCACCAAGGAGGCCCAGGCGCGGGGCTACCGGTCCGGGCACCCGGACTGGGCGAACCTCGGCCAGGGACAGCCGGAGACCGGGCCGCTCCCCGGGGCGCCGCCGCGCATCCATTCGATCGAGATCGACCCGGCGGACCATGAGTACGCGCCGGTCCCCGGCATCTGGGAGCTGCGCGAGGCGGTCGCCGCGCTCTACAACCGCCTCTACCGGCGGGGGATGCCGTCCCAGTACACGGCGGAAAACGTCGCCATCTCGGGCGGCGGCCGGGCGGCCCTGACCCGCGCCGTGGCCTCGCTCGACCGGGTGAACCTCGGCCACTTCCTCCCCGACTACACCGCCTACGAAGAGCTGCTCGACATTTTCCGCCTGGTCACCCCCATCCCCATCCTCCTCTCGCGCGAGTCCGGCTACCGCTTCACCGCCGACGACTTCAAACGCGAGGTCCTGGGTCGCGGCCTCTCGGTCCTCCTCTTCTCGAACCCGTTGAATCCCATGGGCAAGCTGGTCTCCGGGGACGAGCTCGCCGCCTGGATCGCGGTGGGCCGCGAGCTCGACTGCACGCTCCTCCTGGACGAGTTCTACTCCCACTACGTCTGGCAGCCCGGTCCCGGGGAGCCCGGCCCGGTGGTCTCGGCCGCCCGCTACGTCGAGGACGTCGACGTCGACCCGGTGGTGATCGTCGACGGCCTGACCAAGAACTGGCGCTATCCGGGCTGGCGGGTGACCTGGACGGTGGGGCCGCGGCAGGTGATCGAGGCGGTCGAGAGCGCCGGGTCGTTTTTGGACGGCGGCGGCACCAAACCGCTCCAGCGGGCGGCGATCCCGCTCATGGACCCCGACCTCGTGCTCGCCGAGACCCAGGCCATCCGCGACGCCTTCCTCCCCAAGCGCGACCGGATGCTCGAGCGCACCCGGGCCATGGGGATGACCGTCCACCCCGATCCGGCCGGGACTTTCTACTGCTTCGTCTCGCTGGCGAACCTGCCGGCGCCGATCGCCGACGGCATGGCCTTCTTCCGCACCGCCCTGGAGCGCCAGGTAATCTCGGTTCCCGGCGTCTTCTTCGACGTCAACCCCGGCCACCGCCGGGCCCAGCGCCTCTCCCGCTTCCACCAGCACGTCCGCCTCTCCTTCGGGCCGAGCTTCGCGGAGGTCGAACGGGGGCTCGACCGGTTGGCGGAAATGGTACGGGACTTCCAGCGATGAGGGCCGCCCGGCACCGCCGTCTGTTTCTCCTCGCCCTCCTGGTGGTCTCCCTCGTGCTCCCCCGGCTCCTCCCGGCCGAGGAGATGCCGCTGGAGAAGCGGGCGCACGGCAAGCGGGAGACCGTTCTCGCCGGCATCGATCTCGCTCGCAAGACGCTCGCCGACGTCCAGCGGCTCTACGGCCCGCCCGACCACGTCGACAAGACCCCCACCCCGCCAGGATTTTCCGAGATCGAGTACGTCTGGGAGCGTCCGGGGCGCAACAGGCTCGCCGTCCGCACCCGCAACGAAGAGGGCGAGCCGGAGCGCCTGGTGGAGATCGACGTCTGGGGCGAGAAGCCCACCGGCCGCCTGGGCCGGACCGGCCGCGGCCTCCCCTTGGGTTGTTCTCTCCAGTGCGTCGAAAAAATCTACGGCAAGCGCTACGAGGTCCTCCGCGCCGCCGACCACGGCCGGCTGGCGATCTGGATCGCCTGGGACGAGGACTGGAGCCTCAACCTGGACTTCGACGACCACCAGCGGGTCAACCACATCCAGGTGGCGAGGAACGAGGAAGATTAGGCCGGAGGAAGAATACCCATGCTTTTCATCGTGCGGTTCATCGATCGAGCGGAACGCTTGCCTCTCCGCAAGCAGTTCCTCCCGGCTCATCTCGAGTGGCTGGAGCAGCACCAGTCGGTCGTTCTCGTCGCGGGCTCCGTTCGCCCGGAGTTGGACGCCGCTCCGATCGGAGCCGTCTGGATCGTCGAGGCTCCGAGCAAGTCCGAGGTCGAGGCGTTGCTCCAGACCGATCCCTTCTGGGTGCAGGGCCTGCGCCAGAGTTTCGAGGTTCTCTATTGGTCGACGGCCTTCCCGGAGCGGAAGGTTCCGGTCTGAGCCGGCGGTACGGGTACTCTTCAGCACTTCTGGTCGGTGGAGCCGATGCGCCCAGGGGGACTTGCTGGGTGGCTCGGCTGGACCTGCCAAGTTGGCACTCCCGCGAGAGTCCTAGGCCCAGGCCGGCCCAAGCGCTCCCCTGGGGGCCTTCCTGGCACTGCAAACACTCCTTGCGTCAAGTACAATGTCTATGGTAACGTCAACTACAACGTCAAGGAGCTTGGCCGGTGGACATGACCCCTCGACTCATAAGACCAGTTCCGACTCCCTTGGCGCTTAGCTCGCAATGACCATAAGACTGTCGAACAGTTGCTTTCCGAGGAGGGTCCCAGCCCTACCGGATTGGTCTTCGATCCTTGTCTTGTCGAGCGCCATGCAGAATTGCGCCGCGAAGCTCGCGGATAGCGCCGTTCGCGCGGTCAATTTTGATAAGTCGATGGAGCCGGTGCGGAAGAGACTTGAGTCTTGGCGACAGACACTGACTTCCTTCTCACGCGTACAGCCGGCCACGAGTTACTCTGAGGTCCCAGAAGGACATCGGATCTTGCGGCGGCGTGGTGCGTAATTACATTCTTTGAAAGGTCATAATATGGGCACGGCAGTCGCTAAGAGGATAGAGATCATCAAGGAGCGAGGTGGGATCAAAGCTCGCGAAGTGGCACAGTTACTGGATACCACTCCTGAGACGGTCTCTCGTTGGCAGACAGGGAAGGTTGAACCCCAGCAGGGCCGCCTCGAGAGACTCCTGACTCTAGAGTGGTTGCTAGACGAATTGGCAGAGTTCTTTCCACCTGAAGAGGCACGCCTTTGGTTGTTTGCTCCTCATAAGCTGCTTGGAGGTGAGACGCCAGCCACTAAGATTCAGCAAGGCAAGATGTCTGACGTGATGACTATCATCCACCAGTTACGTGATGGCGCATATGTGTGAGGTGTAGCCATTGATCTTCCCGCCCGATCTGCTCGACCAGCTACAGTCATTTGAAGTTATACCGTTTGAAGGCGTTGTCTACAGACACATGTTGGGTGACTATCCTCCTGATCGTGCTAACACACGTGGTGCGAGATGGAATCCACCTGACGTGGCGGCAATCTACACAAGTCTTCGACGGGAGACGGCGCTGGCCGAGGCCGATTACCGGCTCGGGCTTGAACCGTACCGCCCACGCGTGAAGCGGGTAATCTACTCGATTCAAGTGAAGCTGCTGGCGGTGCTGGACCTAAGTCGTCGCGAGGATCTCAAAAAAGTGGGTATTGCGAAGACAGAACTCGAGGGTTCGATTTCACTATATGCCAGCTTATAGGAGGAGCGGCGCAATGGCTTGGCAACGATGGGATGCTGGTCCCCTCAGCTCGACATCCTGGCACAAATCTTGTCGTCTACGAATTCAACCAGACTCCTGAGACAGAGTTCGCGGTTATCTCTCAGGAAGCGTTGAGCGAATAGGAGAGCATCATTGTGCTTAAGCCTACCACGGCCCCCCTTCCACACTCCCGGCTTTCCTACATAGTGCATAGGATCGAAAATTAGGTAGCCCGGAGGTCGCCTTGCCTAAGCTGCCGCGCGCAGATCCACCGACGGCGACCGGAATGCGGGTCCTCTACCCCTGTAAGATACCGTCCATGCGAGCCCAAGCCCTGCCCTCCCTCGTCCTGCTCCTCGCCGTCTCCGCCGGCAGCCCGCTTCCCGCCCTGCAGGCGGCTCCCGCTCCCGCGGCGGCGCCAGCCCCGACTCCCGCCCCGGCCGCCTCCGGCGGCGGGGACAACGAGTGGGCGCGCGGGGCGGTCTTCTACGAGGTCTTCGTGCGCAGCTTCAAGGACGGCAACGGGGACGGCAAGGGCGACCTCCAGGGGCTGATTTCCAAGCTCGACTACCTGAACGACGGCAATCCCCACTCCTTCGGCGACCTCGGGGTGGACGCCCTGTGGCTCATGCCGGTCTTCCGTTCTCCCAGCTACCACGGCTACGACACCACCGATTACGAGCACATCAACCCCGACTACGGGACCGACGACGATTTCGCCCAGCTCCTCGCCGCCGCCCACAAGCGGGGGATGAAGGTAATCGTCGACCTGGTGATGAACCACACCAGCTCCAAGCACCCCTGGTTCGTCGATGCCAATTCCGGTCCCGACGCCGCCAAGCGCTCCTGGTACGTCTGGCGGACGGACGATCCGGGCTGGATCCAGCCCTGGGCGGACGGCAAGAACCGCACCTGGCACCAGGGCAACGGCGGCTACTACTACGGCGTCTTCTGGGGCGGCATGCCCGACTTGAACTTCCGGAACCCCGCGGTGCGCCAGGAGATGGAGCGCCTGGCCGACCTCTGGCTGGCGCGCGGGGTGGACGGCTTCCGGCTCGATGCCACCCGCCACCTGATCGAGGACGGCCCGGACCAGCAGCAGGTCGACACGCCGGAGACCCACGCCTTCCTCAAAGAGCTGGCCGCCCACGTCCGCGCCAAATACCCGCAGGCCGTGTTGGTGGGGGAGAACTGGACCGAAACGCCGATCATCGCGGCCTATTACGGGGGCGGCACCGAGCTGCCGATGAGCTTCGACTTCCCGCTCGCCAAGGCGATCGTCCAGGGCGCCAAGGACGGCCAGGCGGGCGGCATCGCCGCCAAGCTCGACGAGATCGCACATCTTTATCCCAAGAGCGCGATCGACCCGCCGTTCCTCACCAATCACGACATGATCCGGGTCGCCACCGAGATGGGCGGCGACCTCGGCAAGGAAAAGAGCGCCGCCGCCGTCCTCCTCACCCTTCCCGGCGCCCCCTTCCTCTACTACGGCGAGGAGCTGGGGCTCGCGAACGGCCCGGGCACGGCGGACGAGCAGAAGCGCACCCCCATGCCCTGGGACGGCACGGAGATCGCCGGTTTCACCACCGGGAAACCCTGGGAGGGCTTCGCCACCGGCAAGGAAAAGACGAACGTCGCCGCCGAGACGTCCGATCCGCAGTCGCTTCTCTCCCACTACCGGTTCCTGATCCGTGCCCGCCACAACTCGGTGGCCCTGCGCAAGGGGAGCCTCACCCTCCTCACCCCGGCCACGGCGACCACCCCGGTCCTCGCCTTCCTGCGCATCACGCCGGGAGCAGCGGGCGAAACCGTGCTGGTGCTCCACAACCTGGGGGACACCCCGATCGAGGCCGGCCCCTACAACGTGCCCGGCACCCCGGACCCGTACTTCGTCTCGCCCGGCGTCCCCCCGCTCAGCGGAGGCTCCGGCGCCTGGAAGGTGCAGCTCCCGCCGCACGGCAGCGGGGTATGGCGGATGCGGGTGCGGTAGAAAAGGACATGGAACCCCGGCTGGTTACCGCCGCCGAACTACTGGACATCCTGAACGAGCTCATCCAGAGGGAGCCGATCTTTCATCGGCCGGAATTCGGGACCCGGCGAAGTGATTTCGAGGCGATGACGGACCCGGCCTTCTGGGAAGTCGGAGCGTCCGGCCGCCGCTACAGCCGCGAGTACGTCCTGGACACTCTCGAGAAGCGCTACGCGCATCCCATCGAGGACCGCTGGGAGACAAGAGACTTCCACTGCCTGGAGGTCGCGCGCGACAACTACCTCCTCACCTACACCCTGCTGCAAGGGGAAAGGGTAACGCGCCGGGCAACGATCTGGCGGCGCACCGCCGAGGGTTGGAAAATCCTGTACCACCAAGGGACCGTCGTCGAAGACGGGTGATCGGCCGCGGAGCAGGCCTGGATCTGTGGACTCTGGCCCAAAGTCTCGGGAGCTGGGCCGTATCTGCTTACGCTGGCCCAAAGTCTCGGGAGCTGAGCC
>DASQPA010000374.1:0-11735 GCA_035644215.1 Thermoanaerobaculia bacterium
CTACTTCTCGACCAAGGGCCGCGGCACCGGCCTGGGGCTCGCCATCGTCCACCGCATCGTCTCCGACCACCACGGCTCGGTGCGGGTGGAGGACAACGTCCCCACGGGATCGGTGTTCACGCTGGAGCTGCCGCTGGGGTAACCGGCCGCCCCCGTCTGATACACCCATGGTAGTGTATGGAAGGATGTAGGAGATTGGGTATGCGTACAAACATCGTGCTGGACGACGAGTTGGTCGCCGAGGCGTCCCGGCTGAGCGGGATCAGGACCAAGAAGGAGCTCGTGAACGAGGCGCTGCGCGTATTCATCGCCAGCCGGAAACGCAAGAGCCTCCTCGATCTCGCCGGCAAGATCAAGCTCGCCCCCGGATACGACTACAAGGCCTTGCGGAACTGCGTGGTGCCGGTCGGCTCCTCACTTGAGGAGAGGTTGGAAGATCTCGTCGCCACGCACCAGGCCGCCTGGAGCGGTGGCAAGCTCAAGCCTGCGCCGCCGTCGGCCCGGCTGCGGGGTGAGACGACCGTCGCCGATCTCCTGATCGAAGACCGGGAATGTCTGCCAGACCTGGCCTGCTCGCCGATGGCCCGCGCTATACCGCCGATGACCGGCGACCTGCTCGTCGGTGATCCGCGCCTGCTCGCCGATGGCCCGCGCCATGCCGCCAATGGCCGGCGACCTGCTCGCCGGTGACCCGCGCCATGCTGCCGATGACCCGCGCCATGCTGCCGATGACCCACGCCATGCCGCCGGTGCCCCGCGCCGTGCCGCCGATGACCGACGGCCTGCTCGCCGATGACCCGCGCCATGCCGCCGATGACCGGCGACCTGCTCGCCGGTGACCCGCGCCGTGCCGCCGATGACCGGCGGTCTGCTCGCCGGTGACCCGCGCCATGCCGTCGATGACCCACGCCGGAGAGCCGAAGGCTGGTAATACTTCTCGTAATGCTGAACATGAAAGGATGCCCCCGACCGCGCAAGCCAGCGGGTGTCTGGCGGGAGGGTGAAGGTATGGAGAGGGAGAAGTGGATCGGCGATGCCACGCTGGAGGCGCTCCGCCGGCTCGGCAGGAGCTTGGGGGAGGACCTCCTGGGCCAGGTCGTGGCGAGCTTCCTCACCGAGGGGCGGCGGGGGCTCGCCACGCTGCGCGGAGCGCTCGCCGCCGGAGACGCCGCTACCCTGGCCACCGCGGCCCACTCCCTGGCCGGGGCGGCCGCCATGCTCCGGGCCTTCGCCCTGGAGAGTTGCTGTGCGGAGCTCGAGACCCGTGCCCGGCAGGGCGACCTTGCCGCCGCCGGCGCGCTCGTCCCGGTGGTGGCGGGCAGCTACACCCGTGTCGCGGCGGGGCTGGCGGCCTCAGCCGGCGAGGCTCTCTTCAAGAGTCGTCCAACCGTCGCGCAGGGCGAAGAGGGTCGCCTCGACCCGGTTGGCCGCGCCAAGCTTGCCAAAGACGTGGGTGAGATGGGTGCGCACCGTCGCCTCCGCGATGTGGAGGCGCCCGGCGATCTCCGGGTTGGAAAGCCCCTTGGAGACCAGCCGTAGGAGCTCGCCCTCGCGCTCGGTGAGCCCGTCGCGCGGCGCCGCCGGCTGGCTCCAGTGCTGGAGCAGCTGGCGGGTGAGGGCGGGAGGCAGGCAGGGCTCGCCGCGGTACACCTTGCGGATGCCGGCGAGGAGATCGGTCTGCTCCGCGCTCTTGCCGAGATAACCGAGCGCCCCCGCCCGAACCATCTCCAGCACCTGGGCGCCGACGGCGGCGTTGGTCAGGGCCACGACCCGGGTCTCCGGCCGTTGCTCGAGGATCGCCCGGGTGGCGGCGATCCCGTCCATCACCGGCATCACGACGTCCATCAGGACGACGTCGGGCGCCAGCTCCGCGGCCCGGGCCACCGCCTCGCGCCCGTCGGCGGCCTCGCCCACCACCCTGACGTCGTCGCATTCCGCGAGCAGGGCGAGGAGCCCCTTGCGGACGACGAAATGGTCGTCGACGATCAGCACTGCGATCCGGTCTCCCAAGCGACCCTCCTTCTCCTCCGGTGCCGCGGGTGGGCGCTTATTTAATCATGGGCATGCTTTGATTCAAAGATACCACCCCCCGGGGTAGGTGCCGGCCTACGAGGAAACCGCAGAAAAGATACGAGCTTCCTCGGGCGACAGAGCGCAGCGCACCTCGCTACTCTCCTCCTGTCCCCAGCGAACGACGCGAGTCGCTCGAAGTCGCCCCCCAACCATTGCATCGGGCTCTGCAGAGGGCCCGCGCGGAAAAAGGGAGAACCCATGCGCACCCTGGCCAAAATCCTTCTGCCCCTCTGTCTGCTCCTCACCTTCGTCACCGCCGCGACGGCCCAGCCGACCACACACTTCCCGAACGCGACTGCCCAGGGCACGCCGGACGGCGTCCCGCCATCGGGCGAGACCGTCTGCAACGGCCTGGTCGGCGCGGCCCACGGCCTCTGCACCGCCTACTGCGAGGCCATGGACTGCGACAGCGGCAGCCCGCAGGCGTCGACGAAGGCCTGCGCCAAGGTGGCCGACAACTTCCTGCGGATCACCGGCCAGGGCCTACCGTGCGACTGCCCCTGCGTGGCGCAGGTCCCCGACTTTATCCAGGCCCTGAACGGCCAGTTCGGTCTGGTGGCCTGCATCGACCAGTCCGCCCCGGGATTCGAAGACTTCGTGGTCCTGGTTACCGGCGACAATCGCTTTCCGGGCGCAGATTCGGGCGTCCTCGAAAACGCTTGCGGCTTTGCGTTCACCGGTCCGGCCATCGAAATCACCCCACAGCAGGCCGTCGCCTGCGTCAACCTCACCCGCCAGAAGGCCGCGGCGGCGGGACTCACCTGCGGCGCCCCGTAGTGACCTGAAATCGGACCTGCCGCTCTCTCCCGGGGCCCGCGCTCAGGCGCGGGCCCTCGCCGCTTACTGATTCTCGCTTGACTCCCGCCCTCTTCCGCACTAGGATCGGCCGCAATCCAGCGTCCTTCCCCCGAGGAGGTGTCCGCCCCAGAAACCTGACCCTGCAGGCCCTGATCCCCAGAGCGGCCGTCCCGGCGCGTGTCCGGCGAGGCCCAAAATCAAAGCGGCCCGGGCGAGTTACGAGCTCACCCGAGCCAGACCCCGCAAGGAGAGTTGGTCCATGCGAGATCCAGAAGATCGTAGCACCCCCCGTTCGTCCAACGTCTTCACCCCCGAGTTCCTCTCCCGTCTCAACCAGCGCGACGAGCCCCTGACCGCGGCCCAGGCCGACGCCGCCGGCCCGTGGATCGTCCAGGTTCTCCCCAGCCCCGGCTGGGCAGTCCTCCGCCGGGGCGAGAGTCTGGCGGCCGGCGACCGGCCCACCGCGGTGTTCCGCGAGCGCGAGCGGGCGCTCCTCGCCGCCGCGGTGCTCCCCGGCACCGGCTTCGACCGGCTCTTCAAGCTTCAGCACGAGCGGAGCCCGGAGGGCTACGCCATCGTTTCGGGTGGCGAGGTCGTCGGCCATCTGGAGCAGTACAACCCCGAGATGCTCGCCGCCATGCACACGGCGGAGGTCTTTGCGCGGGTTCCCGAGAGCCTCGCTCTCCTCCTGGAGGCGAGCGGCGCCGTGGCTCTTCGGAGTGCCGGCAGGCTCCTGGCGGCGGAGGCGGCGACCGACTGACGGCGTGCCGGGGCAGGGCAGGCACAGAGGCTCGGCCCCTACCTGCCCTGCCTCGGACCGTTCGTGCGCCCAAGGGGGAGGGACGCGGTGTGTGCGCTCCGCCAGGCGGGGTGACCTGGCGGAGGGGTTCCTTACTTCTTCTTGTCCTTCGCCTTGGTGTCCGGCGCGCCCTTTACCGCGGCGCCCTTCTTCGGCTTCTTGGTCTCTTTCTTCCGGGCGTTGTTGCCTTTGGCCATGCTCTCCTCCTGGCGTTTCGCCGTTGGGGGAATTCTACTCCGGCCGGGAGCCATTTGGACCACCCTTCCGCCTCCGTTGCGCAGGGTGGCCGCCTCGCCAGCCCCCTCTTGGGGTTTCGCGCCGGTCGCGGTAAAATAGGGGCCGTCCGAGGAGCGTTGCAGGAGGTCCCGCCTCCCAGGCTCGGACGCCGGCCATGACCGGAGCACAGGAACGGCGCTCACCTCAACCCTTTCCGGGCCGACGGTGAGCTTCTTCCTGCCGTCCCGGGTTCCTCTGAGGAGGTCATCATGACCGTCGCCAGCCAGACCGCCACACCGACCCAGACCGATTTCCACGTCGCCGACCTTTCCCTCGCCGATTGGGGCCGCAAGGAGCTCCGCATCGCCGAGGGCGAGATGCCGGCTCTCATGGCCATCCGCAGGGAGCTCATGGCGAGCCAGCCCCTGAAGGGCGCGCGCATCGCCGGCTCCCTGCACATGACGATCCAGACGGCCGTGCTCATCGAGACCCTGCGGGCCCTGGGGGCCGAGGTGCGCTGGGCGAGCTGCAACATCTTCTCCACCCAGGACCACGCCGCCGCGGCCATCGCCGCCGCGAACATCCCCGTCTTCGCCTTCAAGGGGGAGAGCCTGGCCGACTACTGGGACTTCACGCACCGCATCTTCGAGTTCCCGGAAGGCGCTCCCAACATGATCCTGGACGACGGCGGCGACGCCACCCTGCTCGTCCACCTGGGCGCCAAGGCGGAGGACGATCCCTCGGTGCTGGCGAGCCCCAACAGCGAGGAGGAGCGGGTGCTCTTCGCCGCCATCAAGAAGCGCAACGCCGCCCAGCCCGGCTGGTACAAGAAGCAGCTGGCCGCCATTCAGGGCGTCACCGAGGAGACGACCACCGGGGTCCACCGTCTCTATGAGATGGCGAAGAAGGGCGAGCTCAAGTTCCCCGCCATCAACGTCAACGACAGCGTCACCAAGAGCAAGTTCGACAACCTGTACGGCTGCCGCGAATCGCTGGTGGACGCCATCAAGCGCGCCACCGACGTGATGGTGGCCGGGAAGATCGCCGTCGTCTGCGGCTACGGCGACGTGGGCAAGGGCTGCACCCAGGCTCTCCGCGCCCTCTCCGCCCAGGTGTGGGTCACGGAGGTCGACCCCATCTGCGCGCTCCAGGCGGCGATGGAGGGCTACCGCGTCGTCACCATGGAAGATGCCTGCGACAAGGCGGACATCTTCGTCACCGCGACCGGCAACTACCACGTGATCACGCACGACCACATGCGGCGGATGAAGCACAACGCCATCGTCTGCAACATCGGTCACTTCGACAGCGAGATCGACGTCGCGAGCCTGGAGCAGTACCCGTGGGAAGAGATCAAGCCGCAGGTGGACCACGTGATCTTCCCCAACGACAAGCGCCTCCTCCTCCTCGCCAAGGGCCGCCTGGTGAACTTAGGCTGCGGCACCGGGCACCCCAGCTACGTGATGAGCTCCTCCTTCGCCAACCAGATCCTCGCTCAGATCGAGCTGTGGACGAAGCGGGGCGAGTACAAGATCGGCGTCTACACCCTGCCCAAGCACCTGGACGAAAAGGTGGCGCGCCTCCAACTCACCACCCTGAACGCCAAGCTCACCGAGCTGCGTGACGAGCAGGCGAAGTACATCGGCGTGAGCAAGGATGGGCCGTTCAAGGCGGATCATTACCGGTATTAGGCTGAAGCTGGGCCGGAGTGGCCCACTGTGAATTTCGAGGGGGACCGGAGGATCGGTCCCCCTTCGTCGTTCTGCCCGAGTCCGCGGGCTGGGAGATCGCGGCTGAGGCGACAGGCCCCCTCCATGCTATCGTAGCGTCATGACCACGGCCACACGGCTCGTGACGGCCGACGACCTCCTCCGCATGCCGGATGACGGCTGGAGGTATGAGCTCGTACAGGGGGAGCTTCGTCGCATGCCGCTTCCTGGGTTCCGACACGGCAGGATCGCCAACCGCATCGCTGTCGGCCTCTCGAACCACGTCGAGCCCAACGACCTCGGCGTCGTCGTCGCGGCCGAAACCGGTTTCCTCCTCCACCAGGGCCCGGATGAGGTTCGCGGCCCGGATGTGGCGTTCATCTCCAAAGCCCGTTACGAGGCGGCGAGCTTCTCTGAAGAGAAGCACTTCCCGGGTGCCCCGGACCTCGCTGTCGAGGTGGTGTCCCCCTCGGACACCTACAGCGAGGTGGAAGAAAAGGTCCTCGCCTGGCTCCGAGCGGGGGCACGGCTCGTGATCGTGGTAGACCCCAAGAAGGAGGTCTTCTTCGTTCACCGCGCGGGTGCCACGCCCGAGATCCTGACGGCCGAGGACACCCTCGACGCCAGCCCCGTCGTTCCAGGCTGGCGGTTCAAGGTCGGCAGCGCGTTCACTCGGGGCGCCGCCGCCTCGGAGTAGGCGAGCGAGAGCTTCCGCGAAGCCGTCGCGAGGGCGAAGGCGGCGGCAAAGAAGCGGTCAGCAGGCAGCGTTCACTTTCAGCCCGTCTCTCCCACGCACCTCGCCGTCGCGAAGCGACTCTCGGCGCTCGATCGCGGCCGGCGGGCGAGAGCTCCCGTCAAAAGGGCGGTCACTGCCCCTCGAATTTGAGTGACAGAATTTCAGGGGGCAGTCGCTGCCCCTCGAATTTGGGTGACAGAATTTCAGGGGGCGGTCACTGCCCCTCGAATTTGGGCGACAGAATTTCAGGGGGCAGTCACTGCCCCTTGAATTTGGGTGACGGAATTTCAGGGGGCGGTCGCTGCCCCTCGAATTTGGGCGACAGAATTTCGGGGGGCGGTCATTGCCCCTCGAATTTGGGTGACGGAATTTCAGAGGGCAGTCACTGCCCCTTGAATTTGGGTGACAGAATTCCAGGGGGCAGTGGCTGCCCCTCGGACGCGAACGACCGGCGGCTGCACCGCTCAGGCGGTGCGGAGGACGCCGTCAAAGGCGGGGAGAGCGCGGAGATCCGGTGGAGCGACGGGGGAAGAGATCCTCTGGCTTCAGGTGGGTCAGTGGTGTTCGAGCACCGCCTCGGCCTGCTCTCGGGAGACACCGGGAAACCAGTCGAGGAACTCTTCCAGACTTGCGCCGGACTCCAGATTCTCAAACAACGCCGTGACGGGCACACGCGTACCGCGGAATACCCAAGCGCCGCTCACCCGGTCTGGGCGGCGCTCGACAGCTGGGCATTGAGACCAGTCCAGCATTGTTTTCATCCTAGCAAGAACTTGCCGGGAGCGCTGCCATTGTACGCCGGGCGGTGTGCCTTCCCCTGGGCATCGCGACTTCTTCCGCTCGCGGAAACGCCGGCGTCCGGGAGAGCACCCCCACCCGTGGGGGGCGTTTTCTCGGACGGCCGACCCGGCTCAGAACGCCGTCGTATCCCCGCGGCTCGACAGCGTGCCGGAGGGGTTGTGGTAGGTCTGCTGGACGCCGGTCTGGGTGTCGGTGACCTTGATCAGGTAGTCCACGTCGGAGAGGCCGCCGTGGAAGAACCAGAAGTGGCCGTTCAGGGTCCGGCCGTCGAGCATCTTCACCACCAGTTCCGTGTTGTCCGGGCTGAAAAACCAGAAGTAGCCGGTCTGGTCGGTGCCGGGGATCGCCTGGCCTACTCCCTGGACGTTGCCCGAGTGCTGGTTCGTCCAGCTCACCTCGACCTTGAAGCGGCCGCCGAGCAGGCAGAGCGTGGCGGGGCCGGCCGGACAGGCCGCGGAGGGAGTGACGGTGACGAGCAGGGTGACCCCGGAGAAGGGGGAGCTCGCGACCAGGGCGATCTTGAAGATGCCGCCCTGGGGGGAGGGGATGTCCACCCGCTCGGTGTTGGTGCGCCCGCGGGAGGCGGCGTCGAAGATCACCGTGGTCGGCAGGGCCGCCCGGCGGACGAAGAGGTCGACGTTGCCGGTGCCGCCCGTCGTGGTGATCGTCAGGTTGGCGGCGCCGGCGGGGACGTTCACCGTGAAGTACTGGACCCCGTCCGGCTGATCGTCCCCCAGGTTGGAATGGGGCACGCCGTCCTCGACCTCGGTCTCGGGGGCGGTGAGGTCGGCCTGGAGCGTCACCCCGGCGAAGGTGGCACGCGGGAAGACCTGGACGTACCAGGTCCCGGCGAGCGGGTTGTCGAGCTGGATGCTCTCGTTGTTGCCGGGCTCGCCCGAGACGTGGTCAAAGACGGTGGTCGTGGGCGCGGCGCCGAGCCGGAGGAAGAGGTCGGCGTTGCCGGTGCCGCCCATGGTCGAAACCGAGAGGTGGGTCGCCCCCGGAGGGACTTCGATGGTGAACACCGGGCCGCTCGGGCAGGCCTGGTTGGCGGTGAGGTTGGAGACCGGGACGCCGGATTTCAGGTCCTCGGTATGCACCTCGCACTCCGGCTCGCTGGCGAAGACGGCGGGGGCGGCGGCCAAACCCAGGAGGGCGGCGAAGGCCAGCGCCAGGGCGCGGCGCCGGGGCAACGGGCGGATCGACCTCTTCATAAAAGCGGATTCCACTGTAGCAGGAGCCCCGCGGGCGGGCAAGCCTGCATGTTTCTGCATCTCTTTTAGCGCGAGGAAGAACGCGGCCGGAGCCCTCGCTCCGCCTCGGCCGCGAGGTCGCCGAATCCCTTGGCGCGGGCCTGGCGGAGAACCGATTCGAGATGGGCACGGCCGGTTTCCGTTTCGCCGGCAGCCAGCTCCAACTCGCCGAGAACGAGGCCGGCCTCCAGCTCGAAGCCGGCGAGCCCGCCCTGGCGGGCCTCGGCGAGGGCCGCCTGGAGAGCGGCGCGGGTCTCGGCTCCGTTCCCTTGGGCGATCGCCACCCGCGCTCCGGCGATCGCGGCCGTCAGCCGGAAGCGCCGTTCGGGGTCGTGGCCGGCCCGGTTGCGGGCGCGGGTGAGGGCGGCCCTCGCCGCGCCCGCCTGTCTCTGGGCGAGCCGGCAGCGGGCGAGGAGGATCTCCGCCTGGGCCTCGACCCCGGAGGCCTCGGCGGCGCGCGCCGCCTCGATCGCCGTCCGGGCGAGCGGCTCGGCCGTCGCCGGGTCGCTCGCGAAGGCCGCGGTGGCGAGGCCCAGGCGGACCCGCGCGGCGCCCCTCTGGTTCCCCAGGGCCTCGCGCAGGGCGAGGGCCTCGCCGTAGCTCCGGCCCGCCGCCATCCGGTCGCCGCGCGCCAGGTGGACGTCGCCGAGGCCGGCGAGGGCGGTCGCGGCGCCCGCCCGCTCCCCCAGCTCGCGCTTGGTGGCGAGCGCCGCCTCGTAGGAGCGGCGGGCGCTGTCGAGCTCGCCGCGCTCCCAGTCCACCTCGCCCAGGTTCAGGAGCGCGTCGGCGGCGCTCCCCCGGTTGCCGATGGCGCGGAAGAGGGCGAGCGCCTTGGCGTAGAGGTCGCGCGCCTCGACCAGGTTCCCCTCGTCGGAGAGCACCTGGGCCAGGTTGTTGAGCGACACCGCCTCCCCCTGGCGCTCGCCGATCTCGCGGCGCAACCGGAGCGCCTCCTCGTGGGTGCGCCGGGAGCCCGCCAGGTCGCCCTCGGCCCGCAGCACCATCCCGAGGTTCGACAGCGAGCTGGCGAGCCCCCGGCGGTTGCCGGTCTCGCGGTTGACGGCGAGCACCTTGTCGTAGATCGCCTTGGCGCCGGGGAGGTCGCCGTCCTGCCAGAGGAGGATGGCGATGTTGTTGAGCGTCTGCGCCGCCCCCCGGCGGTCGCCGGTGGCGCGGAAGGTCGCCAGGGCCTCGTCGTAGAGCTTGCGGGCGGCGGGGAGGTCGCCCTTCTGCCAGGCGACGATCCCCAGGCTGTTGATCGCCCGCGCCACCCCCGCCCGGTCGCCCGCCCCGGCGAAGGCCTGGCGCGCCTCGGCGAAGGCGGCGGCGGCCGGATCGAGGTCGCCCAGGTTGCGCGCCGCCGTCCCCGCGAGGATTCGGCCGCGGGCGACCAGGAGGCGCGCTCCCTGGGCGAGCCCCTGGGCCACCGCCCGCCCCGCCGCCGTGCGCTCGGCGGCGAAGTCGGAGCGCGCCTCGTGGGCCTCGGCCTCGGCGAGGTCGATCCGCGGATCGAGCGAGGCCGGCCGGGGGAGCTGGCGGAGGAGCCGGAGGGTGGCCTGGGCCGCCTCCGCCTGGCCGCCCGCGACCTGGGCGGCGGCGAGCCGCAGGCCGTACTCCAGGTTGTCGGGGAAGAAGCCGAAGAGGGTGCGGTAGATCTCGCTCGCCTGCGGCCACTCCCCGGCGGTCTCGCGGAACCGCCCCTCGACCGCCAGGCGCTCCTCGCGCGGCAGCCCCGCGGAGAGCTCGAAAGCCCGCTGCGCCTCTTTCCGGGCCTGCTCGTCGTAGCCCAAATCGGAGAGCGCGGCGGAGAGGGCGGCGTGGGCGAGCGGCGGGTCGGGGCGCACCGCGGCCGCCCGGGCGAGGAGGTCGCGGGCCGCCGCGGCGTCGAACAGGCGCAGGCGCGAGAGCCCCTCGGCGTAGAGGCGGGCCGCCTCGGGGCTCGCCGGGAAGGAGGAGAGGACCTGGCCGGTCTCGCTCGCGGTGATCGCGCCGGCCCCCAGCTGGCGGCGCAGGGCGGCGCCCATCGTCCCCACCAGGTCGAAGAGCCCGGCCTCGGTGCCGTTCTGGCTGATCGCGAGGACCGTCTCGCCGGTCCGCGCGTCCTGGAGGCGGAGGTCGAGGCGGATCGGGCCGCCGGCCTCGCGGCCGAGCGCGATGTAGGAGCCGAGGACGACGAGGTCGCTCCCCAGGTTGTCGCGGATGTGCTCCAGGGTGTCCCGGGCCAGGGTGTCGAAGTCGGCAAGGGCGAGATCGACCTTCATCCGGGCGACGGTTTCGGCGGGCACGATGCGCAGCTTGCCGCCGGCGGCGAGATCGGTGGCGAGCATCTCCGACAGGGCGACCGACAGCCAGGCGGCGTCGGCGCGGCCCGAGAGATTTTTGAAGCCGAGGACGGCGACCGAGCGGCGGGGAGCGGCTCGGGCGGCGCCGGGAGAGAGCGAGGAGGTCGGAGACGCCGTCGGTCCGGCGCGGAGCCAGAAGCCGAGACCGGCGATGCCGGCAATGCCCGCGATGCCGAGCACGGCCAGAGCGGCGAGCGCCAGCCTGGCCCGGAGCCGGGTGCTGCGCGGCGGCGCCACCGGCTCGCCGGCCAGGGCGCGGGCGACGTCTGAGGCGCCGGCGAAACGGTCCCGCGGGTCGTGGGCGAGGCAGCGCAGGATCGTCCGGTCCCAGGCCGGATCGAGGCCGGGGACGAGCTGGCCCGGCGCGGGGGGTGGGGTGGGCGAGAGGGCGGCGGCGAAGGGGAGGCGGCCGGTGACCATCTCGTAGAGCACGACGCCCAGGGAGTAGAGGTCGGCCGCGACGCTCGTCCCGCCCCCCTTCACCTGCTCCGGCGCCATGTAGGCCGGGGTGCCCACGAAGTCGCCCGCCGAGGGATCGCCGTGATCACCGCGCTCGCCGCGCTCGCCGGGCTCGCCGCCGCGGGCGAGGCCGAAGTCGGTGACCACGGCGCGCACGGCGTCCTCCCGCTCCCCCTCGCCGCCCTCCCCGGAGACCATGACGTTGCTGCTCTTGAAGTCGCCGTGCACCACCCCGGCGGCGTGGGCGGCGGCGAGGGCCGCGGTCATCTGCCGGACGAGCGGCAGGGCCGCCGCCGGGGAGAACGGCCCGGCGCGGGCGAGGCGGGCCGCCAGGGTCTCGCCGGGCAGGAGCTCCATGGTGAGGAAGGTGATCCGCCCCGCCGGACCGCCCCCGCCGTCTTCAAAGCGGTGATGGAAGAGGTCGAAGACCCGGCAGACGTTGGGGTGGGTCACCTTCTTGCCGAGCTGGATCTCGCGCCGGAAGCGGGCGACCGCCCACTCGTCGCGGGCGATCTCCGGGCGGATCGTCTTGACCGCCACCCGTTCGCC
>DASQPA010000375.1:0-3778 GCA_035644215.1 Thermoanaerobaculia bacterium
TGCGGTTCCTGGAGCATCTTGAGGACGCGGCCCCCCTCTGGTCCTTGAGCGATGCCCCTGTGGATGACGAGCCCCTCACCGCGGCGGACGAGGCGGCCCTGGCCGAAGCGGACAGAGATTTGGCCGAAGGCCGCGTCGTGAACCATGCCGAAGCTCGGCGACGTCTCCTGGGTGAGGCTTGACGCTTCAGATCCATTGGACAGACCGTGCCCTCAAAGACGTGGCCCGTCTCGACCGTCGTACACGAGAGCGCATCGTGGCTGCGCTTGAGCGGCTGGCCGTAAGTCAGCAGGGAAATATTAGACGTCTTCAAGGGACGAAGAGCGAGATTCTTCGACTGCGTGTTGGCGACTGGCGCGTGCTCTTCTCGCAAGAACAGGATATCTCCATCCTTGTGCGGCGCGTTCTTCCACGCGGTAGCGCCTACCAACCATGAGCAAGTAGATCTGTCCATTCGCATCTTGCGCCTTGAGTTGCCTGCTCGAATACGATTACCCCCCGCAGCCTCACCATGCCGCGATACTTTCTTCTAGGAGTCTTTATCGGTGCGACCTCTCTCATCGAGCGGACCTCCACCGGTTTGGGGCTGGCCGTCATTCTTCCATCGTCGCGAGCCATAGTGTGTGACTTTCATTCAATTGAGCGCTGCGGAGTGTTCGCAACACGGCAAGTCGATGGCGACCCTCAAGTAGGTGGTATGGGGAATCACACTGCATCCCCTGAGGCGCAACGACCGTGTTGCCGGGATTGTAAAGTACGAGCGGTGGCACGGGCCAAGTCTTGTTCTGGACGAAGAACTGGTGAATGCGAGCCAAGCGCTCATCAGGGTTCCCCGCCGTGATTCTCTCCTCGTAGTATTCAACGAGTGGATCAGTAGAGAAGTCTGAACGAGATAGCTCCGAGTTCAAGAGTTCTATCTTCTTAAAACACAGGTTGCGATACGGTAACCAGGAATCCTGAAGGATCGTCAGCCTGTGCTCGAAGAACCATTGAACGATCACATCGCGTGGGAAATTGGGCAGCAATCTTTGCAGGCGCTGTGCATACCCACAGGGACTCTCTACTGCTTCCTCATGGTCGTTGACGCGAACCGTCAGGGCTTCAATTTGCTCAAACGTGAGTCCAGGATTCATGTGCCGGCCAAAACCAAATTCTCCGTCGCGGGTTACACGACAGTCTCGTGTCGCTAAGGCAGCCGAACCAAGCCAGCAAGGGCAACGCAAGTCATGCACACGCGTGCACTTAGGCCAGCTTAGCCCCAGGCACAGGTTGCGTCAACGACATGAGCGCAGGCGTTCAAGCTCCCAAAGGCGCCTTTGGAAGGCATGCTTAGCGACTCGAAGCGCCGTGCCGGCCGAACTTCCCTCTTTCACTTCCGCCTTTCTTGTGCTAGCCTCCAGTCAACGAGAGGAACGTCCTTTCCACCAGAAACAAGCGGGGCCGACAGAGCTGTAACTCCGTCGACCCCCGGCAACGCAAGGAGGCTATTCCATGCGTCACCAGCACCAGTCTACCAGTCCCTCGTCCACCCCCCTCGCCAACGCTTTCGCCCCCGACTACCTGGTCCGCCTGCGCGAGCAGGAGGAGGTCCTGACCGCCGCCGAGGCCGAGCTCGCCGGTCCCTGGAAGACGGAGGCCGTTCCCGGCAAGCCCGGGGCGGTCGCCGTGCTCCGGGCGTGGGAAGAGCTCGCCGCCGGAGACCGGCCCGTCGCCGTGTGGTGGCATGAGGAGACGGCGCGGCTCTTGACCCTCCTCCTTCCGGCCCTCGACCGCGAACCGCTCTTCCATCTGGTGGAGGGGGAGACCGCGGACGGCTATCCTGTCCTCGCCGTGTA
This sequence comes from Thermoanaerobaculia bacterium, assembly GCA_035644215.1. GTDB lineage: Bacteria > Acidobacteriota > Thermoanaerobaculia > Multivoradales > UBA5704 > DASQPA01. The sequence continues at coordinate 1,836 of DASQPA010000375.1, forward strand.
CGGCGAGCAGGGCTCCCAGGTCGCCGGCTGGATCGACCGGTACGATCCGCGGTGGACCGAGGGGCTCCACCTCCTGGAGGCGATCGTCCGCTCGCCTCTCGCCTTGGCCACCCTGCTCGCGGTCGCCGGCCCGGGAGCCGAGGAGCAGGTGGGCAGGATCCGCGCCCGGCAGCAGCAGCCGTAAGGAAGAAGGACGGCGGGAAGGGGCGGCGCTGCGGCGCCGCCCCACCCGCACGGCAGTTAGCAGGACCGCTGGAGGTCTCCGACCTCAAACCGACGAGGAGTCTCCCTGGAGCGCCGGCGTCCTCGCCGGCTTCTTCTTCCCCCGCCCGGCCGGCGGGGACGCCAGCGCTCCCAGGGAAAAATTCAGGGAGGAGTAGCTCTCGTTACGGAGAAGAGGGATGTAAGGGCTTGCGGTCCCACCCCCCTCCTGTCCTCTCCCAATCCCCGCCCTCACGCCCGCCCAGGGGGGAGGGACCCGATCGGCAGCTTCCTCTCGTGCCCTGACCACTCGGCGCCGGCGTTACTCCTTCAACCTGAACGGCCGCCCCTTCCCTCTCGCGTCCCTAGACGTAACCCAGGCGGTGAATTCGGTCGCCGCCGCACTGCACGCGGTCATCACGCGCCTGCACACGGTCATCGCCGCACTGTACGCAGTCATCGCGTACCTGCACACGGTCACCGCCGCACTGTACGCGGTCATCGCGTGCCTGTACACGGTCACCGGGTGCGCGAAGGCGAGCGCAGATGCCTCGTCCTCCCCGCCTTTTTGTAGCTACAATCAGGGCGCGTGAAGCGCGCTACTACTTCAGAATCCTTTCCCAGCAGCCCTGAAGAGATCGCAGCAGTGATCGCGAAAGCACCGCAGCGGGTCGACGATCCGGAAGGTGCCTATGACCCCAACGATCCCGCGGCGGTCGAGGCCTTCTGGAAGAACGCGACGGTGCATCGTCCCGGCCGAGGACCAGGCAGGAAGGCCAGGAAAGTCCTGCTCTCCGTACGGTACAGCCCAGAGGTCGTAGAGTACTTCAAGTCCACCGGCGAGGGCTGGCAGACCCGGATGGACGAAGCGCTGAAGGAGTGGGTGGCCTCGCATCGGTGATCTCGCCGTCTTCCATCGCCACTCCCGGCTTCCCCTTCGTTTTTAGATCCTCACCAGACCGGAACAGCAGAGGAGGCGCTATCCTGGTGCGCCCGTCCGGCAAACCCGCCATGCTCGATCCCCTCCCTGAACCGCCCCTCCCGCCCGTGCCGGCCCCCTCTCCCCGGCGGCATCGGCGGCACCCGCTACGTCTTCTCCTCAAGCTGGGGCTGGTGGCGGCGGCCTTCTACTTCGCCTGGCGGCTGGTTGCGGGGATGCGGTGGGCCGAGCTGGCGGCGCGGCTCGGGGTCGCCAGCTGGCCGCTCGTCGCCGCCTCGCTCTTCTTCCTCGTCTTCCGCTTCGCGCTCTGGGACCTGCGCTTCCGGCTCGCCGCCTCTCGCGCTCTGGCGACCCGGCCGCCGGGGGCCGCCTTCGGGTTCTCGGTGCTCCTCGCCTCCTCGGCCCTCCACCTCTTGAACCCCGCGGCCCGGCTCCTCGCCGGCCCCTTCCGGGCGCGCAGCTTCGCCCGCGCTGGCGACCGCTCCTTCGGCCAGGTCTACGGCGTCGTGCTCTACGACCAGCTCGCCCACCAGACGACCATCAGCCTGCTGACCTGCCTCGCCGTTCTCGCCGCGGCGATCGCCCGGGGGTACGGGGTGCCCGGGCTCCTCGGCGTGGCCGTGCTCGTCGCCGGGGTGGTGGGCGTCGTCGTCTGGAGCCGGCGGCGGGGTCCCTTCGCGGACAATCCGCTGGTCCGCTTCCTCGCCCGCCGGGCCGACCAGGCCGAAGGTGGGCTGCAGCGCGTCTACTCTCAGGGACACCAGGCGGCCGACACCTTCGTGAAGCTCCTGGGCGATGCCGG
>DASQPA010000376.1:0-10018 GCA_035644215.1 Thermoanaerobaculia bacterium
CTTCCAGACGCTCTCCGGACGCTTCCGGACGCGTGGGAAGTCACTTTCCACGCCTCGGAAGTCGAGCCGGAGGGATGAAAAGTCTTCCCGGATGCATGGAAAGTTACTTTCCACGCATGGGAAGTCGAGCCGGAGGCGTCCAAAGTCGAGCCGGAGAGGTTGAAAGTCGACTTGGAGGGATCGGAAGTCGAGCCGGAGGCGTTGGAAGTCGACCCGGAGAACTTTTTGAGGGCGTTCCAGGGATTCTGGACCCGCGCACGGAGTCTTCGGCCGGTCCCCTCGGCGCCATCGACCTTTCCGAACCTTCCTCACCTCACCCGTTGGACTCTACCCCGCGTAGGTCACCCCTCACCTGACCGCCCCCCTCCTGGCCTCCCCCCTGTCCCAGCCCTCCCACTCCCAAGGGGGAGGGACGCAAGTAGCTGGCGATCGAGGTGATCGCGGCCCCGCCCGGCCGGCGAAAACGCCGGCGATCGGAACACAACCTGAGGGACGCGGTAGGCGGCGGTGGCGGCATGCGGGGCAGGGCAGGCACAGGGGCTCGGCCCCTACGCTGCCCTGCCTCGGACCATTCGTGCCCGGGGAGGGACGCGGTAGCAGGCGGCCCTGCCACTCCGACCTCCTACACGCACCGCTCCCCTCTCCCGGTGGTGCGGGAGGGCGGGTCGGGAGAGGGGCCGGGGGTGAGGGCTCCCAGTGAGCCTCCCTGATGCCCGCTATTGACGCCCGGCCCAATTCGGATATAGTTTCGCGACAACTTGATGATATGCAGGGTCTTCGTTGCGGACCGCCGGAGGCGGTGTTGAGGGGGCGGAGCCTTTACTGATCTGAACTAGGGAGATGAAGATGAACCTGACCAAGCGTTACCTGTTGCTCGGCCTCACCGTCCTGCTCTCCGCCGCCCCGGCGTGGGCGCTCGACGGCCACCTGCTGCACGGCATCGGCGCCGTCAACAGCTCCATGGGCGGCGCCGGCGTCGCCCTTCCCGGCGATCCGCTGGGGGCGCTCAACGCCAACCCTGCTCTGCTCACCAAGATCGACGGCCACCGTTTCGAGTTCAGCTCCGAGATCCTGCGGGCGACCAACACGCTCTCGAGCCAGGCCGGCCCGTTCTCCGGCACCACCAAGGACAGCAGCGCCCCCGCGGTGCTGCCGGCCTTCGGCTGGACCTACCATGCGCCGGGCAGCAACGTCGCCTTCGGCATGGGCTTCCTGGGTCTCGCCGGCTTCGGCGTCGACTACCGCGAAGATCCCAACAACCCGCTCCTCGCCCCGCAGCCGTTCGGCGCCGGCCGGGTCTTCTCGAGCTACCAGATGCTCAAGATCCCGATCTCCGCTTCCTTCCAGCTGGCACCCAACTTCTCGCTCGGCTTCTCGGCCAACGCCGAACGGGCGACCCTGGAGGTCCAGCCGGCCGGTTTCGCCCCTCCCGACTGCACCGCCGGCGGGGTCTGTTTCTTCCCCGACGTGCACAGCGACAGCCGCTTCGGCTTCGGCGCCACCGTGGGCGCGCTCTGGGAGATCAATCCGGCGTTCAACCTGGGCGGCTCCTACACCACCAAGACCAAGTTCCAGAGCTTCGAGTTCAATACCGTCCACGCCAACCCCAACCTGCCCAACTTCGGCACCGCGCGGACCATCAAGTTCGAGATCGACACGCCGGCCATCGCGGTCGTCGGCCTGGGCTTCACGCCGACCCCCAACCTCTCCTTCGCTCTCGACGGCAAGTGGGTCCAGTACGCGAGCGCCGCGGGCTTCGGCAGCGGCACCGGCGCCCTGGGCTGGGAGAACATCAAGGTGATCGCCGCCGGCGTCCAGCTCAAGGCGACCCCCGGCCTCACCCTGCGCGCCGGCTACAACCACTCGGACAACCCGATCCCGGACAAGCTCTCCTTCAACAGCATCATCGCCCCGGCGATCTTCCAGACCCACGCCTGCATCGGGCTGGGGCTCAAGGTCTACGGCAACCTCGATGCCAATCTGGCGCTCTACCACGTGTTCAAGGTCGAGGGAAGTGGTCCGTTCCTGTCTCCCTCCGGGCCGGTTCCCGGCACTAAGGTTACGAACAAGCAGGAGGTCAACTCCGCCGTGATGACGTTCTCCTTCCACGTCTAGGAAAGAGAGTTCATCCGGCGGCGGGGGCCGGATGAATGAATTTCTCTTTTCTTGGTAGGGGGAACCACAGATGCACAGGATCGAGGAGACGAGCTACGGATACCGCCTCACCCTTGAGGGCTTTCTACAACGCGACGAAGCAGGAGAGCTTCTCGCCCGGATGAAGGACACCGTGCGGCCCCGAAACGGCGGCTTCGCGGTGCTCTTGGACATGCGGTACTCCCGCGCCTTCCCCGCCGAGGCGCAGGAGCTCATCAAGGAAGCGCTGGTGTTCTGCAAGAACGCGGGCCTGGAGCGCAACGCGGTAGTCTTGAACAGCGCCATCGCGACCCTCCAGGCCAAGCGCCTGGCCCGGGAAACCGGGATCGCGCAGATGATCCGTTACATCGACGCCTCGGCCGAGCCGGAGTGGGAGAAGACCGCCGTCGGCTGGTTGATCGACGCGGTCGACCCGAGCTATCACTAGGCCGTACCCCTGCCCTGCCCGCCGCACCGACGGGGCGGTCCTTCGGGACCGCCCCGCGAGGGCCCTTTTGTCGGAACAAGGGGCTTGAAAGCGCGACGAGAAAGGCGCATCATCTGCGCGTCCCAACAGGAGCGGTCGTCAGCCCTGCCTCCACAGCGAGGTGCGCCGAGTGGCCGTTCGGGAGCTCCGCGAGGAGGGGGGAGGGGAGGGCCTTTAGGCCCCGCTTGTCGTATCTGCCGTACTGAGTGACGCCCGGCCCCGTGCCGGGCGTCCGTTTATGGGGGGGGGGATATCCCCCACAAACGGCAAACGGGAATGGTCGGGGCGAGAGGATTTGAACCTCCGGCCTCACGGTCCCGAACCGTGCGCTCTACCAAGCTGAGCTACGCCCCGACGGGAGCGGTACGCTGGACGCACCGCGGACGAGGGCGGAAGGATAGCGCCCACGACCCGGGCCGTCAAGCTGGCTCTGGGATAGAATCCCCCCCGCACACCAAGCCCCCGGGAGGGATCCATGGCGATCAGCACTCTGACGGAGCTGTTCTTCAAGGCCGCAAGCCACAACAAACCGGACTGCCTGCTCCACAAGGTGGGTGGCACCTACCATCCGGTGTCGACGGCCGAGCTGGTCGACCGCGTCCGCCGCCTGTGGAAGGGCCTGGGGGAGCTCGGGGTCCAGCCCGGCGACCGGGTGGCCCTGATGTCCGAGAACGGCCCGCACTGGCCGACGGTCGACTTCGCGACCCTCGCCGCGGGCGCCGTCCTGGTGCCCATCTACCCCACCCTGCTGCCCGACCAGGCCGCCTACATCGCCAACGACTGCGGCGCCAAGGTGGTGGTCGCCGAGACCCGCGCTCATCTGGACGGCCTCCTCGGCCTCGCCGCCCAGCTGCCGGCCGTGCAGAAGTACGTGCTCATCCAGGGCCAGTCGGACGACCCGCGGGTGGTGAGCCTCGACCAGCTGATCGAGCGCGGGGCGGGGGTCGACGTCGCCGCCTTCGAGGCGCGGGCGCGGTCCGTGAAGCCGGACGACCTCGCGACCTTCATCTATACCAGCGGCACGACGGGGCAGCCCAAGGGCGTCATGCTCACCCACGGCAACCTCGCCTCGAACGTCTCGGCCTCGATCCCGGCGATCGACATCGCGGCCAGCTACACGGCCCTCTCGTTTCTCCCCCTCTCCCACTCCTTCGAGCGCATCGTCGACTACATCTACTTCTACAACGGCTGCTCGATCGCCTACGCCGAGTCGGTCGCCGCCGTCGTCCAGAACATGCAGGAGACCCGGCCGCACGTCTTCGTCTCGGTGCCCCGGGTCTACGAGAAGTTCCTGGCGCGGGTGCAGGAGAACGTCGCCCAGAGCTCGCCCTTCCGGCAGAAGATCTTCGCCTGGGCGCAGGGCGTGGGGCGCGAGTCGCTCCCCTACCGCCTGGCGCAGAAGCATCCCGGCGGCCTCCTCGGCCTGAAGCTCGCCCTCGCCGACAAGCTCGTCTTCGGGAAGATCCGCGAGCGCCTGGGCGGCCGCTTCGTCTTCGCCGTCTCTGGCGGCGCGCCGCTCGCCCGCGACCTGGCCGAGTTCTTCTGGGGGATCGGGGTGCCGATCTTCGAGGGCTACGGTCTCTCGGAGACCTCGCCGGTCATCTCGGTCAACACCCCCGCCGCGGTCAAGATGGGGACCGTGGGGCGTCCGGTCCAGAACGTCACGGTGAAAATCGCCGAGGATGGCGAGATCCTCGCCAAGGGGCCGAACGTCATGAAAGGCTACTGGAACCTGCCCGAAGCCACGGCCGAGGCGATCGACAAAGAGGGCTGGTTCCACACCGGCGACATCGGCGAAGTCGACGCCGACGGGTTCCTCCGCATCACCGACCGTAAGAAGGAGCTGATCATCAACGCCTACGGCAAGAACATCGCCCCGGCGCCGATCGAGAACTCCTTGAAGAGCAGCCGCTTCATCGGCCAGGCGGTGGTGATCGGCGACCGGCGGAAGTTCCTCTCCGCCCTCCTGGTGCCCGACTTCGAGGCGTTGAAGCCGTGGGCCGAGAAACAGGGGATCGCAACCGCCGATTCCGGCGACATGGCGACCTTCCTCGCCAACCCCCAGGTGCGCGCCCTCTACGAGGGGGAGGTCCAGGCGGTCAACAAGGGGCTCGCCCACTATGAGCAGATCTCGGCCTGGGAGCTCTTGCCCGCCGAGTTCACCCTGGAGACCGGCGAGCTCACCCCGACCCAGAAGGTCAAGCGGCGGGTGGTCTACAAGAAGTACGGTGACGTGATCGACCGGCTCTACGAGCGGGCCGAGGCGGGCCGGGCGGCCTCCTGATGAGCGCCTTGCGCCTGGAGGTCGGCGCCGACCGGCTGGCGACCCTCACCTTCGACGCCCCCGAGCGCAAGGTCAACGTTTTCTCGCGCGCGGTCTTCGTCGAGCTCGAGCGGCTGATCGACGAGGTCGGCCGGCGCCAGGACGTCGGCTGCCTCGTCCTCCTCTCCGGCAAGGCCGCGGGCTTCATCGCCGGCGCCGACGTCGAGGAGATCGTGCGGGTCACCGATCCCACCGAGGCCGAGGCCGGCTCGCGGCTCGGCCACCGCCTCTTCAACGCCTGGGAGTCGCTCCCCTTCCCCACCGTCGCCGCCATCCGCGGCACCTGCTTAGGGGGCGGAACGGAGATCGCCCTCGCCTCGACCTACCGGGTGGTGTCGGACAGCAAGGCGGTGCGGATCGGCCTGCCGGAGGTGCGGCTCGGCATCCTCCCCGGCTGGGGAGGCTCGACCCGGCTTCCCCGGCGGATCGGGATCGCCGCCGCTCTCGACCTGATCCTGACCGGCAAGACCGTCTCCGGCCGCCGGGCTTTCAAGCTCGGTCTGGCCGACGCCCTCCTCCCCGACGCCCGGTTCCTGGACGAGGTCCGCGAGTTCGCCCGCGCCCACGTCGACCAGCCGCGCCCGGCGGACTCCCGGCCCGACTTCAAGGAGCTGCTCCTCGAACGGAACCCTCTGGGGCGGAAGATCGTCTTCGACCAGGCGCGCAAGAAGACCCTGGAGCAGACCCGCGGTCATTACCCGGCGCCGCTTACCGCCATCGAGGTGGTGCGGGTGGGGATCGAGGACGGCCTTGAGGCCGGCTTCGACGCCGAGGCGCGGGCGGTCTCGGAGCTCGCCATCTCGCGCACGGCGAAGAACCTCCTCCACGTCTTCCGGCTGACCGAGGAGGCCAAGAAGTCGGAGGGCCTGCCCGGCGGAGCGCCGCGCGAGGTGCGCGCCGCCGCGGTCCTGGGCGCCGGGGCGATGGGCGGCGGCATCGCCCAGATCATCGCCCAGGAGGCCGAGATCCCGGTGCGCCTGAAGGACGTGGACGCGAAGCCCCTGGCGAACGGCATGGCGCACGCGGCGCAGCTCTTCGACCGGCTCTTGCGGCGGCACCGCATCGAGCGCCCCGAGGTGCGGCGCAAGATGGCGCTCCTCCTTCCCACCCTCACCTACGACGGCTTCTCCCGGGTCGACCTGGTGATCGAAGCGGTGGTCGAGAGGCTCGACGTCAAGCAGGCGGTCTTCGCCGAGATCGCCGCCCAGGCGCCGGCGGACGCGGTCCTCGCCTCGAACACCTCTTCGCTCTCGGTCAAGGCGATCGGCGAGAGGACCCCGCACCCCGAACGGGTGATCGGGATGCACTTCTTCAATCCGGCGAACAGGATGCCGCTCGTCGAAGTGGTCGTCCCCGAGGGGGCGGACCCGGCGGCAGCCAACACCGTCTTCGCCTTCTCCCGCCGCCTGGGGAAGACCCCGGTGCTGGTCAAGGACACTCCCGGCTTCCTGGTCAATCGCCTGCTCATGTTCTACTCGACCGAGGCGCTCTGGCTCTTCGACCAGGGGCACCGGATCGAGGACGTCGACCGCGCCATGGCCGACTGGGGGATGCCGATGGGCCCCCTGGCGCTCGCCGACGAGGTGGGGATCGACGTCGCCTTCAAGGTGGCGCACATCCTGGCCGAGGCCTTCCCCGACCGCCTCCCCCTCCCCCCCTGGCTCGACCGCGCCGCCGCCGCCGGCCGCCTGGGGGTGAAGACCGGCCTCGGCTTCTATCGCTACGAGGGACGCGAAAGGAAGGCCCCCGACCCCGCGGTCTACACCCTCTTAGGCGTCACCCCGGAGGTCGTGAATCCCGACCCGGCGGTCCTCGCCGACCGCATGGTCCTGCCAATGGTCAACGAAGCGGCCCGCTGCCTGGCCGAGGGCGTGGTGGCGAGCCCCGGCGATTTGGATTTAGCGATGATCCTCGGCACCGGCTTCCCCCCCTTCCGCGGCGGCCTCTGCCGCTGGGCCGACCAGCAGGGGCTCTCGCAGATCGTGGCGGCGCTGGAGCGGTTGGAGAGCGCGGTGGGGGAACGGTTCCGGCCTTCGGACGCGCTGCGGGAGTTTGCAGGGCGGGGGGGGTTCTACCCGCGGGGGTAGTGCCGGGGCCTGGTAGAGAACGGATGCAAGTACGGATTCCGATCGACCACGACCGCATCGCCGAGTTCTGCCGGCGCTGGCAGATCACAGAATTCTCTCTCTTCGGCTCGGTCCTGCGGGACGACTTTCGAGCGGACAGCGACGTCGACGTCCTGGTGACCTTCACCTCGGATGCGCCCTGGAGCCTCCTGGATCTGATCGCGATGCGCGACGAGCTGCAGGAGCTCTTCGGCCGCGAGGTCGATCTGGTGGAGAAGGAAGGCTTGCGCAACCCGTTCCGCCGCCAGTCGATCCTCCGGCAGAAGGAAGTGATCTTTGCCGCCTGAGGACCGGGACCTGGGTAGGTAGAATGGACGCAACGCTACGGCACCGAGCCAGGGCTGCTACACTACGTCCATGCATCTCGACATGACCGTTCACATCTGGAAGGAAGATGACCAATTCGTGGCGCACGCCATGCCGCTCGACGTCATGAGCAGCGGAGCGACTCCGGAAGCGGCCCGTCTGGCTCTCGACGAGGCCGTACGCGTCTTCCTTCTTACCGCAGCGGATATGGGAACGCTCGATCAGGTGCTCGAAGAGAGCGGCTACGAGCACCATGGTGACCGTTGGGTGTGCCCCGCCTTCGTCGCCGTCGAACGACACGAGCTCGCCCTAGCGGTGTGAGCCGGTGCCGCGACTGTCACCACTACCGTGGAGGGCTCTGGAAAAGGTCTTCCTTGCCGCGGGTTTCGTGTTCGCGCGGCAGGAAGGCTCCCATCGCTCCTACGTCAAGCCTGGGATCACCCGACCGGTGGTCATCCCGACCTATAGCGAGGTCCCGGTCTCAATTATCCGCACCAACTTAAAAACCGCCGGAATCTCTCGTGAGGAGTTCCTGGCACTCCTGGCGAAGCTGTAGATGGCAATGGCGAAAAGATTGACGGCTGCACAGAGACATGCGCTTGGTGACGAGGCGCGGGAGTGGGATGCTCTGGGCGACGAGGACTTCGCGCGGCTGCTCGATGAGGGTAAGCCGGTTCAGATCCGCCTGCGACGCCCGCCGCCCAAGACCTCACCGTCGGACTCGACCAACGCACCTTGAACTGGCTCAAGCGCGTGGCCGGCGGAGGCAAATTCGACCTGGGCAACTGGCAGCGCTATGGAACGCCGAACGCCTAGAGACTGAGAAAACCTGCCGATGCCGGCAAGAGCGAACTTATTTACCCTACGCTGTGCGACGATATGGAGGCTATAGGGCCGCGGGAAAGAAAGGCCGGCCTTGGGCCGTTTGGGATTGACCAGTCAAGGTAAGGACCCTCATAGTCGACAGACCGCAAGAAGAGCCGATCGACAAAGTGGAGCAGCCAGAGGAACTCTTCCTGCAGGTTGGGCAGTGGCGGAATCTTGGCCTTCTCGCTCTCGGTTGCAGTTTCGAAGTAGAATAGCCCATAGTGGACAAGTTTGTTTCTGGAGGCGACGAACCTTTCAAGCTCGCCCGGGGCAATCGGCATCCGGGCAGCGCCGCAGAGATCCTCCAGTTGCCTGCGGAACGGAGTTCGGTTTAGGCCTTCTAGATTCGCATAGAGGGCCTCACGCTCGTCCTTTTCGGCATTCTTGAAAGCCTCCTTCAGGGCCTTCTTCAGTCGGGGCTTTGCCGACCTAAAGCACTCTGAATCAACCACGAATGACGAGGCGCTTGCCACCTTCATATACTCAGCCTTCAACATCTCCACTGCGATTACGAGCTTCAGAGCACGTACTTGAAGAAAATCGGACTCCGATTTTGCGTCCAGATAGGTGTTGAGCACAGCCCGAGTCATCCCAATCCTCTCGCGCTCGCGGCGAAACCGGCCACCCATGGCCTGGCGAAGATAATCACTGATCGCATGAGTGTCGTTTTCTATAACTGAAAGAGGGCAGTAGCGCTTTGTAATCCTGGAAGAATGGTAGATACGCAAGCAGTTTTCTCTCGCTTCTTCCCTTAGAATCCATTCGACTCGCGTGCCGAGTGCGAGGGAGAGAAGGTCGCAGGTATCATCGACCGCTTGTTCCACCTCCGTCAGAGGCGTAGTTGTAGTCGTCTCGATGGTTGCGGTCGGCAGCACACTCCTTAGAACCTCGATGCGCTTAGTATTGCGAGCAGAATCATCAAGTGGCTTGAGGTGCAGGGTGAAGTCACCTTCCGAGAACGAGACGACTGATTGAAGGCCTGTAACGTTGGTCAAGAGATAAGTGAGGTTCCTTCGATTGCTCGGCCGCGGCTGCACGATCTCAAGGTGTTGTACGCGAAATGCTCGGCCATTGCTTGGCGAATCCGGGAGGTAGTTAGTTTCGGTCAATTCCCCCACCGTCTTAAGCTCGATGCCATCAGCCATTGTGCCCTCAAAGGAGCTAGGTGGCACAACGCGAAGTCTTAGTTCCAGTGGGGGATCTGGAGCCGCACACAGCAGGAAGATCTTTCCGGTTTCGAGTTGACCTGCAACGAACTGGCAATCGACAACGCGACCGGAAGAGAGTATCAACCGACCTGTTGCGCTGTAGGAAGCGAGAGGGCTTCCGTAGGCTTGGAGACCGTCCTCAGGCAATAGTGTGGCGGTTCTCACGGGCAGATACGAGATAGCGGCGCTAGTATCTGAAGATCTCGCTCACCCGAATCTCGAAGCCGGGCAGGAGTGGCGTAGTTAGGATATCCATCGCCGATAGTTCCTGCGGGGCGGCGAACCCCGTTCCCGAACGACGGAAGATCCGCACGGTCCGACGCAACGGATCGACGAGCCAGTATTCGAGCACACCGAAACGTTCATAGCGGTCGCGCTTCAAGGTCTCGTCCCGGCGGAGGGTGGAGTCGGAGAGGATCTCGGCCACCAGGTCAGGAGCACCCTGGGCGTTGGCCTCGGTCAGGATGGCCGCGCGCTCGTTCGAGATGAAGAGGAGGTCGGGTTGGACAACATCGTGCGGCGAAAGGAGGACGTCGAAAGGGGCGTAGAGCACGGTCCCCATCTGGCG
>DASQPA010000377.1:0-33887 GCA_035644215.1 Thermoanaerobaculia bacterium
TTTTCGGAGCATCCGGAACGGTTTTCGGAGCGTCCGGAACGGTTTTCGGAGCGTCCGGAACGATTTCCGGAGCATCCGGAACGGTTTCCGGAGCACCCGGCACGGTTTTCGGAGCATCCGGAACGACTTTGGAAGCATCCGGGACGGTTTCCGGAGCTCCGGAAAGACTTTTGGAGCATCTGGAACAGTTTTGGCGCGAACGCGAAGGGCCCTCGAAGGGCGGGGACCGCGGGCCGTCTACGCCGGGGCTATGCCCCCGCGCTCCTCGCGCATGTCCTTATCGTGGTGGGGTGCCGTCGACCTTTCCCACCGTCCTCCTGAGGGAGCCCTGGCGACCGAAGGACCCGGATGGGGAGAGGGCCCTTACCGATTGGCCCTTACCGATTGGTGCCACCCATTTGGTGGGGGCGGCTCCTGGGGCGTGCTCACGGGGTTTCAAGAGAAACTTGGCCCTCTTGGCATTCAAAGCGATACGCATACTGCACAGCTCTCTACCGGGCGACTGGCCAAGGATGGCGCGTTGAGGATTGTCCGCCAAGTGGGTGGCACCTATCGGCACCCTGCATCTGTACTTACTTGCCATCTGTCATAGCGCAAGGTATCCTCTGCAACGATGCAGCTGATCCCGCTCGACCTACAGCCATGCCATGGCTTCCACGGCCAGGGTGCGCGGGGACAGCACCAAACCCTCATGCCAGTCAATGCAAGTTCGACCCGTAGCCGCTGCGGTGGAGAGTCAACTCGAGCTACTGCTACTGCACAGCGAAGACATTGCAGCCGATAACGCCTTGGAACCTTTAGCATGATTCCGTCGCTCCATCCATTCCCCGCTCGCATGGCGCCTGAGTTAGCCCTCCGCGAACTCGGTGCACTGTCTAAAGGGAGCACTGTTCTTGACCCCATGGCGGGTTCAGGGACTGTTCTGCGACAAGCCTCATCTATCGGCCACGCGGCCATTGGATTCGACGTGGATCCTCTGGCAGTGCTCATGAGCACAGTTTGGACAACTCCGATCGCCGAACACAATGCCCGAGTGGCATCACTATTGAGGTCGGTACTGCGAGATGCCATGGCGCGCCGAGCAGATTCGATTCATCTACCATGGATCGATGAAGACGATGAGACTTCGACGTTCGTCAGCTATTGGTTCGGCCAGCTACAGTGCGAGCAACTTAGAAGACTTGCGTTTTCGCTGGGCAACCTTCCGGCGCACGGCTCAGGTCGCACTGCACATGCCGCCAACATACTGCGAATCGCTCTCAGCAAGACAATCATTACAAAGGATCGAGGTGCTTCGCTTGCCCGAGACGTGTCACACAGTCGACCCCATAAGGTGGCAACAAGCTCCACTTTCGACGTGTTCGAGGCGTTCAAGCGCTCTGTGACTGCTGTCGTTCGAGTCCTGCAGGCGGCGCCGCCACCCGGGAACGTTCGAGTCCAACTCGGAGACGCGCGGAGTCTAAGGACGCTTGTGAATCAATCGATTGATGCAGTCATGACCTCTCCCCCATATCTTAATGCCATCGACTACATTAGGGGGCATCGGCTCGCCCTAGTATGGATGGGTTATCGAGTCTCTGAACTGCGCAAGATTCGGGCGGGAAGCATTGGCGCCGAGCGAGGATTGGGTACAGAAGCGATCTCGACGCGCATTGCCGAAATCGAAGAGTCCATGTCCCAGCCTGGCGTACTCTCCTCACGGCATGCTGCGATGGTTGCTCGTTATGCTCGCGATCTCTACGCAGTGATGTCGGAGATCGCTCGGGTGCTACGGCGCGATGGGCGAGCCATCCTAGTCGTTGGTGATTCATGTCTTAAAGGTACATTCATTAAGAATTCGAGGGGCGTGGTCTGCGCAGCCCGGATGGTGGGCCTAGAGCTGGACAGTAAAGTAGTACGTAAGCTTCCTCCGCAGAGCCGCTACTTGCCCTTGCCTGCGGGTAATGATGCGCCACTGGGGCGACGTATGCGTACCGAGAGCATTTTATCTTTTCGATTTGCCTGATCGAGTCAATTCCTTTACGAACGGCGTTCGACTCTGAGATGTGGTACCCAAGGCAACCAGGCGTCCTTAGCCGAACCATTCTAACGTCGCTCTGGAATCGTACTATCTGCTAACACCTCAGCACACCCCAGCCAGGGGTTCAGGAACGTTCGTACCGAACTGTGCTAGTTCTCCGAAAACCTTAACCGAGAGGCCTTGACAATGAGTTCCGAGTTCAATCTGGACAGTCTGCGCGGTGATACCATTGCAGACAATCGTTATGAGCGACGCCTAGCGGCGCTAACCGCTGCAAACCAGGAAACAGGGCGCATTCGGCAGGTAGTGGATTCTGCGATTGCGAACGTCGCATCTGCGCATCGCTCGTTCGTTATTTACGGCGAACCGCAAAGCGGCAAGACCGAGATGATGATAGCCTTGACCGCTAAATTGTTGGACCACGGGTTTCAAATCGTCGTTGTACTGCTCAACGACAGCGTTCAACTTCTGGGCCAGAACCTCGAGCGCTTTCAACGGTCTGGAATATCGCCGACCCCCAAGAAGTTCAGCGAGGTCATTTCTCCAGATATTACCATTGGGGATCACCCCTGGATCATCTTCTCCAAGAAGAACGCGAAGGATCTTGAGAAGCTCAACGAGAAACTTCGACGACACCCAAACAAGGTCGTCATTGATGATGAGGCCGACTACGCTACCCCGAACTCGAAGATCAACAGTCAACAGCGAAGCTCGATAAACAAACTCACGGCTGAGCTACTTGGTGAAAAAGGCATATACATCGGCGTGACGGCTACGCCCGGTCGGTTGGATCTGAATCGAACCCACCTCAACCAGAATGAGTTCTGGATTGACTTCCCACCTCACGCAGAGTACACAGGGCAGGAGGTCTTCTTCCCTTCTACATATGAACTAAGCGACCTGAAGTACCGGCTGAGCCTGCTTCCAGACACGGGGGACTACCCCTTATTTCTCAGGAATGCATTGTTCAGCTTCCTGGTCAATGTCGCCTACCTCAATGACAGGGTTAACCAGCAGGAGCAGAACTACTCAATATTAATTCATACGAGCGGTAAGAAGGTTGACCATTCCGGCGACTACAAAGAGGTGGTTCGACTCTTTGAAGTGCTCCGAGAGAAGTCGAACCCTTGCCATGAGCAGTATTACAAGCAGATTTGGGGGCTAGCAAAGAAGCGCTACGGAGGTCACGAGGATAGCATTACGCGCTACATCCTTAGAAACAACGAACGAAACACTTTGGTTGTGATGAACAGCGACAAGGAACGCAACGCCGCGGACAATCGGACTGGTACATCACCTTCGGTCCCTTTCACAATTATCATCGGGGGAAACATCGTCTCTCGTGGCGTGACCTTCAACCACCTGCTTTCGATGTACTTCACGCGTGATGTCAAGCATCGGTTGCAGCAGGACACCTATGTCCAGCGCGCTCGCATGTTCGGCTCGCGTAACAGCTACCTATCAAGCTTCGAGTTGAGCATTCCGCGCAACCTGTTCGCAGCTTGGCAACAGTGCTTCATTTTTCACAGACTATCGCTCGAGTCTCGACGCCATGGAGGCGAGACGCCTGTGTGGCTCGAGGGATCGCGAGTTACAGTGACGGCGAGCGGCAGTATCGATAAGTCCCATGTCGTTGTTGACAAGGGCGAGATGAGTTTTTCAATCTTCGCATACGACAAGGCGATCGTCGAAGGGGTCCTCGGTGGCGAGGGCTCGCCCATGGATAAACTACGTGCGCTTTCAAGGGAGATTGGCCAAGGAAGTGTTCCAAGCTACCTGCTTGATTACATCGGCCAGTTCTTGCCGGATGGCGATGCTTCCATTGCAATTCATGAAGCTGGTAGCATCATGGGCTTCAAGGATGCTGACCATTCAGCTATCGCGCGCTCCAAGGGCTTGATCGGCCAGTCGCAGTTGAAGCGCTTTCCCCTGGCCATCCACCACATCCGGGTCTTCTACAATCACCTCGGAATGGCAAGGGTGTTCTACAAATACCATGGTAATGTAAAGTTCCTAAAGGTCAGGTCTATAACATGATTCGAGACTTCGAGTTCTTTCATGGCGCAGCATTGGCGAAGCTGGTGCACTCAGGTCGGCGCATGACCATTGCCACATTCAAGGGATCGAGTAATGCCTCCTATGTAGTGAACGATCGCTGTGGCCTATACCTCAAACACTCGTCGAGTCGCATGAGCCCATGGAGTTTCACATTCCATCGGGAGCATCAGGAGGAGATAGACGAATTGCACCAACTCATCGGATACGTAGTCGTAGGCTTGATATGCAACGATGATGGCGTGGTTGGCTTGGACTACACCGAGTTCCGGACTGTACTCGACACCAGTCATGAAGCGGTTGAAGGAATCGGTATTTCGCGGAAGGCGAGGGGCATGTATGTGGTCAGGGGCCATGATGGAAAGATCCAGTATCGAATCGGGAAAGGGGACTTTTTGAAGAAGGTCTTTGGGCAAGGAACATAGCTCACGGACTGAAGGGCGCCAGAGTGAGTATGCTAGGTTCCCTCTCGAGCGCGGGGAGGACGACGGTCAGGAGTAGAGCCGTCTGGCGTGCCACAGGACGGCCTCCGGGGCGTCCTGGTGGTCGACGCTCTCCCACTCGCGGAGGACTGCTACCGCGCCGAGCCGGCCGCCGGGGACCGGCTCGCGCTTCCAGGGGCCGGCGAACTCGGCCTCGGACGCGGCCAGGACCTCGTCGCGCTCCCGGAGGAGCTTGATGAAGGCGGGGGAGAAGAGGTTCTCAAGGGGGTTGATAGGATACCGCCGGGCTGCGCAAGGGCCCGCCAGGAGGCTCCCAGCTCTCAAGGCTCCCCTGTGGGCAGGTAAGATCCAGGGAACGGCCGGTCTGCTACGCTCTCCCCATGTTGAATCCGACACCGCCCGAAAGGCTGACCGACCAGCAGGGCCATCCCTATTTCCTCTGGGATTCCGAGATGACGCTCGACGAGTTCCGGTGTGAGCTTAAAGATCCCAACTCGGAGGTACGGGCCTATCTGGTCGGCAAGCTCATGCGGCAGGCCAAGCCGGCCGATGTGTTCACCTTCGTCTCGACGCGGGAAATCCGGGCGCTCTGGCCTCAGCTGGAACGCTACCTCGGCCAGACCCGCGAGTTCTGGACCTGGCTGTTGGAGGCATGGGAGACGAGCCATGTCCGGCGGTAGCCTGACCCCTCTCCAATGGAAGACGCTGGAAATCCTCGGCGGTCTGGAGCCTCCCTGGACCCTCACCGGGGGAGCGGCTCTCGTCGGCGTTCACTTGAAGCATCGCGACACCCGCGATCTCGATCTCTTCTGGCATGGCCTGGACCGGCTTGGCGCCCTGCCGGCCGAAGTCCGGAGTCGGCTGGAAGCGGAAGGGTCCGAGCTCAGGGACCTGGAAGACGTCAAGCCTGCTGGAAAGCGGCGCGTCTCTAGAACGGTGGCATCGGACTTGTGTCCGGAGAGTTTTTCATCGGACTTCCAGGGATTTTGGGGGCGCGCGGAGGGATTCTTCGACGATCGGTAGCGCTGGTTTCGCGCGCGGACCGGGTGCGCACAGTGGGCCTGCCTACTCCTGGCAGGTGGTCCGAGAGCGACCGGAGGCGTGCCGGAAGCTCCCGGATAGGCTCGGGAAGAGACCCCAGCTCCCGCGCGACCTGCCGGGCGTCAATCCGTGCGCAGGGTGATCGCGGGCTCGATCCGCACCGCCCGCCGACCCGGCAGATAGCAGGCGAGGAAGGCGACGAGGGCGAGCACCAGCGGCGCGGCCACGAAGTACACCGGATCCGTCGGGCTGACCTCGAAGAGCTGGCTCGCCAGGAGACGCGAGAGCCCCAAGGCGGCGGCGAGCCCGACGGCCAGACCGGCCACCACCCAGGTCAGGGCGTCCTTGGCGACCGCACGGACGACGTGGCCGGGGAGAGCCCCGAGCGCCATCCGCACGCCGATCTCCTGCCGGCGCAGCGATACCGTCTGGGCGACGACTCCGTAGATACCGAGCAGACAGAGCGCCAGGGCGACCGCCGAGAAGGCGGAGAGGAGACCGGTGGTCAGGCGCCGGCTGGCCACGTCGGTGGAGATGACCCCCTCCATGGTCTGCAGGTCGGTGATCGGCTGTTCGGGATCGACCGCCAGGACCATGTCCCGCACTTCGCGCGCCGCGGTGACCGGCGGCAGCGTGGTCCGCACCAGGATCTCCATCACCGTCGACGGCGACAGCTCCGGCCGCGCCTGGTGGGTG
The DNA here is from genome assembly GCA_035644215.1 of Thermoanaerobaculia bacterium. Taxonomy (GTDB): domain Bacteria; phylum Acidobacteriota; class Thermoanaerobaculia; order Multivoradales; family UBA5704; genus DASQPA01. The sequence continues at coordinate 6,256 of DASQPA010000377.1, forward strand.
GAGAGGAAGAACTCCGGCTCCTTGCGGGTGTCGAGGCTGTCCTCCTGCATGTCCTCGACGATGCCGACGATCTCGGCGGGCAGGTGGCGGCGCCCCATGAGCAGGTGCTTGCCGAGCGCTTCCTCGCTGCCGAAGAACTGGCGCACCAGGGCAGAGTTGACGATGGCGACGAGCGGCCCGGTAGGCGGATCTTCGGGGGAGAAGTCGCGCCCCTTGACCAGGCGTGCGCCGAAGGTGTGGAAGGTGCCCGGCGCCACCATCAGCCGCCAGACCAGCGGCTGCTTGTTGATCGGCGGCGCGGGCTTGCCCTCGAAGGCGAGACCGGCGTGCACCGTGCCGGTGATCGGCAGGAAGTCGGAGAGGCCGGCCGACTCGATGCCGGGGAGCTTGCGCACCCGGTCGAGCACCTGCTCGAAGAAGACCCGCTGGTGCGCGGTGTCCGGGTACTTGGCCGTCGGCAACGAGATCTGGATCATCATCAGGTTCTTGGGATTGAAGCCGAGCTCGATGCCGGAGAGGCGGCGGAAGCTCTGGAGCAGGAGGCTGGCGCCGATCAGCAGGGTGAGCGCGAGCGCCACCTCCATGACGACGAAGGCGGCCTGGGTCCGGCGGCGCCCGGAGCTGCCGCCGGTCGTGCCGCGGCCACCTTCGGCGAGCGCCAGCTTGGTATTGGAGCGCACGGTCTGGAGGGCGGGGGCGAGCGACGAAACGACACCCGCGGCAAGTGCCACGGCCAGGGTGAAGAGAAGCACCCGGCCGTCGATCCGCACCTCGGCGAGCCGCGGCAGGTTGTCGGGATTGGCGGCGATCAGGAGCCGGAGGCTCCAGTGGGCGAGGAGCACCCCCAGGGCAGCGCCGGCGAGAGCCAGTACCACCCCTTCGGCCAGCAGCTGCCGGACCACGTCGCCGCGGCTGGCGCCGATCGCCATGCGGATGGCGATCTCGCGCCGGCGGGCGAGCCCCTGGGCGAGGAGGAGGCTGCCGACGTCGGCGCAGGCGATGAGCAGGACGAAGAAGACGGCGCCCAGGAGGAGCAGGAGGGCGACGCGCTGCGGCCCGACGAGCTGATCGTTCATCAGCCGCAGCTTGGGCCGGAAGGCGACGTCCACGTTGGAGGGGAACTGCTTGGCGTAGCGTTCGCTCACCCGCTCAGCCTCGGCGCCGGCGCTCGCCAGCGAGACGCCGGGGCGCAAGCGACCGGCCCCCCTCAGGTAGCCGGAGCCTCCTTCGATGGCCGGTTCGGGGAGGAAGGCGATCTCGTTCGGCCGTGGCACCCAGAGGTCGACCTTGGAAAAGGGAAAGCGCAGGACGTTGGGCATGATGCCGACGACGGTGTAGCTCTTGCCGTCGATCTGCAACGCGCGACCGAGGATGCCGCGGCTGGCGTCGTAGCGTCGCCGCCACAGGCCCTCGGAGAGGAGGACGACGTTGGCGCCCCCTTTCTTGTCCTCGGCGACCGAGAACCGGTGACCGAGGATCGGCTCGACGCCCCAGACGTCGAAGAATCCGGAGGTGATCCGGATGCCGTTGAGCGAGAGTGGGTCGCCCCGCTCCTGGAGGCTCATCGGCTCCTCGATATAGGCGGTGAGCGCGGCGAAGCTGCCGGCCTGCTCGGACAGGGCGCGGAATTGCGTGAAGGAGATCTGGATCTCCGGGATGCCCTGCGCCGGCGAGCTCCCCCAGACCGCCACCATGTGGCCGGAGTCGCGGTAGGGCAGGGGCTGCAGGGCCACGGCGTTGAGCAGGCTGAAGATCGCGGTGTTGGCGCCGATTCCGAGCGCCAGGGCGAGGAGAGCGATCAGGGTGAATCCCGGCTCTTTCCACAGCCTGCGAATACCAAACCCGAAGTCTTGTAGCAACATCGTATCCTCCGCTTGCAGGCAGTAAGCCAGCAGCTTAGAACGTTACAGGAGGCTCGTTCTTCCGTCAAGCAGGTTCAGCCAGGTGGGCGCGGGATGGGGGTCATCCTGCACTTCTCTTTTTGAGTGCGAGTATAGTGAACCGTCAATGCTGACTCTACCGTGCTCGCCCGGCACGGCGAGCCGTAGCCTCTCGCCTGGTACGAAAGGGAGCCTTATGTATCGTATTGCGCTGATCAACATGCCCTTCGCCGCCGCCGACATTCCGTCCATCGCCTTGGCGCAGCTCAGGTCGAGGGTCGAGAGCGAGCTCGCCTCCGAGGTGCAGTGCGAGGTGCTCTACCCCAACCTCGATTTCCTCAATTTCCTCGGTCCGCAGTTCTACGAGATCATCTCGGGATCGGTGCAGGCCAATACCTCGGGCCTCGGCGACTGGTTCTTCAGCCTGGCGGCGTTCCCGGAGAAGGCGGACAATCCGGAGGCCTATCTGGTACGCCACTTCTCGGAACATCGCGCTCAGCTCGACGTCTTTCGCAAGCAGCTGACCGAGAAGCGCCGGGGCGCCGGGGCCTTTCTCGACTCGCTCATCGACCTCTATCGCCTCGACCAGTGTTCGCTCATCGGCTTGACCTCGATGTTCTCCCAGAACGTGGCCAATTTTGCCCTGGCCCGGAAGGTGAAGGAGCGCAATCCGGGCGTCGTCATCGTCATGGGGGGGGCCAATTGCGAGGCACCCATGGGCAACGTGATCGCCAGGAACGTGCCCTGGATCGACTTCGTCTTCTCCGGACCGGCGCTCCATAGCTTCCCCGAGCTGGTCCGCAACCTCCGGCGCGGCGCGGTGGAGGAGTGTCACAAGATCCAGGGCGTCCTGTCGCGCAAGAAGCTGGCCCTGCAGCTCCTTGACGGCGGCAAGGAGATCGGCGCGGAGCTCGACATCACGGTCGACGTGCCGATCGACTACGACGATTACTTCGCGGCGCTCGACCAGAAAGTGCCACGCGGTGCCAACCTCCACCCCCGCCTTCCTTTCGAGACTTCGCGCGGCTGCTGGTGGGGGGAGCGCTCGCACTGCACCTTCTGCGGTTTGAACGGGGCGACGATGAAGTACCGCGCCCTGCCGCCGGAGAATGCGCTGGCGCTCCTGCACGGGCTCTTTGACCGCTACGCCTCGCGGGTCACCATCTTCGAGTCGGTCGACAACATCCTGCCGCGCGAGTATCTGACCGAGGTCCTGCCGCACCTCGAGACGCCGGAGGGGGTTGCCCTGTTCTACGAGATCAAGGCCGATCTCAAGGAGAGGGAGATGGCCGCGATGGCAAGAGCCAAAGTGACGCGCATCCAGCCCGGCATCGAGGCGCTGTCGACGACCACGCTCAAGTTAATGCGCAAGGGGACGACGTCGTTCCAGAACCTGAAGTTCCTGAAGAACTGTGGCCGCTACGGGATCAAGGCGTTCTGGAACCTCCTGGTCGGCTTTCCCAACGAGCCGGAGGAGATCTACCGGAAGTATTACGACGACCTGCCGCTCCTCACCCACCTGCAGCCGCCGAACGGCGTCTATCCGATCCGCTTCGATCGTTTCAGCCCGTATCACTTCCAGGCCAAGGAGTATGGATTGAAGCTCAAGCCCAGCAAGTTCTACGAGATGATCTATCCCTTCCCGAAGGAGGAGTTCGAGAATCTCGCGTACTTTTTCGCCGACGAGGACTACAAAGCGGCCTACATCACCGCGACCGCGCGCTGGCTGGGTCGGCTCCGCGAACGCGTGGCCGTCTGGCAGTTGCGCTGGAACCAGCATGACCAGCGGCTCAAGCCCGAGCTGATGGTCAAGGAGCGCCACGGCTCCCGCCTGATCTATGACTCCCGCTCCGGCTCCGCCGTCGAGCACAAGCCGAGCGCCACCGGCTGGACCGTCCTGGAGGCGCTGAGCGATCAGCATCGGCCGACACGGCTGGCCGAAAAGCTCGGGCTTACAGAGACCGAGGTCGCGAGCGAGGTCGCCTACCTCAAGCAGCGCGGTCTGGTCTTCGAGGAGGACGGGCTCCTGCTCAGCCTGGTGCTCAAGCCGGAGGAGGTGGCGACCCTACCCTTGGCCCCCCGCGCCGCAGCGTTGGAGCAGGTTGGTCTGGCCTGAGCCATTCTTTCAGCTCTGCCAAGAAAACGGCCCGCCGCGCGATGCGGCGGGCCGGAAGCCGTGGCGGCTACTGCGGGTTGTGCTTAATCGTCGCCGTGATCGCCGTCACCGTGATGACCTGGGAAGGCGCGCACCGCGCTCCGCACCAGGCGCTCGCCCTGGTCCTCGGTGATGACGTGAGCCTCGCGCAGGTCGTCGATCGCCCGGTGGACACAGGAGTTGTACTGGCCGAAGTTCTTCCAGTTGCCGGTAATGCTGCAGGGGATCTCCGGGAGCTCGATGCGCTCGCCGTCCTTGACGTCGTAAAGGCGGTTGCGGGTGCCGCCCGGCCACAGGACGTCGAGCGTTCCCTTGGCGGCCTGGCCAAGGCCGAAACCGGCGGTCAGACTGCTCTGCGAAGCATGGCTCGCGCCGCCCACGACCGGCGTGATCACCGTCTTGCCGCCGTCGGGCGTGAACCAGAGAGTGGCGCCGATGCCGTTACGGTTGGATTTTCCGCCAGTGGTCAGGCCGGCACTGCCGATCAGCTTCGCCTCCACCCAGCCGTTGCCGTTGTTGGCGCTGTTGATTTCGATCGCGAGATCGCCGTCCTTGAGGACCAGCGGCACGAGCGAGTAGGAGCCGGGGAGGGGGCGGCTGCTCAATGCGATCTCCAGCGCGGCGATGCCGTCGAGCGGCGAGCCGAGGATGAGACCGAGGGAGGAGAAAGTCTGGAACCAGGTCGGCTGCGGCACGATCCGGAAGCCCGCCGCGGTCACGACGTCGGGGAAGCCGTCGTTGTTGAGATCGCCGGCGGCGACACCGTTGACCTCGCGGAAACGGTGATCGGTGGTCAGAGCCGTCTGGTCGAGGACGAAGTTGGCGCTGCACCCCGGGTTTTGCAGGACGGTGCCCGGGTTGTCCATGGCGATCGCGTTGACCAGGTCGTCGTCGCCGTAGTAGATGACGTCCTGGTCGCCGTCATTGTCGTAGTCGACGGTCACGTCTCCCCAGCCGAAGGGCAGCGCCTTCAGGGCGCCGACGCCGGGGTCGCTGAAGGTGCCGTCGGCGTTGCCGAGGAACCAGCGCGGCACGCTCTGGCCATTGATCCAGCTGCCCAGGTTGGTGCTGAAGAAATCGAGGTGGCCGTCGCAGTTGAAGTCGCCGAAGGCGAGTCCCATCCACGAGCCGAACTTGTTGAGGCTCTTCTGGTAGGTCACGTCGGTGAAGTGGCCGGTGCCGTCGTTCCTGAACACGCGGTTGTAGCCGCGGTCCTGCGAGGGGTTGGTGGGAGGAGCGCCCTGGAGGTCGGTCCACATGATGTCGGTGATGCCGTCCTGGTCGACGTCGACCGCCGAGATCGACCAGGTGAAGGAGCCATTCGGCAGGTTGACGATGTTGCGGATCCCCGAAGTGGCACTCCCATCGGTGAAGTGGATCGGGTTCTGGTGATGATGCCCGTCGTCGTCCCCGTGCCGTCTGGAGTCCTGAAAGAAGATCTGATTGTGCTCCAGCTTCGGATAGAGCCCTTGAACGAAGACCGGCTGGCGGTTGGTCCAGTCGTCATAGGTATTGGCGACGACGATGTCGAGCCGTCCGTCGCCGTTGAAGTCGCCCATGGCGCAGCCGGAATGGTGGAAGCTGCCGGCGGCGACTCCGGCCTGGGCGGTGATGTCGGTGAAGGTGCCGTTACCGTTGTTGTGGTAGAGGATGTTGGGTCCGCCGACGGCGGTGACGTAGAGGTCCTCAAACCCGTCGTTGTCGATATCGCCGAAGCACACGCCGCCGTAATCCTGGCCGGTGCCGGTGACACCAGCGTGGGCGGCGACGTCGGCGAACTGCAGCCTGCCGGTCGCGCCCAGCAGGTTGCGATACAGGCTGTTGGGGGCGCCGGGACCGTTGGTGACGTAGATGTCGAGATAGCCGTCGTTGTCGAAGTCGAAGATCGCAACTCCCGGTGAGCCGTGCGGTTTCTGAGGGGAGTTGGCGGCGAGATTGGCAAGCAGGGCGGCCGCGCCCTCGGGAGGGATCAGGTAGGGCGCGCCGGAGTAGATGGCCTGTTCGACGGCGAGGCGCGAGGGGGTCGGAACACGGTCGAACGAGATCCCGGCGCCGCCGTTCGCGGCGATGTTGGTGAAGGTCACGCCTCCGTCAGCGAATGCAGCGGCGGAAAACGTCAGGCAGAGGGCCATGACGAGCCACAGCGGTCTGCCTTCGCGAAACTTCTGTATCTCTCCCATCGGCATCTCCTTTGACAAGCTGGGTTGACGGTTGAGTGTATGGATGCGATCACGGCGTGTCTTCGCGTCCAGGTCGCGCTCCTGAAAGACAGAGTGAACTTCGCGACCATTAGCGGGACATGCTATTCGGAGATAGAAATTTTCGTCATGTCTCGCTTTCGTGATTCGCCAGCACTCTATAGATGCAATGACTGGCAAGGCAGTTCATCAGGAGTCCCGTCTAGAAAGAGTTGCCTTATATTATGAAAACAAGAGTTGACGCTCGCGGTACACCAATCTGGAATCGGTGGGTCATCCGTAACACGGTGAGTTGTGGCGGCCTGACTTTGGGAACATCGGAGGTTTTCACCGTTTTGCGCACCGATAGCTTCGAGACGGCACGTGTCCGGCGCAGGGTCGTACGATGAATCTGGTCGAGCTACTGCTGGAACGGGCGAGCGTGCAGCCGTCGCGGCAGGCCTATGCCTTCCTCGACGAGGCCGGGGAAGAGACCGCACGGTTGACCTATGCCGAGCTCGCGGTGAGGGCGCGGGCGGTGGGCGCCCACCTCCAGGAGATGGGCCTGGCGGGCGAGCGCGCGCTGCTACTCTTCCCACCCGGGCTCGACTTCGTCGTCGCCTTCCTCGGCTGTCTCTGCGCCGGCGTGGTCGCCGTTCCCGCCTACCCGCCGCGTTCGAACCGCACCCTGGGCCGGCTGCGCTCGATCGCTCTCGACGCGCGGCCGCGGGTCGCCCTGACCGTCGCCTCAGCTCTGCCGCAGATCGAGACCCTTGGCGCCCAGCTCACCGAGCTTCGCGCGATCCACCTGCTCGCCACCGACGAGATACCTGTGGAGCTCGCCGACGTGTGGCGTGATCCGGCGCTGGCGACGGACAGTCTCGCTTTCCTCCAGTACACCTCGGGCTCTACGGCGGCGCCCAAGGGGGTCATGGTCAGCCATGGCAACCTGATCCACAACGAGGAGATGATCCGCTGCGCCTTCGGCCAGTCGGAGGACTCGGTGATCGTGGGCTGGCTGCCGCTCTACCATGACATGGGGCTCATTGGGAACGTCCTCCAGCCGCTCTTCGCGGGAGCGCAATGTTGCCTGATGTCGCCGGTCTCTTTCCTGCAGCGGCCGATCCGGTGGCTGCAGGCGATCTCGCGTTACCACGCGACGACCAGCGGGGGACCGAACTTCGCCTACGAGCTCTGTGTTGCAAAGACCACCGAGGCGGAGCGCGCCGACCTCGATCTGGCGAGCTGGCGAGTCGCCTTCAATGGCGCCGAGCCGGTACGGGAGGCGACGCAGGAACGTTTCTTCCGCGCCTTCGCACCCGCCGGCTTTCGCCGCGAGGCGTTCTATCCATGCTATGGGCTGGCAGAGGCGACACTCTTCGTCGCCGGGCCAGAGCCGGGCGAAGGCCCGACGGTGGCGGCCTTCGCCGCCGAACCGCTCGAGCGCGGCGCGGCGGTGCCGGCCGCGGCCGAGCTTGCCTCGCGTACCCTGGTGAGCTGCGGCAGGAGCTGGCTGGGACAGACGATCGCCATCGTCGATCCAGACGGCCGCCGCCTTCCGGCGGGCAAGGTGGGGGAAATCTGGGTTTCGGGCCCGAGCGTCGCTCGCGGGTACTGGCAGCGGCCGGAGGAGACGGCGCGCGACTTCGCCGCCCGGCTCGCCGGCGGCGAGGAGACGTATCTCCGCACCGGCGACCTCGGTTTCGAGAGGGAGGGCCGGCTGTTCGTAGCCGGCCGCCTGAAAGACCTGATCATCTTGCGCGGACGCAATCTCTATCCCCAGGACATCGAGCTGACCGCCGAGCGCAGCCATCGCGGCCTACGGGCGGGCTGCGGCGCCGCCTTCTCGATCGAGGTCGACGGGGAAGAGCGCCTGGTGATCGTCCAGGAAGTGAGCCGTCACGAAAAGCAGCGTTCGGCGGCCGCCGAAGCGATCCGGCGCGCTGTGGCGGAAGAGCACGAAGTGCGAGCGCACGAAGTGGTCCTGCTCGCCGAGAGCACGATCCCCAAGACCTCGAGCGGCAAGATCCAGCGCCATGCCTGCCGCCAAGGCTATCTGAACGGGAACCTCGCGATCGTGGAGCGGAGCGTTCTCGGCACCGTCGCCGTCGGCGAGGAGAGACCGGAGGAAGAGCCCGGGGCCCTGCCGCAGCTTCGCCGTGAGGCGGTCCTCTCCCTGCCAACCGAGGAACGGCCCGCCGCTCTCCTCGCATGGGTGCGACGGCAGGTCGCCGACGCCTCAGGGCTTCCGGTCGCCGCGTTGGCCGACGACCGCCCGCTTTCGGCTCTTGGGCTCGACTCCCTGGGCGCGATCGAGATCCGCAACGCCGGCGAGACGACGCTCGGGGTGACGCTACCGCTCGCCTGGCTGCTCGCCGGACCGACCGTCAGTGAGGTCGCGGCGCGCCTGGCGGAGGAGCTTTCTGCAGAAACTTCGGGAGAAGCGGCACCCGCGATTGGCGAGCCGACTGCGGACGAAGCCTCCTCTCCCCTCTCCCACGGACAGCGAGCGCTCTGGTTTCTCGACCGTCTGGCTCCGGGTGGCACCGCCTACATCCTCGCCGGCGGGGCGCGGGTGCGCGGCGCGCTCGATACCGCGGCGCTCGAACGCTCCCTGGGTGTCCTGGTCGAACGTCATCCGGCGCTCGGGGTGAGCTTCGGCGCCGAGCATGGGGAGCCGGTCCAGCTCCGGCGAGCGGGGCCTGGACTCGATTTCGTCGCCCTTGATGCTACGTCATGGGACGTCGGAAGCTCGTGGGCACGGCTGGCGGACGAGATCTATCAGCCATTCGATCTCGAGCGCGACCCGTTGCTCCGGGTGCGGGTCCTTCACCGCTCCGACGGGGAGCACTTCGTAGGGCTCGCGGTCCATCACATCGTCGCCGACTTCTGGTCGCTCGGCGTGCTGCTGAACGAGTTGGGAGAGCTCTACCGACGAGATGGCGCGACGTCACTCCCCTTGGCGCCGCTCGTCGCCACCTACGCCGGGCACGTGCGCCGACAGAATGCGCTTCTGGCCGGCGCCGCCGGGCGGCAGCTCGAGGAGCTCTGGCGCCAGCGCCTCGGCGGGTGCTCACTGTCGCTGGACCTGCCGACAGACCGACCGCGTCCCAGGCTGCCGTCGTTCGCCGGCGCCGGGCTGACGGTGACCTGGACACCCGAGCTGATGGCGGCGCTCCACGCCTTGAGCCGCGACTCCGGCGCCACCCTTTTCGTCACCCTCCTCGCCGCCTTCCAGGCGCTGCTCTGTCGGACGAGCGGGCAGGACGAGGTTCTGGTCGGTACGCCGACCACCGGCCGCCCTTCCTCGGTGCTCGCGGGGGTGGTGGGCTACTTCGTCAATCCGGTTGTCCTCGGCGGCAGTGTGGCGGAAGACCCGAGCTTCGCCGTCTGGCTGGCACGAGTCCGGGATGAGGTCTTGGCGGCGCTCGCTCATCAGGATTACCCTTTCGCGTTGCTCGCCGAGCGGCTGCAGCCCGAGCGTGACGCCGGCCGCTCGCCGATTTTCCAGGTGATGTTCACCCGCCTAGGGGAGCGGACGCCGGGGCCACCGCAGCTCGCCGCCTTTGCGCTTGGCGGTATTGGCGGCAGTAGCGGCAGCGGCGCACGCATGGATGTCGGCGGCCTCGACTTCGAGGCCGTCGAGCTCCCTTTGCGAGAGGCGCAGTTCGACCTCTCGCTCGCGGTCGCGGCCAGCGCTGGCGGCGGTGAGATCGGCCGCTTCACCTATGCCACTGCACTCTTCGACCGCACCACCATCTCGCGCTTCGCGCGGCAGCTCACGGAGCTCCTGGCGACGGCGTCGGCGGCCTCCGCGACCCGTCTCTCGGCGCTGTCGCTCCTCGGTCCGGCCGAACGCTGGCAGATGCTCGCGGAATGGAACGACACCGGCACCGATATTCCCGCGCACGCCGGTCTCGCCGACCTCTTCGAGCATCAGGTGACGCGGGCGCCGGAGGCGGTGGCGCTCCGCTTCCGGGGCGACAGCCTGACCTACGACCTCCTCAACCGACGGGCGAACCGCCTCGCGCACCGCCTCCTCGCCCTCGGTGTAGGTCCCGATGTGCGGGTCGGCGTCTGCGCCTGGCGTTCGGTCGAGTTGGTCGTGGCGCTCCTCGCGGTGCTCAAGGCGGGAGGCGCCTACGTGCCGCTCGACCCGAGCTATCCGGGGGAGCGGCTCGCCTCGATGCTCGCCGACAGCCAGGTCTCGGTCTTGCTCACCGAAGGGAACCTGCAAGACCGGCTGGGCCTTGGCGGCGGTAGCGGCGAGATCTCGCCTCAGGTCCTCGACCTGGCCGTGGACCCTGGCGGCTCGGCGGCGGATCCAGAGCGGCAGACCTGTCCGGAGAATCTCGGCTATGTCCTCTTTACCTCCGGCTCAACGGGGAGGCCCAAGGGCGTCCAAGTCAGCCAACGAGCGGTGGTCAATTTCTTTGCCGGGATGGATGCCGCTGTCGGTTGCGGCCCGGCCGATATCATGCTCGCGATCACCAGCGTCAGCTTCGACATCTCGGTGCTCGAGCTGTTGTGGACGCTCGCCCGTGGCGCACAGGTCGTGCTCCTGGGCCAGGGAGCGGGTGCCGGCGAGACCGCCACCACGCCGGCTTCGCGCCCGCAGCGCGGCATGGGCTTCAGCCTCTTCTATTTCGCCGCCGAGGAGTCGGAAGCGAGCAACGGACGCTCCGCCGGCGGCAAGTACCGCCTCCTCCTCGAGGGCGCGCGCTTCGCCGACACTCATGGCTTCGCCGCGGTCTGGACGCCGGAACGGCACTTCCACGCATTCGGCGGTCTCTATCCCAATCCCGCCGTCACCGGCGCCGCTCTCGCCGCCGCCACGACGCGGATCGCGATCCGCGCCGGCAGCGTCGTGCTGCCTCTTCACCAACCGCTGCGTGTCGCCGAAGAATGGGCGATGGTCGATAACCTCTCGAACGGTCGCGTGGGCGTCGCCTTCGCCTCGGGCTGGCACGCCGACGACTTCGTCCTGCGTCCGGAAAGCTATGCCGACCGCAAAGAGGTCATGTTCCGCGACATCGAGACGGTGCGCCGGCTCTGGCGCGGCGAGGCGGTGGCGCTGCGCGGTGGCGCCGGCAACGAGATCGAAGTGCGTGTGCTGCCGCGGCCGGTCCAGCCTGAGCTGCCGATCTGGATCACCGCCGCCGGCGCGCCGGAGACCTTCGCCAGAGCGGGAGCGATGGGCGCCCACGTCCTCACCCACCTGCTGGGGCAGACGATCGAGGAGGTGGGAGAAAAGATTGCAATCTACCGAGCGGCGCGAGCCGCGCACGGTCACGACCCTGGGACGGGACAGGTCGCCCTGATGCTTCACACGCTGGTCGGCCAGGATCGCGAAGAGGTGCGCGCCAAAGTCCGGCAGCCGTTTACCGACTACCTGCGCTCTTCGCTGGGCCTGGTCGCGAACCTGGTGCGGAGCCTCGACCTGCCGGTCGACCTGAAGACGATGAGCACCGACGACCGCGAGGCGCTCCTCGACTTCGCGTTCGGTCGCTACTTCGAAACCGGCGCCCTGTTCGGCGATCTCCAGGATTGCCAGAACCTGGTCGAGCGTCTGCAGGAAATCGGGGTCGACGAGGTGGCTTGCCTGATCGATTTCGGCGTCGAGGTCGACGCCGTCCTCGAAGGCCTCGAGGCGCTGGCGGAGCTGAAGGCGGCCGTCAATCCGCAGGGGGTGGCAGGAGGCGACTTCTCCCTCGCCGCCGAGGCGGTACGGCAGCGGGCCACCCTGATGCAGTGCACCCCCTCGCTGCTCCAGATCATCGCCGCCGGGCCGGAGGGTCTCCAGCCGCTCGCCATGCTCCGCGCCCTGCTGCTGGGCGGTGAGGCGCTGCCAGCCGCCCTTGCGGCTCGGGTGCGCGAGACCCTCCCGGCTCGGCTCGTCAACCTCTACGGGCCGACCGAGACCACCGTCTGGTCGGCCACGCACGAGGTCCGCGGCGAGGCGCCGGGTGTCGTCGTGCCGCTGGGGCGTCCCATCGCCAATACCCAGATCCACCTGCTCGATCGCCAGCTCGAACCGGTGGCGATGGGGGTCGCCGGTGCGCTTTTCATCGGCGGGTTTGGGCTCGCCCGTGGCTATCTCGGCAGGGGCGACCTCACGGCCGAGCGGTTCCTCCCCGATCCCACAGGCGCCACGCCCGGCGGCCGCCTCTATCATACCGGCGACCTCGCCCGTCGGCGACCGGACGGCGAGCTCGAATTCCTCGGGCGGACCGATCAGCAGGTGAAGGTGCGCGGCGTGCGCATCGAGCCTGGCGAGATCGAGGCCGTCCTCTGCAGCCACTCCGGAGTGCGCGAAGCCGCCGTGCTCGCTCGCCGGAGCGCCGCCGGCGACACCCGGCTTGTCGCCTACGCGGTAGCGGAGGAGTCGGAGGCCGGGCAGGCGCCGGCTCCTTCGGCGCTGCGCGCCTTCCTTGCCGCCCGGCTGCCCGAGGTCATGGTTCCGGCCACCGTGCATCTCCTCGCCGCGCTGCCCCTGACCCCCAACGGCAAGACCGATCGGCGGGCGCTGGCACTTTCCGCCGTCGCGAACGAGCCGTCGCTCGACCTGGCCGCGGGCGCGCCGGGCCAGGCTCCGGGCCCCCCTGCCGGCACGCCGGAGGAGGAACTGCTTGCCGTTCTCTTCGCCCAGCTCCTCGAGGTGGACGAGGTGGGGGTCGACGACAGCTTCTTCGCGCTCGGTGGGCATTCGCTCCTCGCCACGCAGCTCCTGTCGCGCATTCGCGAGACGTTCGCCGTCGAGCTGCCACTGCGCGCGCTCTTCGAGGCGCCGACCGTCGCTCGGCTTGCACCCCAGGTCGTCGCCGCCCGGGCCGGCGGCCCGACGCGAGTCGGTCCGCCGATCCAACCGGCGGCGGCGCCAGGCCGCACCGACCTGCCACTATCCTTCGCGCAGGATCGCCTCTGGTTCCTGGAACAGCTCGAGCCAGGTAGGGCGATCTACAACGACTCGTTGGCGCTGCGGATGACCGGGCGACTCGATCGCGGCGTGCTCGCGGCGAGCCTCCGCGAGCTCGTCCGTCGGCACGAGACGCTGCGCACGACCTTCCCCACCGTCGAAGGGCGGCCGGTGCAGGTCATCAGCCCCGGACGGAATCCGGACCTGCCGCTGCTCGACCTCTCGGCCCTGCCCGCGGAGCGGCGCGAGCGCGCCGTCAAGCAGCTGATCGCCCGCGAGGCGGCGCGGACGATCGACCTCGCGCGGGGGCCGCTCGTCCGCACTCCCCTCGTCCGCCTGCAGGCCGGAGAGGGCGAGGAACACGTCCTTCTTCTCCTCCTTCACCACGTCGTCTCGGACGGCTGGTCACTCGAGGTGCTGGTCCGCGAGCTCGCGGCGACGTACAGGGCGCTGCTGGCGGGCGAGCCGTCGCTGCTTCCCGAGCCGGTGATCCAATATGCCGATTACGCCCTCTGGCAGCGCGAGTGGCTGCGTGGCGCGGCGCTTTCGGTGCAGCTCGCGTATTGGCGCGAGCGTCTGGCTGGTGCATCGACAGTCCTCGATCTGCCCACTGATCGCCCGCGGTCGGCGGTGCGCCGGGGACGCGGCGGGCGCCGCTACGCCGGGCTCGGGGCCCGTGCGATCGCTGGCCTTGGACGGTTCACCCGGCAGGAGGGCGTCACGCTCTTCATGGCTCTCCTGGCGGGCTTCGAGAGCCTCCTCTCGCGGCTCACCGGACAGACCGACGTGCTGGTCGGCTCGCCGATTGCCGGCCGAGTGCGTGCCGAAACCGAGGGTCTGATTGGGCCTTTCGTCAACATGCTGGTGCTGCGCGGCGACCTCGCGGGCAATCCGAGTTTCGCCACCCTGGCGCGGCGGCTGCGGGAGACCGCGCTCGCGGCCTACGCTCATCAGGACCTACCCTTCGAACGTCTGGTCGAGGTCCTGGAGCCTGAGCGCAACATGAGCCACACGCCGCTCTTCCAGATCGCCTTCGCGCTCCAGGAACCCCGTCTGCGGAACCTCGACTTTCCCGGCCTTGCCGTTGCCCTTTTCGAGGTCGAGAGCGAGGCGGCCAAGTTTGACCTGACGCTCTCGTTGACGCGCTACGGCGAAATGGTCGTCGGCTGGCTTGAGTACGACCGGGACCTCTTCGATCGCAGCACGGCGGATCGCCTCCTCGGGCATTTCACGTCGATGACCGAGCGTGCGGTCGAGTCGCCCGCGGAACCGATCTCGACCCTGCCGCTTCTCGCCGAGGTCGAGCTCCACCAGCTCCTGATCGAATGGAACGACACGCATCACGAGCCTGTTCCCGAGCGGTCTCTCCACGGTCTCTTCGAGGCGCAAGTAGACCACTACCCTGCGGCGACGGCCGTCGTCTTCGGCGACCTCCGGCTGACCTATGCTGAGGTCGAGGCCCGTGCCAACCAGGTCGCCCACCTCCTGCGGAGGATAGGAATTGCTCCGGGCGATAAGGTGGCGATCCGCATGCAACGGGGACCTGAGCTCGTTCCCGCGCTCCTGGGAATCCTGAAGATCGGCGCCGGCTACATCCCGCTGGAGCCGAGCTGGCCCGCCGAACGCTGCCAGTTCATCCTCGGCTCGCTCCGGGTCACCTGCCTGATCACCGATTCGTCGGCGCTGCGGCAGGCGCGCGAGCTGGCCTGGCACCTTCCGGACCTCCGCCACCTCGTCGTTCCCGACGTCGCGACATCGGAGCCGCCGTCCGAGCCGATCGATCCACAGGCGGTCGAGGAGCTCTGGAACCATCTGGCCGCAGGCGCTTTCGACCGCGTCTCCGCCGCCGGATTCGTCAGCAGCTACACCGGAAAGTCCTTCACCGAGACCGAGGTGGACGAATATGTCGAGCACGTGGTCGCCCTGGCGCGACCCCTCCTGGGGCCCGGCTCTCGGGTGCTCGAGCTCGGCTGTGGCTCGGGTTTGATCACTTTCGCTCTTGCCGGCGAGGCCACCCGCTACGTGGCGCTCGACCCTTCGACCGCGGCGCAGGAGCGGAATCGCGCCGAAGCCGCCACGCGGCATCTGGCGAGCCTCGAGCTGCGGACCGGCTTCGCGCACGAGATCGAGGATTGGGAGGAGGGTTCGTTTGACCTCATCCTCCTTGCCAGCACCGTGCAGTTCTTCCCCGGGCCGACGTATCTCGAACGGGTGATTCGCGCCGCGCTGCGCCTCCTCCTTCCCGGGGGTGCTCTTCTCCTGGCCGACCTCCTGGACGACCGGCGGAAGGCCGAGCTCCGCGCCTCGCTCGAGGAGTTCAAAAGCGCTCACCGCGGCGATCCGGAGGTGCGGACGAAGATCCAGCTCGGCAGCGAGCTCTACCTGGACGAGGACCTCTTCTGCGACCTCGTGGCCACATTGCCCGATCTCGCCCAGGTACGCATCCTCCACCGCCCATCGGGTTTCGCCAACGAGCTTGCCTACCGCTATGACGTCGTCCTGCAAAAAGGCGGCGCCGGAGTCGCCGCCAACTCTTACCACGAGCGGAAGTCGAACACCTGGACCGGTTTCCACCTCGACCGGTCTCCAGCCGAGCGGCCGGCTCTGCCGTTTGCCGATGACGTCGCCTACATCATGTTCACCTCGGGCTCGACCGGTCTGCCCAAGGGAGTCGCCGTCCGCCACGGCCCGGTGGTCAACTTGATCGAGTGGCTGAACGAGGCCTGCGGTATCGGAGCCGACGACCGCGTCCTCTTCGTGACCTCGCTCTGTTTCGACCTCTCGGTCTACGACATCTTTGGCCTGCTCGCCGCTGGCGGCACGGTTCATCTCGTGGCCGAGCCCGAGCTGCGCGATCCGCAGCGGCTGGCCGAGCTTCTCTGCCAGGCGGAGATCACCTTGTGGGATTCGGCGCCCGCGGCCCTGCAGCAGCTCGTGCCATTCTTCCCGCCGCCGGGAACCACCCTCGGCCAGGAGCGGCTGCGGCGGGTCCTCCTGAGCGGGGACTGGATTCCGGTTGCACTTCCCGATCAGGTGCGGAGGAGCTTCCCATCGGCACGGGTGCTGGCCTTGGGGGGGGCGACGGAAGCAGCGATCTGGTCGAACTTCTTTCCCGTCGGCGAGGTCGACCCGCGCTGGACCAGCATTCCCTATGGCCGGCCGACCCGCGACGCGCGATACCATGTGCTCGACCGCGATCTCGCTCCTTGCCCGATCGGCTTTCCTGGTGACCTCTACATCGGCGGCTTCTGTCTGGCGACGGCCTACTCGGACCCGGCACAGACCGCTGACCGCTTCATCCCCGATCCGCTGGGCGCCGAAACGGGTGCTCGGGTCTACCGGACGGGCGACCGGGCGCGCTATCTGCCGGACGGCAACCTTGAATTCCTCGGCCGTTCCGACCAGCAGGTGAAGATCCGCGGCTACCGCATCGAGCAGGGCGAGATCCAGGCCGTGCTCGCCGCCCATCCGGAGCTTTCCGACGCGGTCGTCCTGGTTCGCGAGGACACGCCGGGCGATCGCCGCCTGGTCGCCTACGTCGTGCCTGCCGTCGTACCCGGTCCACAGACGAGCGAGCTGCGGAGCTTCGTGCGGGAGAAGCTCCCCGAGTACATGGTGCCGGCGGCTTTCGTCATCCTGGATGCGTTGCCGGTCACCGCCAATGGCAAGCTCGACCGGCAGGCTTTGCCGGCGCCGGCCGAGCGGAGCGGGCTCGCTCCGGCTTTCGAGCCACCGCAGACCGCCATGGAAGAACGGGTGGCGACGATCTGGAGCGAGGTGCTCGGCCGTGAGCGGATCGGGGTCGACGACAACTTCTATGAGCTGGGCGGCCACTCCCTGCTGGTCGCCCAGGTGTTCAGCAAGCTGCGCGAGCGCTCCGGCGTCGAGGTCTCGATGGTCGACCTCTTTCGCCATCCCACCGTCCGCTCCCTCGCCGCGCATCTCACCATGACGTCGGTCCCGGCGCCGGCCGTCTCCGGCAGTAGCGAGGAGCCGGTGCGGCCGGCGGGTCACGGCCACGCCGTCGCGATCGTCGGCATGGCCGGCCGCTTCCCCGGCGCCGACAGCGTCGCGGCGCTGTGGGAGAACCTGCGACAGGGGATCGAGTCGGTCTCGTTCTTCTCCGAGGAGGAACTCGTCCGCGCCGGCGTCGACCGTCGCCTGCTCGCCAATCCCCACTACGTACGCGCGCAGGCGGTCCTCGCCGGTACGGACCGCTTCGACGCCGGCTTCTTCGGCATGACGCCGCGGGAGGCAGAAACGACGGACCCGCAGCAGCGCCTCTTCCTTGAGTGCGCCTGGGAAAGCCTGGAGGACGCCGGCTACGACCCCGAGGTCTATGGCGGCGATGGCGGCGATGACGGCGAGCGTGGCGCCAACCGCGCCATCGGACTGTTCGCCGGCGTGGGCTTGAGCGGATACATGCTGAACCTCTACTCGCGCGGCGACGTCCTTGACTCGATCGGCGAGTTCCAGGCGGTGATCGGCAACGACAAGGATTTCCTGCCGACCCGCGTCTCCTACAAGCTCAACCTGCGCGGACCGAGCCTGACGGTGCAGACCGCGTGCTCGACGTCGCTCGTCGCCGTCCATCTGGCGATCCAGAGCCTCGTGCAGGGAGAGTGCGACATGGCCCTCGCGGGAGGGGTCTCGGCGCGTGTCCCGGTCCAATCGGGCTATCTCTATCGCGAATCCGGGATCCTCTCGCCGGACGGTCATTGCCGGCCCTTCGACGCCGCCGCCCGCGGCACGGTGATCGGGAGCGGCGTCGGGGTGGTGGTCCTGAAGCGGCTTGAGGACGCGCTGGCGGACGGCGATTCGATCGTCGCCGTCATCCGCGGCTCGGCGATCAACAACGACGGCGCGACGAAGGTCGGTTACACCGCGCCGAGTGTCGAGGGCCAGGCGGCGGTCATCACCGCGGCGCAGACGATCGCGGGGATCGAGCCCGAGACGATCGGCTACCTCGAGGCCCATGGTACGGGGACGGCGATGGGCGACCCCATCGAGGTCACGGCCCTCACCGAGGCCTTTCGACGGCGGACCGACAAACGGCAGTTCTGTGCCCTGGGTTCGATCAAGAGCAATCTCGGGCATCTCGACGCGGCGGCGGGCGTCGCCAGTCTCATCAAGACCGCGTTGATCATCGAGCGGGGAGAGATCCCGCCGAGCCTGAACTTTGTTCACCCCAACCCGGAGATCGATTTCACCTCAAGCCCGGTCTACGTCAACGACGTGCTCCGCCGGTGGACGAGTAACGGGCACCCGCGGCGAGCCGGAGTCTCCTCGTTCGGGATCGGCGGTACCAACGCCCACGTGGTCTTAGAGCAGGCACCGGCGCCCCCACCGGTGGCACCCGATCCGCGTTCCTGGCGCCTGCTGCCGCTCTCGGCGCGTACGATGTCCGCTCTGGAGAGCGCGACGGTCCGCCTGGCGGCCCACCTCGAGAGTCACCCCGAGCAAGACCTTGCCGACGTTGCCTATACCCTGCAGGTCGGGCGCAGAGGATTCGCGCACCGGCGGGTACTGCTGGCCACGGACGCCGCCGGCGCGGTCGCGGCTCTCCGCACGCTCGATCCGGAACGGGTGCTCACGGGAGAGGCGGCGAGCCGCAAGCGTCCGGTCGTCTTCCTCTTTCCCGGCCAGGGTGCCCAGTACCTCGACATGGGGCGCGAGCTCTACCATACGGAGCCGGTCTTCCGTGACCATCTGGGCCTCTGCGCCGAGCTGCTTGCGCCCCACCTCGGCGCCAACCTCTGCGCCTTGCTCTACCCGGATGGAGAGGCGAGAGACAAAGTCGCGCGGGAGCTCGATCGTCCCGCTGTCACCCCGGCCGCTCTCTTCGCGGTCGAGACCGGTCTCGCGAGGCTGTGGATGGCCTGGGGGATCGCGCCACAGGCCATGCTCGGCCACAGCGTCGGGGAGTACGCTGCGGCGCACCTTGCCGGCGTCTTCGGCCTGGCCGAGGGGCTGGCGCTCCTCGCCGCCCGGGGCGCGCTGGTCGAGGCGCTTCCGGAGGGCGCGATGCTGGCGGTGCCGCTGCCGGCGGCCGAGGTCGAGCCGCTCCTCGGTGCGGAGCTCTCGCTCGCCGCGGTGAATGGCCCCGCGCTCTGTGTGATCGCGGGCCCTGTCGAGCCTGTCGACCGTCTGGCCCGAGAGCTTGCCGGCCGTGACCTCGAATGCCGCCTTCTCCACGGCTCGCGCGCCTTCCACTCGCGGATGATGGAGCCGGCGCTCGCGGCGTTCGCGGCGCGAGTGCGCCAGGTCGAGCTCCGACCTCCGACGATCCCCTACGTCTCCAACCTCACGGGCCGCTGGATCACCGCCGAGGAGGCGACCGATCCCGCCTACTGGGTCCGCCATCTGCGCCATACCGTCCGTTTCGACGAAGGCCTGCGCGCCGTGCTCGCTGATCCGCAGGCGATCCTGCTCGAGGTGGGCCCCGGTAGGGGCCTCTGCGCTCTCGCCCGCCGCCAGGAGAGCGTTGCCGCGGGACGGCTGGTCGTCTCTTCGCTTGGGCACCGCCGCGAAGCCCGCGACGACGGTGAGCTGATGCTCTCCGCGCTGGCCCGGCTGTGGCTTGCCGGACTGCGCGTCAACTGGCGCGGCTTCCATGCCGCCGCGCCGCGGCGCCGGCTGCCGGTGCCGACCTACCCCTTCGAGCGTCAGCGATATTGGATCGATCGCGCGGGGGTCGATCGCGCAGGGATCGGCCGCGAGGAGGGCGGCCCCACGCCGCGCGAGGCCGCCGGCGGGCTCCATCTTCCCGTCTGGCGGCGTACGCCTCCGGCCGAATTGCTCGAACGGCCAAGGCTCGACGACGCCGACGCGGCGTGGCTGCTGTTCGTGGACGGCGGCGGCCTGGGAGCCTGTCTCGCCGAGCAGTTGGCACGGGAGGGGCGGGAGGTAACGATCGTCGAGGTGGGGGAGCGCTTCGCTCGCTCTGGCCCCGGGGCCTATACGCTGTCGCCCGGGCGGGCCGCCGACTACGATGAGCTGCTCGGCGGGCTCTCGACCGACCGGCGCTGGCGCATCGTCCACTTGTGGAGCGTCGAGGGGGAGGAGGTCACGGAGGATCGCACACGGTCGCAGGAGCAAGGCCTCTTCAGCCTTCTGCTCTTGAGCCAGGCCCTCGCCCGACGCGGTCCTGGGGAAGGGCTCGACCTCGCGATCGTCGCCGACCACCTGTTCGAGATCACCGGCGACGAATCGGTGCGCTGGGAGAAAGCCGCCGTCCTCGCTCCGGCGCTGACTCTTCCACACGAGCTGCCATGGATCACCTGCCGGGTGATCGACGTGACGGTCGCCGCCGACGGGTTGCCGGAGAGGCCCGCCGAGCGTCTCCGGGCCGAGCTTTCTCTGTCGGCCGGCGCTGCGGTCGCCGGGTACCGGCGCGGTCACCGCTTTGAACGCAGCTTCGAGCCGGTGGGCCGGACACCAAGCCGGGCGGCGAAGCCGCTTCTCGTCCCCGGCGGCACCTATCTCATCACCGGCTGGGCGTCGGGCGTCGGGGCCGTGCTCGCGGACCACCTGGCCGGTGACCTGGGCGCGGCGGTGATCCTCGCCGGTGGGCCGGTCCTCCCCGAAGGCGAGGAGCGCGAAAAGTGGCTAGCGACCCACGGAGAGGGCGACGAGGTCTGCCGTGCCTTGCGCCAGCTCGAGCGGCTTGAGACCGTCGCCGCGCCGGGCAAGGTCGCGCAGTTGGGTGGCGGAGCGGAGACCGCCGCTCTGCTCCGCGCGCGGGAGCGCTTCGGCACCCTCGATGGCATCCTCCATGGTGCGGGAGTGGCGCGGTCCCCGGCCTTCGGCGTGCTCGCGGACCTTTCGCCCGCCGGGCTGGCGGCGTCGTTTCTTCGTGGGGTCGAGGAGATGCATGTCCTCGATCGCCTCGCCCGTGAATCCGGCGCCCGGTTCCTCGTGCTGTGCACGGGGCTGGACGGCGTGCTCGGCGGGCGGGGCCGGATCGCCGCGGCGGCGGGTGCCGCGAGCCTCGACGCCTTTGCCCACCAGCGCCATGGGCTGAACGGTCTGCACGTCCTCACGATCGACTGGCAGGACGGACTCTCGCCGGAGTGGATCACCGACGGCTTCCACCGCTGCCTGGTGGCGGACCAGCCGCAACTCGCCGTCGCCCGTGGCGATTTCACCGGTGCTCTGCCGGACGCGGACCTCGCGGCGGCCGCCCAGCTCACGCTTGAAGAGCCGACGTCGTCGTATCCGCGTCCCGCCGTCGGCACCCCCTATGTCGCTCCCGGCAACCCGATCGCGCGGCAGATTACCGAGATTTGGATGGAGCTCCTCGGCATCGACCGGGTGGGGGTGTACGACAATTTTTATGAGCTCGGCGGCCACTCTCTGATGGCGACGCAGCTGGTCTCGCGGCTGCGCGACACCTTCGGCGTGATCGTGCCGCTCCAGAGCTTCTTCGCGCGACCCACCGTGACGGGACTCGCCGAGGCGGTGGCGCAGCACCAGGCCCAGGGGCTCGACGGGGACACGCTGCTCGCGATGCTGGCCGAGGTCCAACGGGCCGCGCCCCGGGGGGGGCATCTCGACGCCGTGAGAGAGGAAGAAAGCGACAGATGACGGATCTTTCGACGATTCTCGGCCAGCTGACGCCCGAGCAGCGAGACCTTTTCCTCTCCCGCCTGAGCGAGCGGAGCGCAGCGGCTCCGGTGAGTCGGGTGGTACCCCGGCGCGGCCGGCGCTCGGGGGTCGAGCCGCTCTCCTTCGCCCAGGAGCGGCTCTGGTTTCTCGAGCAGTTGGAGCCCGGCAACGCGGCCTACGTCCTGACTTCGGCAACGCGGCTCTCCGGGAAAGTGGAGATCTCCGCCCTGATGGCGGCGGCGGCCGGCATGGCACGGCGTCACGAGGCCCTGCGCACGACTTTCGGCATCGAAGGGGGAAGACCCTGCCAGGTGGTGGCGCCGGAAGGCGCACTGCCGTTGGCGGTCGTCGACCTGAACGGCATGGCCCCTGGGCGACGCGAGGAGGAGGCGCGACGGCTTGTCGCCCAAGAGTCGGTCCGCCCCTTCAGCCTCGGCGGCGGGCCGCTCGCGAGGATGATCCTGGTCCATTTCGAGGCGACGGAGCACTGGCTGCTGCTCAGCATGCATCACATCATCTCGGATGGGTGGTCGGGCGGCATTTTCCTGCGCGAGCTGGCGGCCCTCTACGGCGGGCTTCTGCGCGGTGAGCCGGCACCGTTGCCCGATCCCGAGCTGCAGTACGCCGATTATGCGGTCTGGCAGCGGGAATGGCTCACCAGCGAGGCGCTGGAGTCGCAGATCGCCTACTGGCGAGAGCGCCTGGCTGGCGCCCCTCTCCTCGATCTGCCGCTCGACCGGCCGCGCCCACGGCTGCGCAGCCCACGCGGGCGGCGGCTGCTCGAACGGCTGCCGCCGGAGCTTTCGGCGGCGCTCGCGGGCTGGAGCCCACGGCAGGGAGCGACGCTCTTCATGACCCTCGCCGCGGCCTTCGCGACGCTCCTCAACCGGCACAGCGGGCAGGACGACGTCGTCGTGGGCTCGCCGATCGCCAATCGCAACCGACGCGAGACCGAGGGAGTCGTCGGGTTCTTCGTCAATCTCGTGGTGCTGCGCCTCGATCTGGGTGGAAACCCTCGATTCCAGGCACTCGTCAGCCGCGCTCGGGAGACTCTGGCCGGAGCCTACGCCCATCAGGACCTGCCGTTCGAGAAACTGGTCGAGGCCTTGGAACCGGTGCGCGACCCGATGTACACGCCGCTCTTCCAGACTCTTTTGACGCTGCAGAACGCGCCGTTGCGTTTCGACCTGGCGGGCCTCGAGCTCAGCCGGATCGAAATCGAAGGGGCAGCGGCGAAGTACGACTTCTCGCTCGAGCTGCTCGAGAGCGAGGAGGGGATCGGCTGCTATTGGTGGTACAGCACCGAGGTCCTCGATCCGACCACGGTCGCGCGTCTGGCGCGACATTTTGCGGCGTTGCTCGCCGCGGTGGTGGAAAACCCCGAGCGGCGGCTCGCCGAGCTGCCACTGCTGACGCCGGCGGAGCGGCACGCGCTTCTCGCGGAGTGGAACGACGAGCCTCAGGTCTACCCGGAAGGAGAGCTCCTGCACGCGGTGTTCGAGGGCTGGGCGGCGCACACGCCGGAGGCGGTGGCGCTGGTCCATGAGAGAGACCGGCTCACCTACGGCGAGCTCAATGCGCGGGCGAACCGGCTGGCGCGCCGGCTGATCGGCTGGGGAGTCCGACCCGAGGCCCGGGTCGCGATCGGCGCCGAGCGGCGATTTGAGATGGTGGTCGGCCTGTTGGCGATTCTCAAGGCAGGCGGAGCCTACGTGCCGCTCGACCCTTCCTATCCGCACGAGCGGCTGGCGGCAATGGCGGCAATGGCGGCGGGCTCGGGGGCGGCGATCCTTCTCGTCGACCGGCGCCACGTCGCTACCTTGGGAAAGCTCGCGGCATGGGAGCGGGTGGTCGACCTCGACGACGTGGCGGGGTCGAGCGCCGAAAAGAGCGGCGATCCGGCGCCCCGGGGGCTCGCCGACCACCCTGCCTACGTCCTTTTCACCTCGGGCTCGACCGGTCTGCCGAAGGGAGTGGTCGTGCCGCACCGGGCGATCGGCAACCGCCTGCGGTCGCACGCGGCGGCGGATCTCGACCCAGGCTCGCGAGTGCTGCAGAAGACGACGATCAGCTTCGACGTGTCGCTGATCGAGATCTTCGGCCCCCTGTACGCGGGCGGCGCGTCGGTCCTCGCGCGCGCCGGCGGCCAGCAGGACGCAGGCTACCTCGCGCAGCTGATCGTGGAGGAGGGCATCACCCATCTGAACGGTCCGCCGTCGCTCTTGACCGCGTTGCTCGAACAGGCAGCGCTGTGCCGGGCCGGGAGCCTGCGGTCCGTGGTGACCGGGAGCGAGGCGGTGACGACCGAGCTGCCGCACCGCGTGCACGCGGTGCTCGCGGCGAAGCTTTACAATCGCTATGGGCCGACCGAGGCGACGATCGCGGTTACTTCGTGGCTTTGCGAGCGGGGGGTGGCCGAGCGGGTGCTGCCGATCGGCCGCCCGATCGCGCGGGCGGAGATCTACCTGGTCGGCCGCGATCGACGTCTGCTGCCGCTGGGCGCGACGGGGGAGGTGATGATCGGCGGCGCCTGCCTGGCGCGCGGCTATCTCGATCGCCCCGATCTGACGGCGGAGAGCTTCCTGCCCCATCCCTTTTCCGCCGAGCCGGGGGCGCGGCTCTATCGCACCGGCGATCTGGCTCGCCGGCGCGCCGACGGCGCCCTGGAGTTCGTCGGCCGCCGCGACGGCCAGGTCAAGATCCGCGGTTCCCGGGTGGAACTCGCCGACGTCGAGGCAGCGCTGCTGCGCCATCCCGGCGTCCAGGCGGCGGTGGTCGTGGCGAACGCGGACGGGGCCTCGAGCCAGCTCGCCGCCTACGTGGTGCCAAAGAACGGCAGCACGCTCGCGCCGCAAGAGCTGCGCGTCTCTCTGGTCGCGCGACTGCCGGAGTACATGGTGCCGTCGGGTTTCGCGGTGCTCGGTGCCCTGCCGCTGACGCCGAGCGGCAAGGTCGACCGCCACCGCCTTCCGGCGGTGCTCTGGCAGGCGCAGGCGGCCTACGTGCCGCCGCAGACGCCGGCCGAAGAGCTGATGGCCGGGATCTGGAGCCGGGTGCTGAGGCGCGAGCGGGTAGGCATCGAGGATAATTTCTTCGAGCTCGGCGGCCATTCGCTGCTGGCGACGCGGGTGATCTCCCAGGTGCGCGAGATCTTCGGCGCCGAAGTGCCGTTGCGGGCGATTTTCGAGAGCCCGACGGTCGCCGGGCTCGCCGCCAAGGTCGAGCTTGCCGGCAACGGCTGGCGGGTGCCGACGATCCGCCCGATGGCGCGGCCGGCCCTACTGCCCCTCTCCTTCGCGCAGGAGCGGCTCTGGTTCCTCGATCAGCTGGAGCCGGACAGCGCGCGCTACCTGATCGGCTCGGTGGTGCGCCTGGAGGGGGACCTCGACCGCCGTGCGCTCGGCCACGGCCTCGGCGAGATCGTCCGCCGGCACGAGTCGCTGCGCACCGTCTTTGCGGTCGCCGACGGCCAGCCCATCCAGGTGATCCAGCCGGCTGCGCCGGCGGCGCTGCCGGTCGTCGACCTGGCGAGCCTCGACGCGGATCGCAGGGAGCGCGAGGTGCGCCGGCTCTCCGCGGCGGAAGCCGCGCGGCCGTTCGACCTCGCGCGCGGCCCGCTGCTGCGCATGACGCTCGTCGCGCTCCGCTCCGCGCCAGAGCCGGAGCACGTCGCGCTGCTCACGCTGCACCACATCGTCGCGGACGGCTGGTCGATGGGCGTCCTGGTGCGCGAGCTCGGCGCGCTCTACGCCGCCGCTGCGCGCGGCACGCGGTCGGCGCTCCCTGAGCTGCCGATCCAGTACGCCGACTTCGCCCTCTGGCAGCGCCAGGTCCTCGCGGGCGACGCGCTCCGCGAGGAGCTCGCCTACTGGCGGCAGGCGCTCGCCGGCCTGGCGCCGCTGGCGCTGCCGACTGACCGGCCGCGGCCGCCCGCCCTGACCTCGCGGGGCGGCGTCTGCCGGCGGCTGCTGGCTCCGGAGCTCTGCCGCGGGCTCGCGGCTGCCGGCCGACAGCGGGACGCGACGCTCTTCATGACGCTGCTGTCGACATTCGCCGTCCTGCTCCACCGCTACGCGGGGCAGGACGACATCGCCGTGGGCTCGGCGATCGCCAACCGCGGGCGGGCGGAGCTCGAAGGATTGATCGGCTTTTTCGTCAACACCCTGGTGCTGCGCGCCGACTGCGGGGAAGATCCGGACTACGCGGAGCTCGTGGCCAGGGTGCGCCGTATGGCACTCGGGGCCTTCGCGCACCAGGACCTGCCGTTCGAGAAGCTGGTCGAGGTGCTTCAAACGCAGCGCGACGCGGGCCGGACGCCGCTGTTCCAGGTGCTCCTGGCCCTCGAGAACACGGGGGTCGAGAGGCTCGCCCTCCCGGGGCTGACCCTGACGATGGGCGAGCCGGAGGCGAGCCCGGCGAAGTTCGAGCTGACCCTGATCTTCAAAGAGACGGAGCAGGGTCTGGCCGGCCTCTGGAGCTTCCCCCTCGACCTCTTCGATGCGGTGACGGTTGAGCGTATGGCGGGGCATTACGAGACTCTGCTCTCCCAGGTGAGTGAAAGCGGGCCGCGACCGGTCCACCTGTCGGAGCTGTCGCTCCTCGGCGCGGCGGAGCGCTGGCAGTTGGTCCAGGAATGGAGCGAGAGGGCGGAGGACGTCCCTCGCGGGATGACCGTCGATCGGCTCTTCGCGGAGCAGGCGGCGCGCGCGCCGCAGGCGGTGGCGCTGGTCTCCGCCGACGGCGAGATAACCTATGGAGAGCTCGCCCGGAGGGCCGGGCGCCTCGCGGCCCGCCTGCGCGGGGTGGGAGTGGGCCCGGAGGTCGCGGTGGGGCTCTGCCTGCCGCGTTCGGCGGCGATGGTCGTCGCGACGCTCGCCGTGCTCCAGGCGGGCGGCGTCTACGTGCCTCTCGACCCGAGCTATCCAAACGGACGCCTGGCTTTCCTGTTGCACGATGCGCGCGTAGCGGTCCTGGTGACCGAAGAGCCTCTGCTCGCGGTCTTCGGGAAGGACGGCCAGCCTGCCAGGCTCGCCGTCGTCTGCCTCGACCGCCTGGGCGCCGAGGCCGACCCGCCGGCGAACGTGGCAGCGGCGGTGTCTCCGGACCACCTCGCCTACGTCATGTACACCTCGGGCTCGACCGGGATGCCGAAAGGGGTGGCGGTGCCCCACCGGGCGATCGTGCGGCTGGTGCGTGGCGGCTTCGCCGAGCTGGGGCCGGCGGAGGTGCTGCTGCAGCTCGCCCCGACCTCGTTCGATGCGGCGACCTTCGAGATCTGGGGGGCGCTGTGTACCGGTGGCCGGCTGGTGATCGCGCCACCCGGGCTGCTGTCGCCGGACGAGATCGGCGATCTCCTGGCGCGCCACGGGGTGACGACGCTCTGGCTGACGGCGGGGCTGTTCCATCAGCTGGTCGAGCCAGGGCCGGAGCGGCTGGGGCCGGTGCGCCAGCTACTGGCGGGCGGCGACGTGCTGTCGGTGGCGCACGTGCAGCGGGCGCTGCCGGCGGGCCTCGGCCGGCGGCTGATCAACGGCTACGGCCCGACCGAGAACACCACTTTCACCTGCTGCGAGAGCATGCTGGACGGCGGCGATCTCGCCGGCTCGGTGCCGCTCGGCCGGCCGATCGCGGGAACGCGGGTCTATCTTCTCGACGTGGACGGAGGTCTGGCACCGATCGGGGTGCCCGGGGAGCTTTGCGCGGGCGGGGCGGGCCTGGCGCGCGGCTACGTCGGCAGGCCGGAGCGGACCGCCGAGCGATTCGTGCCAGCGTCGGGCGCTTGTGCGGAAGCACCCGGCGCGCGGCTCTATCGGACGGGGGACCTGGCGCGCTACCTGCCCGACGGCCGGATCGAATTCCTCGGCCGCATCGACCAGCAGGTCAAGATCCGTGGCTTC
>DASQPA010000378.1:0-3658 GCA_035644215.1 Thermoanaerobaculia bacterium
GACGTTCGGTGACTTGCCGCCGAGCTCCAGCGACACCCGTTGGATCGTCCGGGCGGCGCGGATCAGGATCTCGCGGCCGGTCGCCGTCTCTCCGGTAAAGCCGATCTTGGCCACATCGGGATGGCCGGCGAGGAGAGCGCCGACCTCGGCCCCCGGTCCCGGCACGACGTTCAGGACTCCCGGCGGGACGCCGGCCTGGAGCGCCAGTTCGCCCAGGCGGAGGGCCGAGAGCGGAGTCAGGCTCGCCGGTTTGAGCACCGCGGTATTGCCACAGGCAAGAGCCGGGGCCACTTTCCAGGTGGCGATGACGAGGGGGAAGTTCCAGGGGACGATGAGCCCCACCACCCCGAACGGCTGGCGGAGGGTGAAATCGAGCCCCGGCTTGTTGACCCCAATCGTTTCGCCGAAGAATTTGTCCGCCGCGCCGGCGTAGTAGCGCAGCGTATCCGCCGCATGGTTCGCCTCCCAGCGGGCGTCGCCGATCGGCTTGCCGACGTTCCGGGCCTCCAGGGCCGCCAGCTCCTCGGCATGGGCGCGCACGAGATCGGCGAAGCGAAAGAGGATCTCTCCGCGCGCCGGGGCCGGCAGCCCCGACCACCCCGGGAAGGCCGCCTTCGCCGCCGCGATCGCCATCTCCACCTCGGCCGGCCCCGCCCCCGCCACCTCAGCGAACGGCTCGCCGCGGCTGGGGTCGATCACCTGGAGGACCCGGGGGCCCGTGGGGCGGTGGTCGGCGATGAGGAGGGGGTGCATGCGCCCGAGTATATGATGCGCTTACTATGAACGAAGAACCCTGGCCGGCCCTGCCCTACGACGCCTGGAAGGACACCTACGCGACCCTCCACATGTGGACCCAGATCGTCGGGAAGGTCGCTCTCGCCCTGGCGCCGCCGCTCAATCACAGCTGGGCGATCGCGTTCCACCTGACCTCGCGCGGCCTGACGACGCGGCCCCTGGCATATGGCGCCCGTTCGTTCACGATGGAGTTCGACTTCATCGATCACCAGCTCGTGATCCGGACCACCGACGGCGAGCGCCGGGCGCTGCCGCTCGCGCCGCGTTCCGTCGCCGATTTCTATCGCGCGGTCATGGCGACCCTCGATGAGATGGCGCTGCCGGTCCACATCTGGCCGGTTCCCGTGGAGGTCCCCGATCCGATTCCCTTCCTGGAGGACACCCAGCATGATTCGTACGATCCCGAGTTTGCGCACCGCTTCTGGCGGATCCTGGGTTTGATCGAACGGGTCTTCACCGGCGCCCGCTGCCGGTTCGTCGGCAAGTGCAGCCCGACGCACTTCTTCTGGGGTGGCCCCGATCTGGCCGTCACGCGCTTCTCGGGCAGGCTGGCGCCGCCGCGCGAAGGCCCCGCCTTCATGCGCGAGGCCTATTCGCACGAGGTGATCAGCCACGGTTTCTGGCCCGGCGGCGGAGCCGTGCTCGAACCGGTGTTCTACGCCTATGCCGTCCCCGAGCCGGCGGGCTTCAAAGAGGCCCGGGTAGAGCCCTCCGCGGCCTACTACCACCGGGAGTTGGGCGAGTTCCTGCTCCCCTACGAAGCGGTCCGCACGGCACCCTCTCCGGAACGAGCGATCGAAGCCTTCGTCGACAGCACCTACGAGCAGGCCGCGACCCTGGCTGGATGGGATCGCGTCGCGCTGGAGCGGGCGTAGGCCCCAGTCGTCGAGGAGAGACAGGTTGGAGATAGGAAGCGAGCCGCAGGCTTTTTCCCTGGGAGCGCTGGCGTCCTCGCCGGCTCTTTCTTCTTCCAGCTCCACAGCCACCAACCCGTGGCGCTCCCGTGGCTATCTTCCCCATTTCGATCAACCTCGCCTTGTGCAGGCCCTCACCTTCCGCCTGCACGACGCCGTGCCCGACGCCGTCCTCCAATCCTGGAAAGCCGAGTTGGCCCGGGTCGAAAGGTTACCTGCCGCCCGCTCGGCGGAGGTCGAGATCCGGAAGCGTCTCCTCCGCTACGAGGACGCCGGCCATGGCGCCTGCTGGCTGCGCGACGAGCGCCTCGCGACCCTTGTGGAGAACGCTCTGCTGCACTTCGACGACCAACGCTACCGCCTGATCGCCTGGTGCGTGATGCCCAACCATGTGCATGCGCTGGTCGAGACCCGAGAGGGTTGGCCTCTCACCGACATCGTGCAGAGCTGGAAATCGTACACCGCTCATGCCGCCAACAACAAGTCTTCGTGCCAGGCACAAATGTCTTGACCTGTATATGAACGAACTTTGTGCCTTCCCGATTGCTGCAGAGTACATCGATGTTTGGAGTATTGCCAAGCGTGACCACGGCTACGTAGCCACGTCGACACAGTTCACCAGCTACGAAGAACTGGCTGGCGTTTCCGCGTGCTGACTTGTCGCGCTCGAGACTCATTGATCGCTAACGGCGATGGCGTTCACAGGCTGCGTCAGCAGGCAGGTGCAACGCTGGGTTGGCAGCGTGTATCTTAGCCCTGATATAGCACAACATGTTGTGCCACGTCGTGTTTGACATTTCCGCGAAGGATCGCTCGACTGCCTTAGCGTCACTATTGGTGGTCGGAAACATCTGCCCACTGCGACTTGCTTCGAGCTATCTTCCTGTACACGTCTGTACTTGTCGGCACTCTACTCTGGTTCAGGATCAGCGTCAACGTTGCAAAGAATGTCTCCCTGGGAGCGCTGGCGTCCTCGCCGGCTCTTTCTGTTTTCGCAATCCGGCCGGCGGGACGCCGGCGCTCCCAGGGACCCCCACCCGACCTACCTTCCCCCTTGCCCTACCGCCCCGTTTCTGCTACTGTTCGCCCATCGGGAGGATCGCCCTCCCGCCCAAACAAACGGGACCGGCCCGAGGTGGAACTCGAACCGGCCCCTGACTCCGCAAGAGGGACTAACTCATGCGAAGCTCCCGTGATGGTAGCAGCACGCCCGCTTCTCCCTTCGACAACGCTTTCTCCCCCTCCTACCTGGCCCTCCTCCGCGAGCGCGACGACGTCCTGACTTCTGCCGAGGCCGAGCTCGCCGGCCCCTGGAAGATCGAGCCCGTTCCGGGGCGGCCGGGTGCGGTCGCCATCCTCCGGCTGTGGGAGGACCTCGCCATCGGCGATCCGCCGGTCGCCGTTCTTTGGCATCTCGAAACGGCGCGGCTCCTCTCCGTGCTCCTGCCGGTCATCGACCGCGAGCCGCTCTTCCATCTGGAAGAGCAGGCGGACGCCGAGGGCTACCCGATGGTCGCCGTGTACGGAGAGCAGGGACCCCAGGAGGCGGGCTGGTTCGACCGGTACGAGCCGCGGTGGGCCGAGGGACTCCATCTGCTGGAGGCGATCGTCCGTTCGCCGTGGGCGCTCGCCACTCTGCTCGAAGCCGCCGGACCGGGCGCCGAGGAGCAGGTCGGCAGAATCCGCGCCCGCCGGCAGGCGGGGTAAGGTCCGATCGGGGGCCGGGCAGGCACAGGGGCTCGGCCCCTACCTGTCCGGCCTCGGGACGGCTGCGCGAGTTGGAGTTGTACCTGAAGCAAACCGCCCCCCTCAGGTCCGCAACCGCCGGTTCTCCACCAGCAGCCGCCAGACCAGGATCCCGAAACCCAGGATCATCACCCCGGCCACGATCGCCAGCACCACGACGATGCGGAGCCAGCGGTGGACCTCGCCGAGCCAGGCGTCGCGCT
>DASQPA010000379.1:0-3147 GCA_035644215.1 Thermoanaerobaculia bacterium
GACCCCGGCTTTCCGGATCGCCTTCCAGCTCTCGCCGTCGACCACCGCCCCGGCGGCGCGCGTCGGGCCGTCCTCGCCGTCGCTCGCCAAGGCGAGCACCGCCTCGTCCGGGCTTCCGGCCAGAACCTCCGCCGCGGCGAGGGCCAGCTCCTGGTTGCGGCCGCCGATCCCAGAGCCCGGCCCGAGGGTGACCGTGGTCTCCCCGCCGAGCACCCGGGCGACCGTCTCTCCCGGGAGCGCCCGGCCGCGCGCCACCAGGTCGCGGCCGGCCGGGGCCGCCTCTCCGGCGAGGTCCCCGGTCTCGACCGCAAAGCCGAGCCGGGAGAGCGCCGCGGCCACCGCCTGCGCGGCGGTCCGCACCCCGGCGAGGAGCACCGTCTCGACCCGGCCGAGGGCGGGATCGCCCGGCTTCACCGTCTCCGGGACCTCCCCCCGGGCGCCGGCGGCGAGGTGGGCGAGGACAGCCGCCGGGATCTCGGAACGGAGATGGGTCAGCGCGGCGAGCGCGGTTTCGAACGTCGAGGGGTCGGCGGCAAAGGGGCCGGAGGCGAGGACCGCTGGGTCGTCTCCCGGCACGTCCGAGAGGAGGAGGGCGAGGATCGGCGCCCGCCCGATGCCGCCGACATCGCCGACGCGGAGGCCGCCACCCCCTTTGAGCCGGGACAGGTGCTTGCGCACCGCGTTCACCCCGTCGATCGCCACCCCACCCCGGAGCAGGGCGGACTGGGTGGCGGCGAGGTCGTAGAGGGTGAGGCCGGCGGCCGGCAGCTCGATCGCGGCCGAGGCGCCGCCCGAGACCAGGGCGAGGAGCGGTTGATCCGGAGCCAGCCCGGAGAGCCAGGCGAACAGCCGCTCGCCAGCGGCGACGCTCGCCGCGTCGGGGACCGGGTGGCCCCCGGAATGCTCCTCCCAGCCCGGAAGGCCCAGGGCGGGGCTGGTGTGGGGTCTCAAGAGCAGGCGCCGGCAGGAGGGGGGAAGAAAGGGCTCGGCTCCGCGCGCCAGGGCGGCCGCCCCCTTGCCCAGGGCGAGGGCGGCGCCGAAGGGGACTCCGCCCGGTCCCCGTCCCTCGCGCTGGGAGAGCGCCTCGGCCACCCGCCGTTCGGGATCGATGGCGGCCAGGGCCAATTCGACCAGGCGCTCGACCAGGCGCCGGGCTAGCCGGTCGAGCCCCACTCGATGCCGCCCCCGAACTCCCAGCGGTGGTCCGGGAAGTAGACCCCGACGCCCCCGGTGCGCGCCGTGACGGTGAAGGTCAGCGCCTGCTTGCGGTAGTCGTACGGGGCGCCCTCCCGGGAGTGGACGGCGACGTCCACCTTGTACTCGCCAGGGGCGAGGCGGAGGGCGGGACAGGTGATCCGCACCGTCGCCTCCCCCTCGAAGCGGGTGGGGACGTAGCCTTCGAGGTCGGTGTTGGTGCCCCACACCTCGTGGCCGCGCGGGGTGGAGAGGGCGATGCCGAAGACGAAGTCGGCGAGCGGCTGCGCCGCCCGGACCTTGAGCTCGAAGACCGCGTCCTCCCCCGAATTCAGGTGGTAGCGCTCGGCGCCGTCCGGTCCCAGGAGGCGCAGCTCGGCGATCTCCGCCTCCCCCGACCCCCAGCGCAGGGTGGCGTCGGTCGCCTCGGGCGTGGTGCCCTCCTGCGCCTGCCGCCGTTCCGCCCGCTCCTCGCGCCGCTCCTTGGCCGCCCGGTGGGCCTCCCCCTCCAACTCGGCGACCTCCTGGCGGTAGGCGTCGATCACCCGCCGCGGCTCGCCGACGAGGCGCTGGCGGCCGCCCTCCAGCCAGAGCACCCGGTCGCAGAGCCCCTCCACGAGATCGAGCGAGTGGCTGACGAAGAGGAGGGTCCTGCCGGTGGCCAGGAACTCCTCGATGCGGCGCAGGCAGCGATGGGCGAAGGCCTCGTCGCCCACCGCCAGCACCTCGTCGACCAGCAGCACGTCGGGATCGGTGTGGACGGCGACCGCGAACCCCAGGCGGACGTACATGCCGGAGGAGTAGTTCTTGACCGGCTCCTCCATGAAGTCGGCGAGCCCGGAGAATTGGACGATGTCGTCGTAGCGGCGCTGAATCTCGCGCCGCGAGAGCCCGAGGACCGCGCCGTTGATGAAGACGTTCTCCCGGCCCGAGATCTCGGGATGGAAGCCGGCCCCCAGCTCGATCATCGCCGCCACCCGGCCGGCCACCTCGATCCGGCCGGCCGAGGGCTTGAGCATCCCCGCGACCAGCTTGAGAAGCGTCGACTTGCCGGAGCCGTTGCCGCCCACCACCCCGAAGGCTTCTCCCGGGGCGACCGTGAAGTCGACGCCATCGAGCGCGACGATCGCCTCCTCGCGCTTCAGGTTCTTGGTGAGGCTCCGCTCGACCAAGGCGCTTTTGAGCGTCCGCAGCTGGTCGCCCGGCGCCGTCCGCCGGTAGAGCTTGACCAGCCCGGTGACCTGGATGGCTGGCCGGATGGCGGGATTCGGTTCGCTCATGCCGCCTCCACCAGGGTCTCGCGCAGGCGGTCGAAGAGCCACGAGCCGCCGAGCCAGGCGACCAAGCTGACGATCGCCATCTGCGCCCAGAGATAGGGCGAGGGGTACTCGCCCTTGAAGAGGGTCGTCTGGTAGGCGAGGGTGAAGGGGGTGAACGGGTTCAGGCGCACCAGCCAGTAGAGGGGCGGGTAGGTCCGCAGGGTGTCGATGGGGTAGATCACCGGGGTGAGGAAGAAGAGCAGGGTGAGGAAGTTCGCCAGCAGGTCGCGGACGTCCTTGAAGTGGACGTTCAACGCCGCGAGCCCGAGGGTGAGCCCGGCCACCATGGGGAGCTCCAGGAGGATCACCGCCGGCAGGAGGAGGCTGGCGAGGCCGCCCACCGGGTAGTTCAGGATGCGGCCGGTCAGGAGCGCCACGGCGACGATGGGAATGGCGAGCAGCAGGTGCACGAGGTTCGACAGCACCGACACCATGGGCAGCAGCTCGGCCGGGAAGACCGCCTTGCGCAGCAGGCCGGCGTTGGCGATGAGCGACATGGTCCCTTCGAGGAGCGAGGTCGAGAGCCAGATCCAGGGGAACAGGCCGCAAACCATGAAGAGCGCATAGGGGTTGGCCCCCGCCGTCCGCGGCTGGAAGATGACGCTGAAGACGAAGGTGTAGACGGCGAGGAGCA
>DASQPA010000380.1:0-5140 GCA_035644215.1 Thermoanaerobaculia bacterium
GCGAGCTCGCGGCCGGCGAGCGCTGGTCCCGCGCCAGATTCCGGGTCCAAGGCCAGGCCCTCTCCGCCGGGCTCAACCGGGTGACCCTCCACTGGCCGCTCACGGTGACCGACGGCGACACCGCCCTCGCCCAGGTGATCGCCCGCCTGGAGCAGGGGATCGCCGCCGACCTCCATCCGGTTTTCGGCGAGGTGTTCTCGCTGCGCGTTCAGCCGCGGTAGGTCGGGGCGTTCGTCCTTGGGTCCTTTGGAGTCAGGGCCTCTCATCCGAGCGCGGAGGACCCAGCCTGAGGGCGGAGAAAGGGAAATTTGTGCCCGAGCCGTGACACTCGCCGCGACCGCCCGCGGCTCGTCCGTCCCTCGGGCGAGCCGTGTGCTGGTATAGCACGCGTCGAGCGCCCGTCCTTCACTCCTCCAGAGGATCGAAACGCTGGGCTCCCTGCCAGAGACCGAGGCGCGCTGGGTCGCTCTCTCGATCGCGTTGCGAGGTCGCGGGGAAAGCGGCCCGATTGGAACTGGATTGGAACTGGCCGAGAGTCGAGCGCCCCGGAGCCCACCTCATGTCCAGTGCGCCAAGTGCTTCCGTTACAAGGACTTGGACTCTGTAGACACAGCCGTCGGGACCAGGATTGGAACTGGATTGGAACCAGCTTGGCGTCATGAGCGGGACCTCGGGCGTTCGCTTCCCGCGAACCAACGCGCCGCCTTAGTGGCGCCGCGAGTATGGATGCGGCCCGCGAGCCGGAGCTCCCGAAGAAGAACGCGGAGATCATTCTTGCTCGCTTCCGGCAGTGCCCTGAACAGAATTTCGAAGCAACGACTCGTTGTACTGGTTCAACGGCTCGTTGTACAGGTACAACGTCACGTTTACACCGCGCGAAGCTTCGTTGTACCGGTACAAAGTGACGTTCACGCGGTACGACGACCCGTCTTGCCGGTACGCCTCGCCGATGCGCCAGCAGATCGCGCTCAGCGTCGGCGTGGCGGCGGGCGTCGGCGTCGTGGCGCCCCTTCCCCTGCCCGCGCTGCCTTACTGGTAGCGCAGCGCCTGCTGCGGCTCGACCGTCGCCGCCCGGCGCGCCGAGATCAGGGTGGCCAGGAGGGCGATCGCGGCGAGCAGCACCGGCAGGGCGACGAAGGCCACCGGATCGGTGGCGCCCACCCCGTAGAGGAAGCTCGCGATCAGCCGGGTGCTGAGCGCGGCGCCCAGGAGGCCGACGACGAGGCCGACCAGGACCGAGCCCATGCTCTGCTTCAGGACCAGCCCGAGCACGTCCTCGCGCTGGGCGCCGAGCGCCATGCGGATGCCGATCTCCTGCCGCCGCTGGCTCACCTTGTAGGCCGAGATGCCGTAGATCCCGATCAGCGCCAGGATGAGCGCCAGGACGCCGAACATGGCGATCAGCGCCGCCGCGATGCGCGGCGCCCAGAGCGCCTCGTCGATGACCTGCGGCATGGTCTTGACGTTGACCAGGGGGAGCGAGGTGTCGAGCGACTGCACGGCGCCGCGGACGGTGCCCAGGAGGGTGGCCGGATCGCCCTGGGTGCGGACGTGGAGGGTGAGGTTCCAGTCCGGCACCTGGCCGAAGAGGAAGTACATGTAGGGCCGGGGGCTCTCGCCCAGGCTGTCGTACTTGCCGTCCTTGGCGACGCCGATCACCTCGAACGGCTGCCCCGGCAGGTTGAACAGGGTGAAGTGCTGGCCGACCGCGCTCTGGCCGGGCCAGAAGCGCCGCGCCAGCGGCTCGTTGATCACCACCCAGCCGAGCGGGCTGGGCTCCAGGTCCGCGGCGTTGAAGTCGCGGCCCTCGAGGAGCGGGATGCCCAGGGTGTCGAAGTAGCCCAGGCCGACGGTGTTGGTCCGCACCTCGAGGCCGCTCTCGGTCGTCTGCCCGGGGACGATGACGCTGCTGATGCTGCCGCCCTCGGCCAGCCGCAGGTGGTTGGCGACCGAGGCGGAGCGCACGCCGGGAATGGCCTGGACCCGCTCGACCAGGCGGCTGACGAAGTTCTCCGAGTGCGCCCGGTCGTAGCCCAGGATGCCGAGGTCGAAGGACATCACCAGCAGGTGCTTGCTGTCGAAGCCGGGGTCGATCTCCTGCGCCCGCTCTAGGCTGCGCAGGAAGAGCCCGGCGCCGGTCAGGGCGATCACCGCGAGCGCGGTCTGGACGGTCAAGAAGGCGTTGTGGAGGAGGAACCGGCGCCGTCCCGTGCCGGCGGCCGGCATCACCTGGTCCTTGAGCGCCGACACCAGGTCCGGCCGGGTCACCTGGAGGGCCGGCACCAGACCGAAGACGAGGACGGTCACCAGGCAGAGGCCGAGGGTGAAGGCGAGCACCCGGGCGTCGGGGCTCAGGTCGAGGCTCTCGGGGAAGGAGCTGGGCCGCAGCCGCCAGAGGGCGCGGGCCGCCCAGAAGGAGAGGAGTAGGCCGGTCACGCCGCCGAACAGGGAGAGCAGACCGCTCTCGGTCAGCAGCTGGCGGATGAGGCGCGAGCGGCGGGTTCCCATCGCCAGCCGGATGGCGATCTCCTTGCGCCGGGTGTCGGCGCGCGCCAGGAGCAGATTGGCGACGTTGGCGCAGGCGATGAGCAGCACCAGGCCCACGACCACCATGAGGAGCTGGGCGGCGTGCACGTACTTGCCGTACTGGTTGGGATTGATCCGCGACTCGATGAGCGGCGTGACCACCGCCAGGCGCCCGCCGTTGGGGCGCGGGTACTCCTGCTCGAGCTGCTTCGACAGGGCGTAGGTCGCGAGCGCCGCCTGCTGCCGGCTGACCCCCGGCTTGAGGCGCGCCACCAGGTTCAAGATCTTCGTCCGGCGCTTCTCGAAGACGATGCTGACCTCGCCGGAGAGGATCTGCTTGTTCATCATGATCGGCACCCAGAGGGCGGCCGGGCGCAGCAGGTGCAAGCCGGAGAAGCTCTGCGGCGCGATCCCGATCACGGTGAACTTCCGGCCGTTGAGCACGATGCTCTTGCCGACCATGTCGGGGTCGCCGTTGAACCGGTGCTTCCACAGGCTGTCGCTCAGCACCACCACCGGGTGGCTCCCCGGCGTCCTATCCTCCTCGGGCAGGAAGGTGCGCCCGCGCGCGGCCTTCACCCCGAGCACGTCGAAGAAGTTGCCGGAGACGATCTCGCCGTTCAGCTTTTCGGGCTGCCCCTCGCGGCCCAGGGCCACCGGGGCCGGGCGGTAGGCGGCGAGGCCGGAGAAGGACTTGCCGCGCTCGCGATAATCCTTGTAATTGAGGAACGAGGTGGGGAAGAGCCCCTGGATCTCGCCGTCGGTATGGTAAATGGCGACCAGCTGCTGGGGGTTGTCGACCGGGATCGGGCGTAGCAGAATGGCGTTGATACACGAAAAAATCGTCGCGTTGGCGCCGATCCCGAGGCCCAGGGAGAGCACCGCGACGAGCGTGAAGCCCGGTTTCTTGAGCAGGGTTCGCAGGGCGAACCGCAGGTCTTGCAGCAACGTCTCCATGCAGCCTCCACTGTCGCTCGGCGCCAGGAGCGCCTTCGGAATGAAGGGAAGTCTAACCCGCGCGCGGGTCGGTTGACACCCCGGGGAGCTGGATTATAAGCTTATAGCGGTTCCCAAAACCTCTTCTCGATCGCCGACGAGCTTCTCTGTTCTCCCCCTCCCATGACTCCCTTTGAGCGCTGGTCCAACCATGTGTCCACTCTGCTCGTGGGCGGCACCGGGATCGTCTACGCGGTCTTCCGCTATCTGGTGAAGCCGGCCGATCCCTATGCGGTGGTCAACCATCCGCTCCAGCCCTTCGTGCAGCACGCACACGTCGTCGTGGCGCCGCTCCTGGTGTTCGCCGTGGGGCTGGTGTGGCAGCGCCACGTCTCTCCCCGCCTCTGGCTGCGCGGCTTCCCGCGCCGGTTCTCCGGTCTCGAGATGGTCCTCACCCTGGTGCCCATGGTCGCCTCCGGCTATCTGCTGCAGGTGGCGACCGACGAGTCCTGGCGCAAGGTGTGGGTCGCGATCCACCTCGCCGCCTCCGCGCTGTGGATCGTCGGCTACGTCGTGCACCAGCTGTCGGAAGCCACGCGCGGACCCGAGGGGCGCCGGAAGTTTCCGTTCTGGCGCCCGCCGCACCACAAGCTCCGCGTCTGAAGACCTACCAAGTATTGGGCTTCGCGGCCGCGGTCTTGGCGGCGGGGCCGGCCTTGGACGCGGCGTCGTGCAACGCCCGCTTCAGGAGGTCGGCCTGCTTCTGCCCCTCGGCGCCGGCGTGCTGGAGCTTGTCGAGCTCCTCGAGAGCCGCCTGGAGGTACGCCTCGCCCAGGTATTCGCGGGCCTGGGGGAAGTTCGGGCGCAGCGCGAGGGCGCGGTAGTAGTTGTTGAGCGCGTCCTGGGTCTTACCCAGCTTGCGCTGGGTGTAGGCCAGCATGTTGAGGACGTCGGGATTGTTCTTCTCCGCCTGGTTCGCCTTCTCGAACAGCGGCAGCGCCTGGGCGAACTGGTTCGCCTGGACCGCGGCCACGCCCTGCTTGTAGAGATCGGAGCCGGCGGCCGTCGCCGGCTCCTTGAAGGTGTTTCGGCTCGCCTCGATCCCGGCGGCGAAGCCGCAGCAGACGAGGAGGAGAGGAAGGACGCGCGTCACAGAACTTTTCTTCAGCACAAGAATGACCTCCAAAGATTCCGTACCGGGGGATTATACCCGGCCGAGGAACGGTGAACACGGGAGCTCCTACGGGGATCGAGGGGCTGTTTCGACGGATTGGGGAGCTCCACGGTGAAGTAGGAGCTCCGCAGGGCAACCCA
This sequence comes from Thermoanaerobaculia bacterium, assembly GCA_035644215.1. Classification (GTDB taxonomy): domain Bacteria; phylum Acidobacteriota; class Thermoanaerobaculia; order Multivoradales; family UBA5704; genus DASQPA01. Next base: position 4,777 of record DASQPA010000380.1, read on the forward strand.
GGACAGAAGTAGGCTTATCGAGGACAGGAGTAGGGCTACTGAAGACCGAAACCGGTCCACCGAGGACGGAAGTGTGGCCACCGAGGACGGAAGTGGGGCCACCATCGCCGCCGCCCTGGAACGGAGTGAGGGCCTACTCCGGCCAGCGGGGGTGTCGCGGGGACGCCCGAAACGTCTTCCGGAGCTTCCAAAACGTCTCCGGATGGTTCCAAAATGCTTCCGGAGCCTCCGGAACGTCTTCCGGAGCGTCCGGAACGGTTTCCGGAGCGTCCGGAACGGTTTCCGGAGCGTCCGGAACGGTTTCCGGAGCGTCCGGAACGGTTTCCGGAGCGTCCGGAACGGTTTCCGGAGCGTCCGGAACGGT
>DASQPA010000381.1:0-2668 GCA_035644215.1 Thermoanaerobaculia bacterium
TCTCCACCTCTGCCTTCTGCGCGGCTCCGACGAACACGCGATTGATCGCCTCGAGGGTGGCGGGCTGCAGAGCCTTGAGGTTGGCGTTGAGCGCTGATTTTGTCGGCACCTTGTCAGTAATACCCAAGTGGCAGAAGAGGCAATAGCTGCGCGAGTCGGCGAGATGGAAGGCCAACTGCCGGTAGCTGAAGCCGTTCATCTGTTTGACCACCAGAATCCGCAGAACTTGCTCTGCGCTCAGACCTAAGGCGCCGCCGGTCGCCGCCGTAGAGCCGCTGGCAGCGCGAAGATCTTGCCAGACCAGTGTCGCGATCATAGGATTGTCGTCGAGCACACGAGACATGGCCTCCAGCTCTTTCGCATGGTCAAGATCGAGCCAGGTCTCACTGAGGGTGCTCTGGGTTTTGCGAGCTTCACGCATTCGGGTTGGCCTCTCTTTCTGGGCGAAGGTTTCGAGAATCAAGGTTTGGCGACCCCGATTCTAGATACTCCGCGCAGAAAATGCCAGCCCGAATGCGTCTTTAAGTTATTTCCCTGCCGCTACTTACGAATTCTAGGACAGGAACTAGCTAGCCTCCCCCTACCTTCTCTCCGCCGCAGCGAAGTGAGACTTGAGCACCCGGCTGCCGGGCATGGAACCTACGCGTTTTTCGGTGTGCTTCCCAGGTACTAGGGCGATGGCAGCGCGGCGCAGAAAGTCGATCTTGACGTCCCATTGTTGCGGGTCGGCATCGCCCGCCTGCTGGGTCAGCTCGGCGATCCACCGGAAGAGGATTTCGCCGTTTCTGGGGTCCTTGAGGGAAGGCAGCGGTCTGGGCGGAAACCAGCGTCTCCGGGGAGCTGCCGCGAATTCGTAGAGCTCGCGGAGGGGCTCCGGCGCACCCTCCGGAAGTGGCGTGAGGTGGAGCCGGTGGGGTCGAAGGCCTGACGCTTGCGCCGGGAGCGGCTTGGGGGCACTGGGCTCGACCGGGACAAGGGATGCCTGGAGAGCGCCCGGATCACCCTTCACGAGCGCGCGCGCCCAGGCGGCCGCCTGCCGCTCGACGTCCGGATCGAGGGGGCTCGCGGGCCGGCCTTCGGCCGCGACGGCGAGGAGGTCCCAATGGGTGAGATTGCCCCGTTCGAGATGCTGCGCGGGAAGCCAGGCGGCGAGGCAGGCCGTGTCCGCCCGCTCGCGCGGCAAGGGGAGGAGAAGTGCCGCGAGCGCCGCTGCGGAGAGGGGCCGGGCGACGCCGCGGAGGCAGGCCGGACGCCGTGCCGAGAGGAGGTCCACGTAGAGCGCGGTGAGGCCAGCTTCGCCGAATGGCTGAAGGGCGGCGAGGCCCTGGGCGAGGGTTCGTTCAATTTCGGCTGGCGCGACCTCGATCGCCAGAGGCTCGAGGGCCAGGGAAAAGTCAGTGTAAACCCACCCCGGATCGCCACGGCGCTCCCACCAGAGCGCGTCGTCGAACGTCGAGACGGCAGGCAAGAGGGCCAGGGCACCGAGCGCGGCGGGGAACTCTTCCCCCGGGTCCCACTGGAGGAGGTGCTTTTCAAGGAAGCCCTGCCTGCCAGCCGCGTCCCTCGCCTGACTGCCGTAGTAGACGCCGCCATACCAGCGTGTCCCGTGACGGCGCCAGAAGGTTGCCTTCTGGAGACGGTCCTCGGCGCCCAAAGTGAGGCTCCGCTCGAGGTCGCTGGAGGTATCGAAGCCGGCGCTCCTCGCCAGCCAGCGGAAATCGGTCGAAGCGCCCTGGGCCTTCCCCCAGATGGCGCGTTCACAGGTGAAACGGCGGGTGCTGGGGAGGGAAAGGCCGCTACCGGCTGGCCACGCTACGAGATGTGAGCTCATGCTCTACGCCCCCCCGTCACTCGGTCGAGCAGCCAGGCGAACGGCTTCATCAGGTTGAACGGCTCGCCGCCCGGGCTCAGACGTAGCGCCAGGTCTTCGTCGTAGTAGACGGCGGCCTCCAGAGCGCCATAGCGCAGGCGGACGCCGGCGGCGGAGACCGGAAAGAGCTGGTAGTGGGCGCAGTAGTGGTCAAGGAGCCCAAGGAGGGTGGAGTCGATGTGGGCGCGGACGAAGTCGTCCGGCTCGTCGATCGCCCGCGCGAGGTCGGCGGCGGACTCGATCAGGAGGTCGGCTTTCGACAGGCAGACGGCGATCGGCCGAGGGTCGCGTCCGTTGCCGTCGCCGCGGGCGACGTGCAACTGGGCCAGGGTGCGGGAGAACTCCTCCTCCAATTGGTCGGCGCGGCGCTGGGGGTCGAAGAGGAGGAGCAGCCCACGGGCCGCGGCGAGACGGTCGCGGGCGTCCGTCTGCAGCATTTCGAAGTCTTTCCCGGCGCGATCTTCCAGCTCCAGGGCGGCCACGATCTCCCCACGTCGGAAGGAGTATTCGATCTTGTCCCGCTGTCCCACCGGGGTGGCCTTCGGAAAGAGGTTCTCGGTGCGGATCCGCTTCTGCATCGTGTCGATGAAGCCGAGCGCCTTCTCGGTGGGCAGGATCTTCCACTCGCCGTCGGTGTGGCCGGTGCGCTGCTGCTGGAGAAAGATCTGGGCGACGAGCACCGTCTTGCCGGCGGCGGACGGCCCCCAGACCGCCAGGAAGAGATCGGGGGAGCCGGTCGCGCCGTAGAGCGACTGCGCCATAGTTTCCCCCTGGCGGCGGGCCTGCGCGTCCGGTATG
>DASQPA010000382.1:0-20723 GCA_035644215.1 Thermoanaerobaculia bacterium
CGGACCGATCTGTACCCGCCGGCGATGGCGGGGTCGCCGGCGCCGAAGGCAGGTAGAAGCTCGGGGTCGTAGTTGCGCAGGTAGCCGACGACCTGCCGCCGGACTCGATGGCGTCCCGCGGGGCTCCGCGCTAACTTTGGCTCCGAGCGGGGTCGGGCGGTGGGTCCCTCCCCCCTGGGCGGGAGGCGGTTGGATCAGGGGGGAGGCCAGGAGGGGGCGGCCCGCGCTTCACCCGCCCCTCCAGCCAAACCACCTCCCGCTCCCGCCGCCGGTACGCTACGGCATCTCAGACTTCGGCTCTCGCCGGCCGGCTGATGCGCGCCCATGCGGAGGAGAACCCGCGCGTCGAGCGACCGGCCTACCACTTCGTCGTAAGCCTCTCCCCTGGTGAGCAATCTGCCGGGAGCTCACCGGGGCACAGATTTTCGCGTCAACCAGAAAGCTGGAGGTTCGCCAGGCCTGGGCTCCTCCAGCAGCCTCCGCCTGTAGGAGCTCAGAAGGCGCTGGTCGGAGGGAGGCCGAGGGATCAGGTCTCGTTTTTTGAGCTTCCCGATGGCGTCATGACTCCGTCGTCCATGCACCTTAGCCATGAGGCGCCGCAGGGATCGAAGGAGACGGTCGATCCGAGACGCCTGCGGCTCGACGGCCCTCGTCCACTCTACACCGAGGAGCGCCGCGGCAGCGACCGTCCCGAGGTCGACGGTCTCCAACCGGAGCCATTCGGCGATCTGCCTGCGCATCCTTTCTTTCCGCGATGCCGCGAGTCTATGCAGGCCGGGCGCCGCCTCCGGCACTCTCAGCGCCCCCAAAGCGAGGGCCGCCCCTCGCTTCTGCCGCCGGCTGCCCTGCTCCAGCCAAGCAAGGAACTCTGCCCGCAGTCCATCGGCCGGCAGCACTTCCAGGACTTGCACGGCGCTCAGGACCCCACCCAGACGCCGGCCGGTGAGCAGCCCGAGCAGGCGTTGCGGGACCAGCTCCCCCTTCCGTTCACGGAGGGAGCGGGCTGCCGCATCCCGGACCCGCTCCTCGGGATCGGCTAGGGCGCCGAGAAGGGCATCCAGGCTGGCAGCGCCTGCGAAATGGCGGAGGTCTGAGGCGGCGCTTTCTCGCAGCGCGGAAGATCGATCTTTGAGAACGTGTATGAGGCCTCGTTCCACGGACGGCCAGTCTACGGGAGAGACCGAGTCTCCTTTCCGCCACCTGGTCCGGATTTCTCCGAGAGCGCAGGATGCAACTTGTCGCACACGCTTCGAGGGATCCCAGCAGGCATTGCACAACAACTCGATATCCTTCTCGCTGCCGAAGAACCCGAGCAGCCGGGCGGCGGTTCCACGAACGCGGTCGGACTCGTCCGCCAGAAGGGTGGGGAGCCGCTCCACCAGACGCCGCTCGTCGGCCAGGGAGCTCACCTCGAGCTTCGCCATCGCCAGAGGGACGTCGCCGAGCGCATCCGCCGCAGCCTGCGCGACAGATCCGTCCTCATCCCACAGAGCGCTCCACAGCAGGCGAGGCTCGTTTGGCTCGCTGATCCTTGCCGCCACCCGGACCACCGCCAGCCGGACGGCAGGATCAGGGTCCCACCGGGCAGCCCACAGCGCGGCCCCACTCTCCTTCCAACTGAGCGCCCCCAGACTCTCCACGGCTTGACGCCGGACACCGGCGTCAGACTCCGTCTGCAGCAGGTTTCCGAGTAGTGGGCCGACCTCGGGAGTCGGCAGCCGGCCGAGGCCCTCGACCGCAGCCACCCGCACCGCCCGGTCTCTGTGACGGGCCAGTTCCGCGAGCGCATCGAAGCTCGCATTACCTTGATAGGAGAGATGTTCGAGGACCTGCAGACGGATTCGGCCGCGCTCGTCCTTGAGCAGCGGCCGCAACTCCCGGATGGCGAAGTGGTCGCGCAGCAGGCGATGGACGAACTCGTACTCGTGGCCGACCCGTTTGAGCAGCATGGCCTCGACCGCGTAGCCTAGGAACCGGCGCGTGCGGACCGGAAGGGAGCCTCGCGCCACCAGGACGGCACGTGCGCAGAGAGTGAGCAGGCCCCTCTCGCCGAAGCCTCTGCCGGGAAAGACCAACGAGAGAAGGCCGGCGCCGAAGGCGACCGTCCGGACCGGGCCTGGAACCCCGCACAACCAGATGCCGATCTGGCCGATGCCGAGGAGTCCGGCGGCAAACGCCAGGCCGAGGCTCCAGTACCAGGGGGCATGCTCTCTGGCGAGGTCGCTGTCTTTCTGGAAGCAGGCCAGCACGCCGATGGCAAGGATCGCCGGCAGACTCCAGGCGACCAGATCGAGACGGCCCATGGCCGCCGCCACCAGCCCGGCGAGAGCACCGCTGAGGCCGCCGGCGAGAAGGCCGGGTCCGATCCGGAACCATAAGTATCTCTGAGAGCCGAAGACCACGAAAAGAGCGAGTAGAACAGCCCCGACAGCAGGCCCCGGTAGTTTCCAAGGCAACAGCCACGCGATGGCGGAGACCAGTGTTGCATAACTGAAGAGATACCAACCCAACCACAGGCTTACGGACAGCCAGCAACCCAGATCACCCTGAGACCGCTCGGCACCCGATTCCCATAGATGGAGAAGCGGGCCCACCAGCGCAGCCAGGCTGAGGGGCAGGAGGAGAGGCTTGGTCCAACCAAGGCGCATTGAGCAGTACCCCACGAGTGCCGCGACCGCCGCCGAGACCAGCGCTGTCACAATGAGGTTGGCCAGCAGGAAGTCGGTCAGGAATGGGCCGCGCTCCGCCGCCTTCCAAGACTTCGTGGGCGGCGGCTTCAGCAAGTGGACCAGCCTTTCCAGCGAGAAGCTGGTCAGCGCTCTCTCGCTCAGCCGCACGGCGAACCAGCCGAGGATTCGGTCGACTTGTCCGCGGCTGTATCCGGTCGGTTCGTCGAGCGCTGGGTTGGGGTCGAACGGCTTGCCGGTCCGGCGGTGCGCCACGCGCTGCATCATGCGATCGACATAGGCGTCGAACAGCTGACCGCGGCGCTCGGTGAGCGGCAGCCCCGCTGGGATCTCTGTCGGCGGGAGACGGGGGTAGGCCAGGGTCATCATGCTCAGGGTAAGCGGCGTCGTCGCCAGCTCGTAGAACTGCTCATCACCGACCAGGGCCTCCGCCAGATCGCCCGCTGCCGCCGCCTCCAGATAGGCGCGGATCTGGTTGCGGTCCAGGGGTTGGAGGGTGACGGCCCCCTTGAGGCCCAGCCGGTGAGCCTGGCGGTCGGCAAGACGCTGGTACTCCAGCAACCGGCTGCAGACGATGACCGGCACGAAGAAGAAGCGCTTCAAATAGGACTGGTCGAGGGCCTTCAATAGCCGCGACTGCGCATCCTCGTGTACCTCGTCCAGGCCGTCGAGGAGTAGAGCGATCCGCCCTTCCTCGACCCAGCGGGTGGCGATCTCGCGGCCGGGCACGGAGAGGCGGGCGAGTTGCTCGATGAGCCAGCGATCGAAGGCGAGGTCCTCGCGAGGATCTCCCGTAGCCCGGCGGAAGAGACGCCGCCGGTTGATCTCGCCGGCGTCCCGAAAGCTCGAGAGATTCAAGAGGACCGGGATGGGAGCCTCGAGGTCGTCCCGGGCGCCGGCGAGCAGGTAGCGCGCAGCGAAGAGCAAAGTCGTTGACTTGCCCGAGCCCGGTGCGCCGAGGAGGAGGACGCGCCCCTGGAAATGCTCGAACGCCTCCTTGAAAGTGACGAAAACCCGGCTTCCGCCGTCGGGGTCGGGTGCGACGTAATGCCAGGGTTCCACGGCGGAGGGGCTCTCGTCGAGCCCCAGGTCGAGCTCGCGGGCATGATGGATCGAACCCTTGATGCGCTGCTTGACTTCCTGGCTCAGCCACTCTACATACTCGTCCCGAGCCTTTTTCTCCCAGCGTAGCGCCCGCTCGCCCTGGCGGCCCCCGTCTTCGGCGCCGCTCCTCCCGGCCCACCTCTGGACTTGCAGGAGGAGAGCCGTAACGGCCAGCACGAAGAGGACGAAGAACGCACCGTGATATCGGATGAACAGGCTCTCGGACTCCAGCCCGAGCCTCGCGTTTCCCCAGGCGATCATCTTGTTCCAGAGGTCCACTGACCCGGAGATGTCCGCTAATGTGGCGAGGACCAGAAAGACGACCACCGCGATGGCGACCCAGCCCTGTCCGGGTCGGGAGACCGGCTTGCCCACGAGCGCTCCTCCGTTTGTGCCTCATTCTAGCGAAACCTCCACTGCCAGGTCCCGGGAATGGGGGGATCTGGAGAAAAGTGGGGCATCCGGCGACAGAAGCAGGGCCATCGAGAGCAGAAGCAGGGAACTGGAAGGCCGGGATCCGGCTCGCGGGTTTCGGCACGCCCCTTTTGCGGCCGAGCGGCCCCAACCGAGAGCGGGGCTCCCCCTGCACGCCCCCTACTCGCCGTCCACGAACAGCGGCACGACCTCCATCTTCGCCACGTCGATCAACCCGAAGTCGGTGATCTTGAGCGCCGGGATGACCTCCAGGCCCAGGAAGCTCATCGCCATGAAGGGGTCGCGCAGGCGGGCGCCCAGGCGGCGGGCGGCGGCCAGGAGGTCGCGCATGCCGCCCTGCACCTCCTCGATCGGGCGGTCGGACATGAGGCCGGCGATGGGGAGGGGGAGGAGGGCGAGGACCCGCTCGCCCTCGGCCGCGACAAGGCCGCCGCCGGCTTCCGCCAGGGCGGTGGCGGCGGTGCGCATCGAGCGGTCGTCCGCTCCGACGACCACCAGGTTGTGGTGATCGTGGGCCACCGTGCCGGCGATCGCCCCGTGGGAGAGGCCCACCCCGCGCACGAAGCCGAGCCCGGTCTTGCCCGAGGTGCGGTGGCGTTCGACGACGGCGATCTTCAGGAGGTCGCGCCGGGGATCGGCGACCGCCCGGCCGTCCTCGATCTTCGCCTCGACCACCAGTCTCTCGGTCAGCAGCTGGTCGGGGACGATGCCGATCGCCCGCAGCTTGCGGCCGCGCGCCGGGATCGCGAAATCGAGCCGCGCCGGGTCGAGGTGAACGGTATTGCCGAAACCGCCGAAGGGGACCGGGGCCGCGTCTTCCCGGTCGGCCAGCATCCGGCCGTCGCGCGCTACCTCCACACCGCCGCGGAAGACCCTTTCGGCCCGCGGCGAGGAGAGGTCCGAGAAGACCATGAGGTCGGCCCGCCGGCCGGGGACCACGGCTCCCCGGTCGTCCAGCCGGTAGTGCCGGGCGGCGTTCAGGCTGCCCAGGCGGATCGCGGTCACCGGATCGACCCCGCGGGCGATGGCCAGGCGGATCATGTGGTCGATCGAGCCCTCTCCCAGGAGGTCGTCGGGCTGGCGGTCGTCGGTACAGAAGCAGATGTGCGACTCGTTGGCCGGGGTGACGACCGGCAGCAGGGCGGCGAGGTTCCGGGCGTTGGTCGCCTCGCGGAGGAAAAGGGTCAGGCCGGCCCGCAGCTTCTCGCGTGCCTCCTCGGGGGTCATGCACTCGTGGTCCGAGGAGATGCCGGCCGCGGCATAGGCCTGGAGCGCCGGCCCGGTGAGGCCGGGGCAGTGGCCGTCGATCACCGCGCCGCGAAAGACCCGGAGCTTGGCGAGCACCGCCTCGTCCCCCGCCACGACGGCGGGGAAGCTCATCACCTCGGCGAGCCCCAGGAGCCCCGGCTCGCCCAGGAGCGAGGCGAGATCGGCGGCGTCCAGCCGCGCCCCCGAGGTTTCGAGATCGGTCGCCGGCACGCAGGAGGGGGCGTTGACGTAGACCGAGAGCGGCGCCCGGCGGGCGTCCTCCAGCATGAAGCGGATGCCGGCGAGACCTACGACGTTGCCGATCTCGTGCGGGTCGGTCACCACCGTCGTCACCCCGTGCGGCACCACGGCGCGGGCGAACTCGGCAGGGGGGACGAGCGAGCTCTCGATGTGGACGTGGGCATCGATCAGCCCGGGGCCGACGTAGCGCCCTTCGAGGTCGATCGTGCGTTTCCCGGCGTAGCCGTCCCCCAGCCCCGCCACCCGCTCGCCGGCGATGGCGATCGCGGTCGGGTAGACCTCCCCCGAGAGCACGTTGACCAGTCGGACGTTCTGGAGCACCAGGTCGGCCGGCTCGGCGCCGCGGGCGATGGAGAGGAGGCGGGAGAGGTCCATGGGGGTGCCTGCCATTTTAGACAGTATTACAAAGGAGAGTGCGCCTCAAGCCGCCATGGGCTCCCCCTGCCCGTGCCGGGCGGCCGCCACGGCGGCGGTGAAGAGGCCGCAGACGGTGGCGAAGACGACGATCCCCAGGAGGATCAGCCAGCCGGAGCCCTGGGGATGGGCCAGGGCGGCGAAGGGCGTCGCGAGATCGAGGGACGTGCCGGGGTGGTCCTTGGCCATCTTGAGCGCCGGGAGGAGCGCGGCGACGAAAGCCGCGACCACCAGCCCCACCACCGCGCCCAGGAGGCCGCGGCGGACGAGTTGGGCGGTCGAGAGCGGTTCCAGCACCTCCGGCCGGTCGAGGGTGAAGACCGGCTCCCGCGCTCCGAAGGGCACGAAGCGGGCGAGCATGATCATTCCCGGGATGCCGGCGAGAATGGTGAACCAGAAGAACGTGTACCAGCCGACGGCGTAGACGGCGAAGCCGCAGACCGGCCCGGCGATCAGGCGGGGCAGGCCGAAGAGGCTGGAGAAGAGGGCGTACTGGGTGGCCGAGAAGCGCTTCTGGGTGAGGCGCAGGAGGAGCACCGAGAAGGCGCCGCTCCCCAATCCGGCGGAGAGGACCTCGAAGCCGATCGCCCCGTACATGAGCGGCCGGTGGACCCCGCCCCTGGCGGCGAGCATCACGTAGCCCAGGCTGGCGAAGGTCTGCAGGAAGCCGAAGATCCAGAGCGCCCGGCCGAGCCCGATCACCTCGGTCAGCACGCCGCCGGCGAAGACCCCGACGAGGCTGCCGAAGAGGCCCACCGTGGCGAGCGCCACGCCGCGGTCGAAGTCGCTGTAGCCCATGTCGACGAGGAACGGGCGCTGCAGGGCCTGGGCGAGGTTGTCGGCCAGCTTGTAGAGGAGGAGGAAGCCGAGGATGGCGAGCGCCCGGTGGCGCGACAGGAACCCCACCAGCGGGTACCAGGCCGCCTCGCGGAGCGAACGCGGAGCGGCGATCGTCTCGCGCGGCTCGGGCGCCTTCCAGGTGACGAGGAGCGCCGGCAGGTAGAGACAGGCGAGGCCGGCGTTGACCAGCGGCCAGGAGTAGCGGCCGGCGAGGGTGATCCCGAGTCCGCCCACGACGTACATGGCGCTCCGGTAGACGGCGTTGCGCGCCCCCACCGCCACCGCCTGCTCCTCGGGCTCCAGGACGTCGACGGCGTAGGCGTCGATCGCGATGTCCTGGCTGGCGCCGGCAAAGGCGATGGCGAAGGCGAGGGCGGCGACCACCCAGGGGGTGTCTGGATGGCTGCCCACCCCGGCGAGACAGAGGGTGAGGGCGAAGAGCGCCACCTGGGCGATCGAGGCCCAGCCCCGCCGCCGCCCCAGCCAGGGGGGGACGAAGCGGTCCATGAACGGCGACCAGAGGAACTTGAAGGTCCACGGCGCCTGCGCCAGGGTGATGAGCCCGACCACCCGGATGTCCATGCCGATCCGCCGCATCCAGTCGGGGATGGCGGTCAAGACGAGGGCGTAGGGGAGGCCGGAAGAGAAGGAGAGCAGGGTGACCGAGGCGGTACGCCACGAGGTCATCGCCCGGCCGAGGCTCTGGAGGGTACCCGGACGCTTCGCGGGCGGCGAGGGGGGAACGGGAACTTGGGTGGGCACCCGGGGATTCTATCCCGGCCCTGCCCAGCCGAGGCCCCGGCCGCGTGCTCCCCGGGTCATTGCGGTATACTCGCCGACACGAAATCGCAATTCAGGAGCCTGAGCCTCTCTGGTCTTGCGGAGGCAGTGCCGCCTTCGGTGACAGGAGGAAGCGTCTATGAGCGACACCGGTATGGACTCACCGCCGCCCGTTTCCGTCTCCTCCCCCTCCCCTGCACCCAACCCGTTGACCGAGCGCGACTGGGAAAAGTTGCTCAACCTGATGGCCGCCAGGTTGGTGGTTCCGGTCACCGGCGCCGAGTTGCTCTGTGTTCCCTGGGCCGAACAGCCAGCGGCGCGGCTCTACGATCTCTGGGGTCAGGCCCTGGCGCAGCGGCGAGAGATCGCGGTACCGGAAGGTCCTCAGGAGACCCCGCTGCTCTATCGGATCGCCAACGATCTGAGCGTGAGCTGCGAACCCGGCGACCTCGAGTACGACATGGATGAGGTCATCCGCCGCCCGGAGTGGCCCCTGCCCGCATCCCTGCGCCAGCTGGCCGAAATCCGCGATTTCCCGCTCCTCGTCACGACGACCATCGACCACCTCATGGAGGCCGCGATCGCCGCAGACCGGGGGCCGCTGGAGGCGCCGCGGCAGATCGTGTTCACCCGGGACGGCAACTCCGTCAGCAACGACCTGCCCAAAGACTTCGTTCCGGGGAAAATTCCGACCGTGTTCCACCTCTTCGGCGCAACCTGCCAGAATCCCGGTAAATTTGCGGTGACCGAGGACATGTTGATCGAATTCAGCTGGGCCTTAATCAACAAGGAGTATGCGCCGCAGCGGCTGTACGATTTTCTCCGCGGCAAGACGATCCTGCTCCTCGGCTGCGACTTCCCCGATTGGTTGGGACGCTTCTTCGTCAACGCGCTGACGCAAAAGCCGGATGCGCAGATCGCGGTGTGGTACGTGAGCGGTGGCCATCTGAGCGGTCTGCGCGACTTTTTGAAGCGCCGGAAGGCCCACCTGCTGCCGCCGCAGTCGCCGGTGGATTTCGTGGCGGAGTTAAACCGGCGATGGAAGGCCCGGCAGTCGCTAGAGCCTGGGCTGGCGGTCGCCGACAGAGCCGAGCCCAAAACCACCGAGAGCAAACCCGGCGCCGTGTTCATCAGCTATGCGAGAGAGGATGGTGACGCGGCAGAAGCCATCCGGATGCAGCTCGAAGCGGCAGGCGTCGACACCTGGATGGACGCGAGCGGCCTCGAACCCGGCGCCGAGTTCCAGGAGGTGATTCACGACAACATCAAGAGGGCATCGTTCTTCCTTGCGATCATTTCGCGCGCGCTGGACCTCGAGAGCTCCGACCGGCCGGGGCGCTTCGTGTTGAAGGAATGGAAATGGGCCGTGGATGAAAACTTGGAGCGCTTCACAGGAGCCAATTTCTTGCAACCGGTGGTGGTGGATAGTACGCCCATGGGCGCGGACTTCATCGACCGCCCGTTCCGTGACCAGGTGAACTGGACTCGCTTTGACGATGGCAAGCTTCCGCCGGCGCTCCTCGATCTCTTGACCCGTGGCATTCGGCGTTTTCGCGTGCCTGCAGGAGCCAACAGATGAGCGTAGCGATGCCGGCGCCGCTCCTCCTCGACGCATCGTCACCGACCCCGCCGCGAGACGCCAACCCCTGGAAAGGTCTGCACTTCTATACCGAGGAGGACCAGAAGCTCTTCTTCGGCCGGAGCCAGGAAACGGAAGAGTTTCTCCGGCTCATAAGGCGCGACACGTTGAGCGTGCTTTTCGCCCGGTCCGGATTGGGCAAGACGTCGCTCCTGCGTGCGGGTGTGATCCCTCGCCTCCGCCAGGAAGGGTTCCTCCCGATCACCGTACGTCTGAGCTACGCGGCGTCCGCTCCGCCTCCCGGCCGCCAAATCCTCGAAGCGACCCTCGCGGCCGCCGCAGAGACGGGCATCGACGTGGAGCAGGCGGACGAGTCCAGCCTGACGTCGTACCCGGTGGATCGGCGGGAAACGCTGTGGGAGTTTTTCCATGCGCACCGATTTTGGGGACAGCGCAACGATCCGGTCGTCCCGGTGCTCATCCTCGACCAGTTCGAAGAGCTGTTCACCCTGGCCCGGCAGGGTCCGTACATGGAAGAGCTCCGCATGGAGCTCGCCGATCTGGCCGAAAACCGGATGCCCCAGACCGTCGAACGTCGCCTCGGGGAGACCGCCGAACGGCTGGCGTTCGACACGCAGGCGCAGAATTATCGGATGGTCCTCTCCCTGCGGGAGGATTTCGTGCCCAAGCTCGATTCGTTGCGGGAGATCCTGCCCTCCGTCATGCGCAACCGTTTCGCGCTGGCCCCCTTGGATCGCAAACGCGGTATCGAGGTCGTCCGCCTGGCGGGCAGCGATTGGGTTTCGGAAGCCGTCGTAGGGGCGATCGTGGACGCGGTCGCCGGCGAGAGCGGAACGCCTGGACCGTCCACGTCGGCCTCTGCCCCCGGCGCCGAGGTCGAGCCCGCCTACCTGAGCGTGATGTGCCACGAGCTGTTCCAGCGCATGGAGGAGCTGGGCCGGGATGAGATCGGCTCCGACCTCGTGGCGACGGAACGGGGCAACATCCTGGATGCCATGTACGAACGCAGTTTCAAGGGGCTGGACCCGAAGACGCGGTGGTTCGTCGAGGACCGGCTGCTCACCGCATCGGGCTTTCGCGGCACCGTGCCGCTGGCGGAGGCGCAGCGGGAGGGTGTTCCCAAGACCGACCTGGAAAGCCTGGTGGACCGCCGCCTCTTGCGTTTCGAGGATCGGCTGGGCACCACCCACGTCGAGCTCTCCCACGATCTGCTCACCCGCATCGCCCAGAAGAGCTGTGACCAGCGGCGGGAAGCGGAGTACCAGGCGAAACTGCATCGGACACGCCAGCGCACTTGGGCGGTGGCAGGCGTCGCGGCTCTTCTGCTCTGCGCAATCGGCTTCTACTACTTCGGCTGGGTGAAGCCGGACTACTCCTACTGCAGAGACGTCACGAGCAGGTGGGGGGTGATGTATCCGGTGGGGCCGCTTCCGAGCTCTGCGGTGGCCCACCGGTCCAGGACGCAGCGGCTGAAACGTCAAGGATGGTTCGGCGACGTACAGATGGTCGAAGTGATTGACGCCAATGGCCAGCCCACGCCAAATTACGGCACCACGACCTATCTGAGCGATGCCAAGGCTTCCTCGTCGGACTCGCGGGAGAAGGAATCCCGCTACGAATTCGTTTACGACAGTAAGAAACGTTTGGTTTACGAGATCGCGTGGAATCGTTCCAATCAGGTGGTCTGGGGTCTTGTCTACTCGCCGCACGCGGAGCCCGCCGGCATCCGCCTCAAGGCGGCAAAGGCCACGTATCTGGGGCCAGACGGCTATCCCCAACCTCAGGGGCACAGCATCGCCGAGTTCGTCGAATTCAAATATGACGAGCACGGTTTCTCAGTCGAGGAGCGCTACACAAATCGCGCCGGCCTCGCCATGCCCGGGCCGGATGCTACTTATGGACAGCGATCAAAATATGACAAGGAAGGCCGACCGGTTCGGGTCACGTCCGTGAACGAGGCCGGCAAGCCGATGAACGACAAGGATGGCAGAGCCAGCCAAGAATTCAGATACGACAAGGATGGGAATGTCGTCGACGAGCGAGCCCTTGATGCGAGGGGAGAACCGACCCTGGCCAAGGGTTACCACCGGCTAAGCACGCGGTACGATAAGTGGGGCCGCGGGGTCGAGTGGAGATACTTCGGCCTGACCGATGAGCCGGTCATCGACGCGGATGAGACGGGCGCGCACCGAGTCACCGCGGAGTACGACGATAGCGGCAATGCCGTGAGCACGAAGCTCTATGGCACGGCGAACGAGCCCATCGTAGCCGGAGAGTTTTTCTTTGATTTTCCTGCCCACGAACAGCGGGTGACATTCGACCGGAACAATCGCGCCGAGTCGGTCGCTTATTTTGGCGCCGACGGAAAGCCCATGGCGGGGGATGGGTGGCATAGCTATCGGCTCGAATATGACGAACGGGGGTTCCTGTCCGTAACCACCAAATTCGATGATAAAGGCAAACCGGCCACCTCGACGGATCTGGGCGCCCACCGCTGGGAGAGGGTCAACGATGATCTCGGGCAGCCCATCGAAGAGCGGTTCTTCGACATCGTCGGCAAGCCGGTCGCCATTGCCGACGGAGGCTACCACCTCCGAAATAAAAAATACGACAGGGACGGCAACGTGGTCGAGCGGACCTTTTTCGGTATTGACGGCAACCCCGGAGCCGATAAGGGCAGGGGCGATGACGTCCACCGCGTCGCCGAAAGCTTCGACCGATTTCGGAATTCACTCAGCATAGAATATTTCGATGTGGCTGGCCAACCGGCCAACAACTCCGATGGCTTTAGTCGAATCGCATCAAATTACGGTAACTACGGCGAAGAGCTGGGCACGCGCTGGTTCGACAAGGACGGGAACCCCACAAATGGACCGCAAGGTGTCCACTACGTTAAGTATGCCTACGATACGCGCGGGCTACGCACGGAACTTGTCTACCTCGACGCAAAGGACCAGCCCGCAGTAGATAGATATGGCGTCCACGAGAATCTTTACGCCTATAACGACAAGCGCCAGCAAATCCGATCGCAGAAGTTCGGCCTTGATCGTGAGCCTGTGGATGGCAAGGACGGTGATCATCTCGTCCTCCACGAGTTTGACGAACGCGGACGCGAGACCAAGGTCACTCGACTACGCGCAGACGGCAGTAAGGGCGGAGCAATCTATAGCGTCGATGGTCAAGTGGAATACGTCCAGTACGGGCCAGATGGCAAACGCGTGTTCAACCCCCTGCTGGGTTTCGCTATCAGGAAGACAGATTCCCGGAAGCGCGGAGACACGATCGAGTCGTATCACGGCGCCGACGGCGCGCTGATCACCGGCCCGGAGGGGTATGCCGAGGTTCGCCGCCATTGGGGCGACCGCGGCACTCTGTTGGCCGAAGCCTGGTTCGGACCAGACGGCTCTCCGGTCGCCGGCCCCTCGGGTTATCACCGAATGGAATACACTCCTGGGACCCCCAAAGGCACGACACGGTATTTTGATGTCCAGAAGCGAGAACTGACCTCGCTCGGACCAGATGCCTTTGTTTCTATCATCTTCCTTAGGCAGATCACCGACATCAAGCAGTCTTTCGCGGGGGCTGGTGTCCATGCAGGCGACATCCTGTGGCGGTATGGAAACTGGTGGTTCCCCAAGGCTTGGGAGGCCGAGCGGTCGAAGGGAGGAAAACCCGACGCGGCTCTTCTCGCCTTGAAGAACGCGCTCTGGGCCGAGTACGAACGGCTCGGCAAGCAGCCCGTGACGATGACCGTTTTTCGCTATGGCAAGCCGATTGAAATCGGCGTGCCACCGCTAGCTGGGACAACCTTGGGCGTGGATCTTGGGGACCGGGCGGTTCCTGTTGCCACGTTCGAGCAGTGGAGGAGGATCGAGTAGGACAGGAGAGAAGCGCTACAGCGCCTCGACCTGCACCTTGAGCCGGGCCAGATCCTGGCCGATCGTCTGGACCTCGTCCCGCGTCCGGGTCAGGTGGTCACGTTCGGCGCGGACGAAGCGGGTGTAGGGGGCGACGGCGTCGTCGATCCGGGAGAGGCTACGGGTGATCTCGCGCTCGAACTGACCGGTGAGGGCGGTCATCAATCGGCTGCGCAGATCTTCGATCTTCGCCTTGAGCTCGGCCTTTGCCTTCTGCCGGCGATGGGGGAGGATGAGGAGGCCGAGAGCGGCGACCATGCCGGCGGCCAGGATGCCGGTCACGTCCGCTGCGGCGGTCACCGCGATGTGGGTGAGGACGGCGCCCAGGCCGATCGCGCCGACCCCCACCAGGGCGGTCCCCGCCACCGCCGCCCGCACCGACTCGGCGAGGCGGGTCGACTCGGCGTCCTTGTCGTAGGTTTCGACTGACCGCTGGGCCTCCCTCCCGACGCTGTCGAGGAGACGGTTCCGGTCGTAGTCGAAGGTCGCGCCGCCACGGCCCACGATGCGGTCGGCGTGCTGGGCGCGGCGCTGGGCGAGGTGGTCGTGGACCGCCTGCCACTGCTTCAGGTCAGCGGCGACCAGCCAGTCGATGACCTCCTGCACCCGCCGTTCGATCGCCTGCGGCACGTCGGCCACCACCCGGTGCTCGAACTCGGCTTTCATCCGGTCGCGGTTCAGGAGGTCGACGAAACGGGCGAGGCGCACGGTGTCGTCGAAGAATGCCATGCCGCGGTTCTCGAACTCGCCGAGCACCCGGTCGACGTCCGAGAGGCGGAGGCGGAACTCGCGCTCCATGTCCTCTTTATAGAGGGCGAGCTGGCGCTCGATGTCGGTGAGCGTCCGCACGTCCTCGTCGAGCAGGCCGAGCCGGCCGGAGACGACGTCCAGGGTTCGCGCGGCAAGGCGCGCCCCCACCCCCAGCGGGTTCAGGAGCTTCAAGCGCACCCGCTCGCGCTCGTCGAGCGTCGTGACGATCGCCTTTTCGAGCGGCTCGAAACGGCTCTCGGCGAGGAGGGCGGCGTCGCCGTTCTCCTTGGCGCGGAGCGCCTTCCTGGCCGAGACGGCGAAGACCTCTGGCTCGGCGCCCAGGAGGGTGCGGCCGTTGTCGGCGACGAAGGCGCGCACCGTTTCCAGCTCCTCGGGACGCTCCAGGATGTCGATCTTGTTGATCACCAGGACGATCTTCTTGCCCCACTCGCGGATGCCCTGGAGGAAGGCGCGCTCGCTCTCGGTGAACGGGCGGTCGGCCGAGGTGACGAAGAGGACCAGGTCTGAGCGCGGCACGAACTCCCGGGTGATCGCCTCGTGCTCGCGCTGGATGGCGTTGGTGCCCGGAGTGTCGACGATGTTGATCTCGGAAAGGAGATCGACGGGGGCGGTCACCACGTCGAGAGCGGCTTCGGTCGTGGTGCGGCCGACCGTCGCGCCGTACTTCACGATCTGGACCCGGGTGGTGGTCGGGGTGACCCCCTCCTCCAGGACCCGGGAGCCCAGGAGAGCATTGACGAAGGCGCTCTTGCCGGCGTTGAACTCGCCGGCCACGACGAGGAGGAAGAGCTCGTCCAGCTGGCGGACCGAGCGCTCCAGCGCCAGCTGATCCTCGGCCGCGGCGTCGAAACGCGCCAGGGCGACGGCGAGCTCCCCCAAGAGCCGGCGTTCCTCGGCGAGGAGCACGTCCTGTTGCTTGTCGAGGATTCGCCGCAGCATTCAGTCACCCGCCCGGGGGGACGATAGCACGGGGTGTGCCAGGGCTCCTCCGGGCTGATAGGATTCGCCCGAACTTGCGGCGGACCTCTTCCGGAGAGCGAAAACATGACCCAGCTCCAGACCATCCCATCGATCGACCTCGCGGACTACACCTCGGGCGACGGCCGTACCAAAACGGCCGTCATCCGGACCCTGGGCGAGGGCCTCCAGGAGTTCGGGTTCCTGAACGTCTCGGGCCACGGTATCGACCGCGGCCTGATCCGCCGCACCTACGACCTCTGGAAGCAGTTCTTCGAGCTGCCCGAGGCGGCCAAGAAGCGCTACGTCGTGGGAGTGGGCGGGGCCCGCGGCTACACCTCGTTCGGCGTCGAGCACGCCAAGAACAACCCGCATCCGGATTTGAAGGAGTTCTGGCACGTCGGCCAGGTGCCCGAGGCGGCCGAAGGGCTCCCCGCGGGCCATCCGGCGCGCGAGAGCTATCCGCCGAACGTCTGGCCGGAGGAGATCCCCGATCTCGAAACGTCGACCCGCGAGCTCTACCGCCGGCTCGAAGCCTGCGCCGCGGTCCTCCTGGAAGCCCTGGCCGAGCATTTCTCTCTGCCGCGCGAGACCTTCGCCTCGATGATGCAGAACGGCAACAGCATCCTGCGCATCATCCACTATCCTGCAGTGCCCGGCGGAGTGGACCCCCACTCGGTGCGGGCGGCGGCGCACGAGGACATCAACCTCATCACCCTGCTCTGCGAGGCGACCGACTCGGGGTTGGAGATCCTCTCCCGGGACGGCACCTGGCTGCCGGTCCAGGCCGGCGAGGGGCAGATCGTCGTCGACGCCGGTGACATGCTGTCGCGCGCCACCAACGAGGTCGTCCCGGCGACTACCCACCGGGTGGTCAACCCGCCCTCCGGCGAGGTGCGCGAGCGCTACTCCATGCCCTTCTTCGTCCATCCCTACTCGGCCTGCCCGTTGGACGTCATGGAGCGCTTCGTCTCGCCCGGCCATCCCGCCAAGTTTCCGCCCATCACCGCCGGCGAGTTCCTGGAGGAGAGGTTGCGGGAGATCGGGCTCAAGAAGTAGCTCTCCCCCCCGGCTCCCGTCTCTCGGGTATGATCGCCGGGAGGTCCGATCCCATGCTTCGGCTACGTTTCCTCGTCGACGGTCGAGAGCGCACGGTCGCGCTCTCCGGCACGCGGCTGCGCCTCGGGCGGGGAGCCGACAACGATGTCGTCCTGGGGGACGTCTCGGTCTCGCGCCACCATGCCGAGTTGCGTCGGGGCGAGGAGGGCTGGTCGGTCCACGACCTCATGAGCACCAACGGGGTCGAGGTCAACCGGGTCCCGGTCAAGACCGCGCCCCTGGATCCCGGCGACCACCTGGGGATCGGGGTCTTCGAGCTCCTCGTGGAAGGCGAGCTTGAAGCGCCCGCCCCCGCGCCGCCGCTTCCCCTCCCGACCGGCCGCACCGTGGCTCCCCCCGAGCCCGAGGGTCTGGGGAGCCTCGCCAACGCCACGATCATCCGCCCCCTGGCCGCCTTCGCGGCAGAGTACGGTCTGGTGTCGCCGAAGGTGTTGGAGGAGGGGTCGGGGACGGCGCCCGTCGCCGGTCGTGGGGTCGAGGCCGGGGAGGCCGGAGACGGCTACGCCAACCGGATGTTCGGCTTCCTCACCCGCCTGGGGCAGGTGCTCATCACCGCCGACACGGTCGACGAAGTGCTCTCCCGGATGCTCGACATCGCCTTCGAGGCCCTGCCCGTCGAGCGCGGCTTCATTCTGCTGCGCGACGAGGCGGGAGAGCTCCTCTGCGAGCTGGCGCGGGTCAAGGAGAGGATCCAGCGCCGGCCCCAGGGCGAGGTGCCGGTGTCGCGCACCATGCTCCAGGCGGTCATGCGGCAGCGGGTCGCCCTGGTCACCTATGACGCGATGACCGACCAGCGTCTCTCCGGCGGCGAGTCGATCCGCCTGCACCAGATCCGCGCCGCCATGTGCGCGCCGCTCTGGTCGGGGGAGAGCATCATCGGCGTCGTGCAGCTCGACTCGCCGTTCAAGGTCGGCGCCTTCACCGAGCGCGATCTCGACTTCCTGACCGCCCTCGCCAACTCGGTGGCGGTGGCGGTCGAGCGCATCCGCTACGCCCGGCGGGCCGACCGCGAACGCCAGGTGAGGAGCCGCCTGGAACGCTACCACTCCCCGGCGGTGATCGAGGAGGTCCTGCGCGAGGACGAACCGGAAACCGGGGAGTCGGGGGAGCGGCTGGCCGTGCGCCGGCCGCGGTCGGCGGAGGCCTCGGTGCTCTTCGCCGACCTGGTCGGCTTCACCTCGTTTTCCGAGAAGGCGGCACCCGAGGCGGTGGCGGACCTCCTGGACACCTTCCTGTCGCTCGCGGTCGAGGCCATCTTCGAGGTCTCCGGCACCCTCGACAAGTTCATCGGCGACTGCGTCATGGCCTTCTTCGGCGCGCCCGTGCCGCAGGCCGACCACGCCCTGCGGGCGGTCCAGGCAGCGGTCGAGATCCAGCGCCGGCTCGCCGCCTGGGGGGCGGAGCGCGCCGCCCTGGGCCTGCCGGCCTGGCGGGTCCGGGTCGCCGTCAACAGCGGGCCGGTCCTGGTGGGCGACATCGGCAGCCGCCGGCGGGTCGACTACACCGTGCTCGGCAACACCGTCAACGTCGCCGCCCGCCTGGAGGCCTTCGTCGCCCGCCCCGGCGACGTGGTCTTAGGCCCCGAGACCCACCGCCTGCTCGCCGGAGCGATCCCCACCGAATCGCTGGGCGACTTTCAATTGAAGGGTCTGGAGAGGAAGATCGTGGCCTACCGGGTGCGGCCGGAGGTTCTGGCGCCGGGCCTTCCCGGAACCCCCTGAAAACACCACGGCCCGGGGTCGCCCCCGGGCCGCGAGATCTCGCTGGGTCGAAAAAAGCAGACTACTTGCCGGGGATCGACAGCACCTGGCCGGGCTTGATGTCGCCGTTGCTGCGCAGGCCGTTGGCGCGCTTGATCACGTCGACGCTGGTGCCGTTCTTCTTGGCGATGCGCCAGAGATTGTCGCCGCGGCCGACCCGGTAGCTCGTGCCGCTGCTCTTGGCGCGGACGGTCCGGCCGTGCCGGCGCGAGCCCCGGCCGCGGCCCACGGCGGTGCTGCCGGTCCGCTCGGTGGCATAGGTGTGGTAGCGGGCATGCGACGTCCGATTCTGCCGGGCGCGCGCCGCCGGCGGCTCCTGGGCCAGGGCGGCGATCTTCACGTCGATGCTCGGCGCGTCGGGCTGGCTGCCGAGGTACTTCTGGAGCTCGGGCCCGAACACCGCCACGTGGTAGTGCGCCGGCCAGCGCTCGCGCGTCGCCTCGATGACCCCCTTGCCCTCGAGGTCTAAGAGGCTCGCCTCCAGCCAGAGCCGGCAGGCGTAGCGATCGGTGCGCCGCAGGTCGAGGGCGATGCCGGTCGGGTGGACCGAGATCTCGGAGGCGTTGTGCGGCTGGCGCGAGGTGGGGCGGGTGAGGCTGGTGACGACCAGCGGCTCGCCGCAGTTGGCATGGTACTGGCGGGCGAACCAGTCGAGGAAGGTCTTGACCTCGGGCCGGGCGACCGGAAAGGAGATCTCGTCCGACAGCTCGAAATCCCCATTGCTCCGGATCGGCACCAGGAGGCCCAGGTTCGAGAACTCCTGGACGTCCGCGACCGTGCGCAGGTAGCTGAAGCCCTGCTCCTGGGCGCCCAGGTTCTGCCGGATGAGCGATTCCCGGGAGCCGTCGAGGCTCTGGGCATAGAGGGCAGCGGTGAGCGAAAGGAGGGCGATAACCAACAGGACCGGGAGGAGGAGGCGAGGCGAGCGATGCTCTGTCTCTCTGGGCGGCATCAAAAAAATCTCCCTGACAGCTAGGGGCCCACTGGAGCCAGCGGTGCTGTGACTTACGGTTCGCGATGGCCAAACATCTTAAGACAGAGGAGGATAGCACACCTTCATCCAGTTTGTGCCAACTTTTTCTCAAGATGGGCTCAAGCCGGCGAGCCGGTCTTCCAGAGGGGGAACGCGGGGAGACGGGCGCTGCTACCATCGGGCGATGGCCCTGGCCCCTCATTTCTGGACGATCGCTCCCCGCCTGCGCCACTCGTTGCGCCCCCTGCGCCTGCCGCCCGGCCGCATCGCCTGAGATCCACCAGAGGCCACAAAAAAGGGGCGCGGTCTGTCAAGCCGCGCCCCGCCTGTGGGGAGACTGTCTGAACTCGCCTGCTCTGCTCAACGGCTCGCGCTGTCCGGCGCGCCGTACTTGTAGCCCTGGCGGACCCGCACCTTGAACTCGGGATTGGTCGCCTTGATCTCCACCTTCTGGAAGCCTGCCTTCTCGCCCGGATGGGTGGCCTGGTAGCTCAGCAGGTAGTAGCCGTTGTTCTCCTGCTCCACCCGCTTGAGCGGGGTGAGGAAATTGGTGAAGTTGAAGAGGTACTGCCCGCCGGTGTCGTCGGCCAGCTGGTTCATGGCGTTCGACAGCGGATGCTGGGTCCCCGGCAACACCAGGTCGATCGAGTAGGCCGCGACGTTCGCCGCGTTCAGCGCCTGCATCATCGGCGGGTAGTAGCGCGGATCGGGGAGATACTGGCCGAAGTTGGTGATGCGGCCGAAGCCGGTGGTGAAGAGGATGAGGTTCTTCCTCCCGGTGATGCCACGGCTGGCGTCGGCGAGCTGGCGGATGGCGTCGTAGATGGTCCCCGTCTTGTCGCGCAGGTCGGTGCCCCGCGGCAGGCTGACGAGGAGCGAGGGGCCGCCCTCCTTGGTGACCTTCTCGATCCGCGACGGCCAGTTGGTCTCCGTGTCCTTGGCCTGAACGGCGTCGCGCACCGCCTGCTCCAGGGCCGCGCGGTCGCGGGTGAAGTCCTGGTGGATCTTGAGCTTGTAGTCGTAGGAGACGACCGCCACGTAGTCGTTGGCCAGGAGGTCCTTGGCGACCCACTCGCGGGCGCGCCGGCCGGCCTCGATCTCCTGGGAGAGCAGGCCCGGGGAGTCGGCATTGGCGTTCTTCTGATCGTCAAAGAAAAGGATGAAGTACCGGTTTTCCGGCACCCGGTCGATGTCGATTCCCTTCTTCTTCAGCACCTCCGACCCTTCGAGGAAGCGGCGGTTGCTGTAGAAGGTGACGCCGGTCAGGTCGACGGGCTTGCCGTTCTCCTTGACCACGAAGTCCCCTTTGTCGAGGCCGACGATGACGTTGCCCTTGGCGTCGGTGACCAGAACGTCCAGGAGCACCTCGTTGACGTTGGCCTCGCCCTGGAACCGGGGGGGCTGCTTCTCCTCGCTCCCCTGGGCCTGCGCGAGCGGCGCCAGAGAGAGCGCGGCGGCTAAAGCCCAGAGCGTTGGGCGGATGAAGCGTTGCATGATGGTGTCTCCTTTCGTCACGGCCTGTTGAACGGTCTTCAGCAAAGAACGGGCCACTCCCGCGGCGCCCGGCCGGGATGCTGTGATGTAGAAGGTGGGGAATCAGGTGCGAGCGCGGCGGGGCGGTGTTTTCCCCACTGGTTACAACCGGGATCGGAGGGGAAAAACTCCGTTGCCAGAGGGAAGGGTTGCCTCTACGGCTGTCCTCCGGCGAGGACGCATCCCGTCCTCTGAGACTCTTACTGGAGTGGCAGCCGATGACTCGCTGCCCGCAGTGGATGAGTCGCTGCCTGCTGCGGGTGACCCGCTGCGCGCAGCCGGCGACTCGCTGTCTTGCAGCCGATGACCCGCTGCTTGCAGCGA
>DASQPA010000383.1:0-13648 GCA_035644215.1 Thermoanaerobaculia bacterium
CCACCGCCGCCGAAGTCGCCGCCGCCGTAGCCGCCGCCCCCGTGGCCGCCACCGTAGCCACCGCCGCGGGGACCGCCCCCGCCGCCGCCGCTACCCGGGGTGCGCTCGCGCGCCTCGTTGACGTTCAGGTTCCGGCCCCCGAAGTCGCGCCCATTGAACTCCGAGATGGCCTTCTGGGCCTCCTCCTCGGTGGACATCTCCACGAAGCCGAAGCCGCGCGAGCGCCCGGTCGCGCGGTCGGTCATGACCGTCGCGGACTTGCAGGTCCCGGCCTGCGAGAACAGCTCGTTGAGCTCCTCGCTCGTGGTGTTGAAAGACAGATTCCCTACAAACAGCCTCGTCCCCATCATCTGCTCCTCGGCCTCATGCCGGTCGCTCTTCGCCGACAGAGGTCGCCGGCACTTCGTGGATTGGGCGCACACCTCCAGCGCAGGGCAGGCTGGTGGGAGGGTCGCGCGCTAGAACGCATTTTTCTGGAATATAGCAGGGGTGCCATGTCTCGCGCAAACCGGACTTTACCCCATCCGCACCCCCCTGCGGGATGCCCCGCCCTCGGGTCGCCGGGCGGTATCGGTTCTCTAGTTCTTTTTCCGCTCCCTGGCCGCTTGACTTACGCTTTCATTACGCCTAATATCTCTCCATGCGGCGGTGGTTCCCGAGGGTGGTTGCCAAGAAGACCCCGGAGCCCTACCAGCTAAGGTGCTGCGAACCCCACCGGCGGGCCCCCTTCGGGCGTCCCGCCTTGGCGATAGCCGCGGTGGTTCGACTGCGGTAAGGAGACGACGTGCATACATCCATTTTGAACGGTCTCGGGCCGGCGTTGCGCTGGCTCCGTGACCGGCGCGGCAGGAAGCAATACCAGATCGCCGGCGAGGCGGGGATCACCAAGGGCATGCTCTCGGCCTACGAGACCGGCCGCCAGCGGCCCTCCCTGGAGACCCTCGACAAGATCCTCGCCACCCTGGGTTGTGACCTGAACGACCTTCACAACGCCCTGCAGATCATCAACGGCCGCCCGACGGTGCCCGTCCGTCCGGCGCCACGGCCGGCGTTCTCGCCCCGCCAGGGCGGAGAGCCGGACGAGGGGAGGGGGGTCGACGTCTACGCCGTCCTCGGCCTCTCCGAGGAGCTCCCGGAGCAGGAGGAGAGGGCGCTCTCCGAGATGCTCGGCGGCTTCTATCGCTTCCTGCGCTTCCTGCATGGCGGAGCGACGGACGGCCCGGAGGGCGGAGAGCCGGACGAGGGCGCGGGCGAATAGGGACGGCATTGGGGCGGTGCTCCGGAGCTCCTGGCGCGGTAGAGTAGTGGGGTCTCGGCGAGTCACCATGGACGAACCCATTCTCCTCCGCCTCGAAGAGCATGCCGTCTACAGCCCGCAGGGTATGGGCAAGGCCACGCTCTTCCAGTCGGAGCGGATGCTCGTCGGTTTGAACGGCTTCGAGCCCGGCCAGGAGCACCGCCTGCACGCCCACTCCGGCATGGACAAGCTCTACCACGTCCTCGCCGGCCGCGGCGTCTTCCTCCTCCAGGGACGCGAGGTGCCGATGGAGGCGGGCATGCTGCTGGTCGCGCCGGAGGGGGTGCCGCACGGCATCCGCAACACCGGGAGCGAGCGGCTTCTGGTGCTCGCCGTCCTCGCCCCCTCGCCGTAGCGTTTCAGCGTACCTGCCAGAGCTTGTGCTGCTGGACCGACAGCCGCCAGGGCGGGTTGTCCCGCGCCAGGCGGATGCACCAGTCGAGAGTCCGGGCGTCCACCTCTTGACCGTCGAAGGCCGGCGAGATGAGGTAGTGCTCGGCCTCGACGACGGTCTGCGGGATCGCCTGTCCGTATCCGCGGACGTACTTGACCTCCTGGGCGGTCCGCTGGCGGATGGCATGCTCGGCGACCTTCGGGGAGACGGTCACCCAGTCGAGGCCGGTAGGCAGGAGGACGCTGCCGTTGGTCTCGATGGCAAGCCGGTAGCCGGCGCCGTTCAGGGTATCGATCAGCTCGCGGTCGACCTGGAGGGCGGGCTCCCCCCCGGTGAGCACCACCCAGGCACAGATGGCCGAGAGGGTCCGCATCTCCGCCACGATCTCGGGGAGTGTCAGCCGCCGGCCCGACTCGAATTCGGTGTCGCAGTCGAAGCCGTGGGTCTCGGCGCGACAGGCCAGGTTGCAGCGGGCGAAGCGCAGGAAGAGGTTGGGCGTGCCGGCGCGGACCCCCTCCCCCTGCAGGCTGTAGAAGATCTCGTTGACGACGTAGCGCTCCACGGGGGAGAACTCTAGCAGCCTCCCTGGCGCGCGTCTCGCATGCAGCCGCAGCGGACCCCGGTGGGGTCTCCTTACCGTATCTGGAGGAAGTCCCTTGATCACGCAAGCAGGCAAGACGACCGCCGCCCTTCTCGCCGTTCTCGCCGCCGCCGCCATCACTCCCGCGGCCCAGGCCCAGGTCACCCGCCAGCTCACCCCCGCCGAGGTGAGCTGCAATGCCAGCCAGCTGACCGCCCTGGTCTTCCGCACCGGTCTCCTGGTCGGCCCCAACTTCGCCAGCAAGTCGATCACCTCGGTGCTCACCTTCGGCTCGCCGACCGGCGCCTTCGCCGGCCTCGTCTACTCCGATCAGCTCACCCTCCGGGCCGCCAAGGCCGCCACCCCCGAGCACCACCTCTGGTTCTCGACCAACCCTGACGAGGTCAAGCTCCTGCGCAACCCGGCGCGGCCGCAGCTCGACTCGATCAGCATGACGCGCAACGACCTGAACTCGGACCTCGTGACCTTCAACGACGCCGACTCGCTCGCCGTCTCGCTCGATCCGACCCTCGATCCCACCCACAACACCAACGACTCGACCAAGCTGATCATCGACGACGTGGTCCTGAACGACGGCGGCGTCCCGGCCGATACCAAACCCGGGCGGGGGCTCGCCGGGATCGTCGACTCCTGCCATGGCGATTTCACCGCCGCCGACCTGCACGTGCTCGCCGTCCTCGCCAAGACCCTGCGGGTGACCGCCTACGACACGACCTCCGCCACCCCGGGCTTCCAGCTCGTCGATCAGTTCCTCGCCCTCTACCGCGGCGCCAACGCGGTGGCGATCGCGGGCGGCGTGCGCACCACCTACCTGGCCGACGTCTACCCCGCGGGTACCGACTTCCAGCGCGTTTCGGCATCGATCACAGTCGATCTCGGGAGCGACGGCACCCTCGGCAACTCAACCCTCCAGATCCTCCCCGCCTGCGCCAACTCAAGTCAGACCGGCTGCACCTTCGCGACCAGCGAGGTGCGGGTCTTCGTCGTCAAACCGGTCGGCGCCGGCCAGTTCTGGAACACCAGCGGCAATCCCACGGCCTGCGTGGGTAGTCCCGGCGGCAGTGGCTGCGCCTCCCAGGTCTCCTTCTCCTGGGGCGAGCGCCTGGCCGGCACCACCTGGCTGAAGCCCCTGTAAAGGAGGAGCAGCGAGGGAAGTCAGAGGAGAGACCCTGCGCCGCCCAGCAGGCGGCGCAGGGTTTCCAGATCGACCGGCTTGACCAGGTGGTGGTCGAAGCCGGCCTCGCGGGCACGCTGCCGGTCGCCCTCCTGGCCGTAGCCGGTGACGGCGACGACGAGGAGGCCGTCGAGCTCCGAACGGCGGCGCAGCCGGCGCGCCACCTCATAGCCGTCGATCCCCGGCAGGCCGATGTCGAGCAGCACCACGTCGGGGCGGTACTCCGGAGCGACCTCCACGGCGGCGAGCCCGTCGTGCACGGCGCTCACCTCGTACCCCCAGAGGGTGAGCAGGTCGACCAGGGTCACCGCGGCGTCCAGGTTGTCCTCGACGACGAGAACGCGGGTCGGCCGGGGGACGGGGGCTGCGGCCTGGGAGAGGTTGGGCATAGGCGATCTCGGCGGATCTTATACGGGCCGGGCCGTCCACCGTACGGCTTTCGGTCTCTTCTTCAACAGTGGTCTTCCCAGGCGACTGGGAGACAAACGCCGGATTCGCGGCCGGTCGAGTGCCGGGCTCGTCCGACGTCTATATGGTCAAAAAACCGATTACGAGGAGTCAAAACGAGAAAAGTTCGGCCTCAGCCGGCAAAAATATCGCCCCCGCGCTGCGTAATGGCACACTTCCTCATAGAGGCGACTTTCCCGCCTCGAAAGGAGACCTGTCATGTCATCTTCCCCGCTGCGTCGCGTCCTTTCCGCCGCCCTGCTCCTCACCGCTCTCTCCGTCCTGCCGTCGACCGTCGAGGCCCGCGCCCTCTCGATCCGGAACGACGACTCCGCCGTCGCCTCGAGATTCGAGGGCCTCGACTTCCTGGGAAGGCTCTGGGCGGCGTTCAGCCACCTCTGGGCGACGGACGGCGCACGGATCGACCCCAACGGCGTCCATTAATTTGGATCGGGCGCCGGCCCTTGGCGGAATTGGGCCGGCGCCCGGTCGCGCCAATCTCGCTCTATTTCTAATATATGCGTAAAGCTATATCTCCGGCGATGGTTTGTCCTGCACAAAATAGTGCGATAATCCATACTCGGCTGGAGACCGTATTGACAGTATGGCGACCCTGCCTTCTCGATCTGTCGGATGACACGAGAGGAGAGCCGATGCCTGCGAATCATCTGAACCTGGTCACGCTGGAACGCTTTGCCGCGTCGGACCTCGATCCTCAGGAGATGATCGAAGCAGGCCGGCATCTGTCGATGTGCGCCCCCTGCCGCTCCCGGTTGAAGGGAGAGGTGCGGGGTGGGACGGAGATCCTGGAGCGGCTGGCCAGGAAGGGCTGGCCGGAGGAGGAAGCCGCCGCCGAGTACGATCAGGTCTTCGAGCGCCTCCAGGCATCGGCCCTGGAACGCATGCTGCGAGTCCAGGAGGAACGGGACCTCTCCCCACGGCTCACCGAAGAGCTCCTGAGCCTTCCTTTCATTGAGCAGCGCCGGAAGGTCAAAGACGATCGTCGCTTCCAGAATGCCGCGCTTGCCGATTTCCTGCTTGAGCGATGCGCCACCAGTAGCTTGGAAGACCCGCCGCGCGCGGAAGAGATCGCCCGGCTGGCGCTGGAAATCGCCGAACAGATTACACCGGCAGATCGTGGCCATGTCCTCCGCAACGACTTCAGAGCCCGCGCCTGGGCCAGCATTGGTAATATCCGTCGCATCCTCTCCGATTTCAAGGACGCCGAGAGAGCCTTCGCAACAGCCGAGTCCTTTCTCGAAGCGGGAAGTGGCGATCCTCTGGAGCGAGCCCGTGTGCTCGACTTGAAAACCTCGCTGCTTCGCGCCCAGCGTCGTTTCGACTCCGCGCTGTCCACCATCGATCAGGTCATCTCCATCTACCGGAGAATCCACGAGGATCACCGCCAGGGTCGCGCACTCATCAGCAAGGCGATGATTTACGGCTATGCCGGCGAGCAGGAAAAAGGGATTTCCCTGTTCTTCCAGGCTCTCGATCTTATCGATACGGAGAAGGAGCCTCGACTTGTCTACGTCGCCTTCAACAACCTCTTGGTCGATCTGACTGAGACCGGTCGCTACGAGGAGGCAAAAACCATCCTACCGGAGGTCTATCGCCTTGCCGTCACGGGCACGCGTAGGGACTGGCTTAACGTCTGCTGGTCAGAGGCTCTACTGGAAATAAGTCTTGGCCAACTGGATTCGGCAGAAGCGAAGTTGCGTCTCGTCAGGGACGAATTCGTCGCCCAGGGAATCGGATACGATGCCGCCCTCGTGCTCCTGGACCTCGCCAAAATCTACCTGAGGCAGGGCCGGACCTCCGAGACCCGGCAGCTCGCAGTGGAGATGCACGAGATCTTCGTCTCTCGGGAGATCCACCGCGAGGCCCTGGTCGCCCTGTCTTTCTTCCAGAAGGCGGCCGAGCAGGAGCGCGCCTCGGTACAACTGGTTGAAGAGGTCACCCGCTTCCTCAAGCGAGCGTATGGCAATCCGGAGCTCCGCTTCGAAAGGCCGGCGTAGCCGGCTCCCCCGCCCTACCGGTAGATCGCCGCGCCCTCCCGCAGGAACTCCTCCGCCTTCTCCCGCATTCCGGCTTCCAGGGCCTCCTGCTCGTCGAGCTTCTGCTTCTCTGCGTACTCCCTGACCTCCTCGGTGATCTTCATCGAGCAGAAGTGCGGGCCGCACATGGAACAGAAGTGGGCAAGCTTGGCGCCCTCCTGGGGGAGGGTCTCGTCGTGGTAGGCGCGCGCCGTGTCGGGGTCGAGCGCGAGGTTGAACTGATCCTCCCAGCGGAACTCGAAGCGGGCCTTGGAGAGCGCGTTGTCGCGCGCCTGGGCGCCGGGGTGGCCCTTGGCGAGGTCGGCGGCGTGGGCGGCGATCTTGTAGGCGATGACGCCGGCCTTGACGTCGTCCTTGTCGGGGAGCCCCAGGTGCTCCTTGGGGGTCACGTAGCAGAGCATGGCGCAGCCGTACCAGCCGATCATGGCGGCGCCGATCGCCGAGGTGATGTGGTCGTAGGCGGGGGCGATGTCGGTGGTGAGCGGCCCCAGGGTGTAGAAGGGGGCCTCGTCGCAGGCCGCGAGCTGCTTTTCCATGTTGACCTGGATCAAGTGCATGGGGACGTGGCCGGGGCCTTCGATCATCACCTGCACGTCCTGGCTCCAGGCGACTCTGGTGAGCTCGCCCAGGGTGTCGAGCTCGGCGAACTGGGCGGCGTCGTTGGCGTCGGCGATCGAGCCCGGGCGCAGGCCGTCGCCCAGGCTGAAGGAGACGTCGTAGGCCCGCATGATCTCGCAGATCTCAGAGAAGTGCTCGTAGGTGAAGTTCTCCCGGTGGTGCGCCAGGCACCACTTGGCGTGGATCGAGCCGCCGCGCGAGACGATGCCGGTCATCCGGCCGGCGGTGAGCGGTACGTAGCGCAGGAGCACCCCGGCGTGGATGGTGAAGTAGTCCACCCCCTGCTCGGCCTGCTCGATCAGAGTGTCGCGGTAGATCTCCCAGGTGAGGTCCTCCGGCCGCCCTCCCACCTTCTCCAGCGCCTGGTAGATCGGCACGGTGCCGATCGGCACCGGCGAGTTGCGCAGGATCCACTCGCGGGTCTCGTGGATGTTCTTCCCCGTCGACAGGTCCATGACCGTGTCGGCGCCCCAGCGGATGGCCCAGGTCATCTTCTCCACCTCCTCCTCGATCGAGGAGGTGACGGCGGAGTTGCCGAGATTGGCGTTGATCTTGACCAGGAAATTGCGGCCGATCGCCATCGGCTCGCTCTCCGGGTGGTTGACGTTGGCCGGGAGGATGGCGCGGCCGCGCGCCACCTCGTCGCGGACGAATTCGGGGGTGATGCGGGCCGGGATCTGCGCTCCCCAGGATTGGCCGGGATGCTGGACCATCCCGCCGCCATGACCGCCGTGCGCGCCCGCCCCGTTCGCCGGCACGACCCGGAGGCCCTGCGGACCAGCGGCCTCGCGGGCCTGGTTCTCGCGCAGGGCGACGAACTCCATTTCCGGGGTGACGATCCCCTTCCGCGCGTAGTGCATCTGGGTGACGTTCGCCCCGGCGCGGGCGCGGAGCGGCCGGCGGAGGTGGGCGAAACGGAGATGGGCGAGGTGCGGATCGGCGAGCCGCTGTCGGCCGTACTCCGAGGTCGGTCCGGAGAGCGGGGCGACGTCGCCGCGGCCAAGAATCCAGGCTTCCCGCAAGGCGGGCAGGCCGGCTTCGAGGTCGATCGGCGCCGCGGGATCGGTGTAGGGGCCGGAGGTATCGTAGAGGACGACCGGGGAGTTCTCGACCGCCGCGCCGCCGGATGCCGGCCGGGTCGGCGAGAGCCGGACCTCCCGCATCGGCACCCGTACCCCCGGCAGGCTCCCTTCGACGTAGATCTTCCGCGAGGCGGGGAAGGGCTCCCGGGCGCCCTGCCCGGAGCCGGCGACCCGGGCGCCGAGCGCCGCGGAGTCCGTCGGGGTGGAAAGATCGGCGGAAAGGACCTGGGGCTCGCTGTCGATCAACGTCGTATCCTCCTGGAACGGAAAAAGCCGCACCGGCTGGGGAAGGGTGCGGCTCGGCAGGCGGTCGACGCCCCGGTATCGCTTCCCTTCGCTGGCATTACCCAGATCAGGTCGTAAGGGTCGTCCGGGCGATCCGGACTCTCAGCCTTGCGGCTCCCCCAGCTGTCGCCGGTATCCTATACCTTCGCGTCCGACGAGGACACTCCCCCCCTTCAGCCCTTCAACCGGCACGCCGCCAGAGGGTGAGACCGCGCCGGCCGGCGCTCCACAGCCGGTCGGCGGTCAGCACCACGGACCGGGCATCCCCCTCCGGCGGCTCCAGGGAGTAGCGATAGGTGCCGTCCGCCGCGCCGTAGACGTCGAGCACCCGCCCTTTTTGCGCCCCCTCGGCGCTCAGCACGTAGAGCTCGCCGCCCGCCCCGCCGACCACGCTGCCGCTCACCGAGGCGAGCGGAGGGGTGGGGCCGAAGCTCTGGTTGCCGCCGACGTCGACCCGCACTTCCGGCCAGGGGAGCGGGACGACGGTGCGGCGGAAGTACCGCAACCGCCCGTCCCGGGAGTAGGCGGCGAGGAGGCCGGCATGGCGGAAGAGATAGACGAAGCCGCCGTCCGGCAAGTCGACGATCCAGCCGTCGGCGGTCAGGGCGGTCTGCACCTCTGCCGGGAAGAAGCGGCCGAAGGACGATTCGAGCTTCCCCGCCGCCGAGTAGCGCTGGAAGAGGGTCTCCGAGCGGTCGGAGAAGGAGGTCGCGACGAAGCCCTGGGCGTCGGGAGCGCTCAGCCGGAAGACCGGCTGCCGGGGCTCGATCCGCCGCGCCACCCGGCCGTCGGGGGTAAAGACAGTGATCCGCCGGCCGTCCGGGTCGCACACCCAGACCGCCCCGGTACCGGCGACCGCCAGGTCCGAGGGGTTGCCGATGTCGGCGGGGGCCGGACCGTAGGCGACCCGAGGCCGCCCGTCGTCCGCAATCTTCAGCACCCGCTCGCGCCCGGAGTCCAGGAGGTAGAGATCCCCCGGCCCGCCGACCCGCAGGACGGTGGGGAGGGTGAGCTCCGCCCCCGCCCCGCCGGCCGGGAGAGTCGAGAGGAGCTCGAACCGGGCCGGCCGGAAGCTCCGCCCTCCCGCCGGCTGGGCGAGGGGGGGCGGAGCGTCCGGTGCCAGGCCGAGACGCAGGCTGTGCGGCCCGCGGTGGTCGAAGAAGCTCGCGCCCCACCCGGCCACCAGCAGGGTCGCCAGGAGGAGCCAGAAGGTGCGCTCGCGGGGCATCCCCTACACCCGCGAGTGGCAACGGCCGTTGTCCAACCGGCTCACTCGGGGCGCCGGCAGGGATAGTTGCAGGCGATGGGTCCCTGCGTCCCGCAGTCGGCGTTGCAGCGGATGGCGTGCGACTTCTTCGGCATCATGCCGAGCGAGGTGAAGAGGATGGCGCCGGCGAGGAAGAGGAGCCGCAGGGCGGTGAAGATCGTCTTTCCGTTCATCAGGATCTCCTTACGATATCGGTCGTGGAGGTGGCCTTCCGCTCCTCGACCCAAAGGCCCACCGCCAGGGCGAGCAGGACCAGGTCCTGGGCGATGTGGGAAGTCGTGGCGCGGGAGACGGTCAAGGTGAACCAGCAGCCGCACTCGGCTCCTGGGGCGTAGCGCTGGTTGACCGCCAGGGCCACGGTGAAGAGGGCGAGCAGGACGGTCGCGACCCGCACCGCGGCCGGCTGCCAGGGCCGAACGAGGAGCCCCACTCCCACCAGCAGCTCGCAGGCGAGGAGCGGCAGGGCGAGATGCGGCCCGGCCCCATGAGGGACGAGCACGTAGCCGTCGAGCGCTTTGACGAAGCCGCCATAGTGGAACGCCTTGTCCAGCCCCGCATAGAGGAAGAGGAGGGCGAGGAACCCGAGGGTGATGGCGCGCAGAGGCTTCATGGGGGGCCGGTGCGACCCCACGGTGGGGCCTTCCACTCAACAGGGTGCGGGAAAGCGGCGGAAGGGAGACGCTGCGCTCAGGGGCGTGACATTTTCGAGATTCATACGTACACTGCTATATGAAGCTGCGGAGGACCTACCGTGAGACTTGATCCCACCGTGACGGAAGCCGGCGCCCTGGCGCGCCGGTGGACCGTTTCAGTGTCATGGCACCCTCGGGGTGCCTTCCCCCCCCATGGGCGCCCGGCCCTCCCCGAGGCGCCCTCTCCGTAACACCCCCTCCCGCCGGCCTTCTGGACCTGTCCGGAAGGCCGGCCCCTCCGCACTTCCTCGTCCACCTCAGCCTTTCCCCTCTGCTACCATCAGGCGCCCTCTAGGGAGGAATCCGCATGCGCCTGCCGTCTCTCTGCCTCTGGGGAGCCTTGATCTCCCTGCTACCGGCCGCCCCTGCCCGGGGAGCGACCGCCGTCCAGGAGCCCCCCATGCCGCAGACATCGCCGATCCCCCTCGAATGGCGCACCCCGGCCGAGGTCGCGGGCTTCCGCGCCACGCCGAGCTACGATGAGACCCTCGCATTCCTCAAAAAGCTCCAGGCGCGCCTCCCCGAGATGGCCCTGCGCTTCTACGGCAGCTCGGGCGAGGGTCGGCCGCTCCCGGTGGTCATCCTCTCGAAGGAGAAGGTCTTCTCCCCCGAGCACGAGGAAGAGGGCGAGGCCGGCCGGCGCCTGGAAAGGCCCGACCACGCCGGCAATGACGAGGCCGCGCGCAAGCCGGTCGTCCTCATCCAGAACAGCATCCACGCCGGCGAGATCGACGGCAACGACGCCTGCCTGCTCCTCCTGCGCGACCTCGCCTTCGGGAGGCGGCGGGAGCTGCTCGACGCGGCGACGATCCTCATCCTGCCGATCTACAACGTCGACGGCCACGAGCGGGTCTCGCCCTGGAACCGGCCGAACCAGAACGGCCCGGTCGACGGGATGGGCTTCCGCACGACGACCAACGGCCTCGACCTGAACCGCGACCACGTGAAGCTCGACAGCGTCGAGGCGCGCTCCCTGGTCGCCCTGGTCAACGCCTGGCACCCCGACCTCCACGTCGACAACCACGTCACCGACGGAGTCGACCACGACTGGGTCCTCACCTGGTCCTGGGCCGAGGCCCCCCAGGCGCCGGCCCCGGTCGGCGCCTGGTTGAACGCCCACATGCCGGCGGTCCTGCGGGCGACCGAGAAAGCCGGCCACCGGGTCGGCCCCTACGTCGACCTGAAAGACAGGAACGACCCCACGAAGGGATTCAGCTCCTGGGTCGGCGGAGCGCGCTACTCGACCGGCTACTTCCCCCTGAGGAACCGCCCCTCGGTCCTCGTCGAGACCCACTCCTACAAGCCCTACCAGGACCGGGTGCTCGCCACCCGCGACTTCCTCGTCGCCCTCCTCGCCGAGATCGGCAAGGACCCGGCGGCGCTCCACGAAGCGGTCGAGCAGGCCGAGGCGCACACCGTGGCCTTAGGCCGGCCGGACGCGCCCCCCTCGGAGGTCGTGGTCTCCTGGACCGAGAGCGAGCAGGCCGACCCCATCCGCCTGCCGCTCTACGAGACCCACCTCCCCACCTCGGTCGTCACCGGCCAGCCGGTCCTCACCTACACCCGCGGCAAGGTGCACGAGATCGAGGTCCCCTGGTACCACCGCTCGAAGGCGACGATGAAGCTGCCGCGGCCGCGCGGCTACCTGGTCCTCCCCGGCTGGCCGCAGATCGAGGCGCGCCTCGCCGGCCACGGCTTCCGGGTGGAACGGGTCACCGATCCGGCCGAGCTCGACGTCGAAACGATGCGGCTCGCCGCGCCGGAGCCTGCCAAGGCCCCCTACCAGGGGCTGACCGCGGTGACCGCCAAGGTGGCGCGGCAGACCGAGCACCGGAAGATCCCCGCCGGCGCCCTCTGGGTGCCGGCCGACCAGCCCGACTTCGAGCTCGCCGTCCAGCTCCTGGAGCCCGAGTCGCCCGACTCGCTCCTCGCCTGGGGTCTCCTCTCGACGGTCTTCGAGCAGAAGGAGTACATCTCTCCCCAGGTCCTGGAAGGGATCGTCGCCGAGAAGCTCAAGGACCCGAAGCTCGCCGCCGAGTGGCAGGAGGCGCTCAAAGACGAGGCCTTCGCCAAGGACCCGGCGGCCCGCAGCCGCTGGTGGTATCGCCGCACCCCGTACTGCGACGAGACGGTGGGGCTCCTGCCGGTCTTCCGGGTGATGCGGGCGCCGGGGCTCAAGACGCGCCCGTGGCGGTAGGGATCGACCGCTACCAAAACTGCCACCACGGCTTGCCCGTCGGAGCTTGATCCAGCGGGCGCTCCCCGCTGGCAAGCGCCGGGTGCGACTGTGTGGAGCCCCCCTCGGGGTGGAAAGTCAGGTAGGAACCGCCACGGTTGCGGAGCTCAGCGTTGTTGCTCTCCATGAGCCGCAACTCGGCGTCCACCATGTCTGCAAATCCGGCCGCCACTTGACGCGGCTCCCGCTCTGTCTCGGTCCACTGCATCAGCGGGCCGTCGAACCCGCCGGCCGCGAGCAGGTACACGAACGTGTATCCTTGATGCAACAGGAAAACCACCGCCCTGGGCGGCAGGGTGAGCGCCGGGTCGGTCTCTGCCAGCAACTCCAAGGCCTCGGCCCGGAACTGCTCGAGCTCGTGGACACCTGCCAGATCGCTGCCCCGGAATAGGTCGCCCGGCGACTTCGCCATCTCCCGTAGGTACTCGCGGAACACCCCCGGGAACCGCACGTCCAGCCGCGCCTCCGCGGCGGCCACCTCTGTCTCGGTATACCCGGCGAACGTGGTCAGCCGCCGATCGTGCTGCTCGATCAGGTGATGGGGGGTGTCGCGGAACACGTACTCCGGACGGTCCGCCAGTGCGACCAGCCGCCGCTTCCACCCCGCGATGATCGGAGCCGCGTCCATCCCCTATCTTCTCCTTCGCATCATCTTTGCTTCTCCGCAGCCTGCACTGATCTCACCCCACCCCGCCGGCGTAGGGGAATCCCTTGGGCTTGGCGATCCCGGGATCGACGTGCCGGCGCAGCGCCGCGTCGCAGACCGCGTAGCCCCAGTTGATCAGCTGCTCCTGGAGCTTGCCGGGCACCGCCGACAGCCGGGTGGCGACCTGGGCGAGCTTCTGGGTCGCCTCGAACGGGCAGGACAGGCTGTCGGTCAGCTTGTAGTCGGCAATGTTGGTGACGATCCCCCAGTAGGTGCCGTCGTGCTCGGTCCTCGCCTTGAAGGCTTCGATGAGCTGCCGCTTTCGCAGCGAGCGGACCTGGTTGTCGATCACGTCGAGCACCCGGATGCTGTGGCGGAGCCAGTCGGAATGGGGCTTCTCCTCGGCGGCCATCTTGGCCCCGCCGTCGCTCACCAGGATCGTCCGGTGGCACTTCCAGGCGGTCTCGATCCCCATGTTGTCGTAGACCCCGCCGTCGGAGAGCACCATCTTCTGGGTAAACGGCGGCCGTTCCAGGTCGTCGCCGGTCCCGGGCTCGAAGGTGAAGCCGGAGAGGTCGAGCTCGACCGGCGAGAGGACGGGCGGGAAGGCCGAGGAGGCCCCCACCGCCACCGCCAGCTCGATCTTCGGCTGGGCAATTTTCCCCACCCGGTAGTCCCAGAGGAAGGGCTTCGAGAAGCGGCAGAGGGCGCCCGACTGGATGTTGGTCGCGTTGATGACGAAGCGGGGATGGTCCGGCAGGTCCTGCAGGGTCTTCTTGCCGAAGAGGTGCTTCCGGTAGGCGTCGGCGACGTGGTCGGAGGCGCTGCTCCCGATGCTGAAGAGACCGCCCA
>DASQPA010000384.1:0-5968 GCA_035644215.1 Thermoanaerobaculia bacterium
CGATCGAGCACTCGCTCGGGCCGTAGAAGTTGCCCAGCGTGAAGTCGCCAGCATCGCCAGTATCGCCAGTATCGCCGGTATCGCCGGTATTGAGCCGCGCCAGGGCGCGCTCGGCGAGCGGCCCCGGCAGCGCCTCGCCGCCGGAGAGGAGAAAGCGCAGGCTGCCGCAGCCGGTCAACCCCGGGTCATCGAGGAAGGGGCCGAGCATCGAGGGGACGAGCTGGAGCACCGTCACTCCCTCTTCGGCCACGGCCCGCGTCAGGTAGGACGGATCCTGTTGTGCGAGCGGCGGCGGCACGACCAGACGCGCTCCCCTGGAGAGAGGCGCGAAGATCTCCCAGACCGCGGCGTCGAAGAAGTACGGGGTGATCTGCAGGAGGACGTCGCTTCCCGAGAACGGATGGTGATCGTGGAAGAAACGCGCATGGTTGACGATCCCGGCGTGGGGGATCATCACCCCCTTGGGCTGCCCCGTCGAGCCCGAGGTGTAGATCACGTAGGCGAGCGAGGCGGGGAGAGCGGTAGCCGGCAGGCGCGGCGGGCGCTCCGCGCTCTCCGCTTCCTGCAGGGTCTTCTCGATATCCAGCACTGGGGTGCCGGCAGGGAGGCGCGCACCGGCGGCGCCATGGACCAGCACGACCGGCGGCCGGACCTCCCCCAGCATGTAGGCGAGCCGTTCCGCCGGCTGGTCGGGGTCGAGCGGCACGTAGGCCGCCCCCGCCTTGAGCGCGGCGAGCATCCCGACGATCAGCTCGAACGAGCGCTCGCCACAGAGGCCCACCCGCCCGTCGGTCCCGATCCCCAGCTGGCGCAGCCGTCGCGCCAGCCGGTTCGCCTGCCGGTCGAGCCCGGCATAGGTGAGCGCCGCGCCGGAGGGGGTCGAGAGCGCCACCGCGTCGGGGGTGCGGTCGACCTGCGCCTCGAACAGCTCGTGCAGGCAGACGACATCCGCGGCGCCCCGCGGCCGGTCGGTCTCGTTCCACGCCGTGAGCAGCTGCCGGCGTTCGGCCGGCGAGAGGAGCGGGAGGTCGGTCACCCTTTGCTCCGGGTCGGCGAGGAGCCCGTCCAAGAGCGTCCGGAAGCTCCCGAGCAGGCGCTCGCCGGTCGCCCGGTCGAAGAGATCGGAGTCGAGTTCCAGGGAGGCCGAGAGGCCCGAGGGCTCCCGGGTGACCTCCAGGCTGAGGTCGAACTTGGCGACTCCAAAGTCGACCGGCAGCGAGGTGAGCGTCAGGCCCGCCAGGTCGAGCCCGGCGAGCGGTGGCTCCTGGAGGGCGAACATCACCTGGAAGAGCGGTGCCCGCGCGGCGCGGCGCTCGGGAGCCAGCGCCTCGACCACCTTGTCGAACGGCAGATCCTGATGCGCGTAGGCGCCGAGCGCCCCCTCCCGCACCCGCCCGAGGAAGGCGGTGAAGCCCGGCTCCCCGGCGAGGTCGCAGCGCAGGACGAGGGTGTTGACGAAGAGACCGATCACCCCCTCGGTCCCGGCCCGCGCGCGGTTGGCGATCGGCGTGCCGACCGGCACGTCCTCTTCGCCGCAGTAGCGGGAGAGGAGGACCTGGAAAGCGGCGAGGACGACCATGAAGAGGGTCGCCCCCTCCCGCTGGGCGAGCGCCGCCAGAGGAGCGAGCATCCCGGTCAGGGACTGGCCGAGCGAGAACCCCCGGTAGCGGGCAGCGGGCGGCCGCGGACGATCGAAGGGCAGAGGGAGCTCGGGCGGCAGCCCCGAGAGGCGCTCCCGCCACCAAGCGATTTCGGCGTCCAGGAGCGCGCCGGAAAGCCAGTTGCGCTGCCAGGCCGCGAAGTCGGCGTACTGTACCGGGAGCGGCGGCAGCGACGCAGCAGATGGGGGGAACCCCTGGCGGGCTGTCCGGTAGAGCGCCCCGATCTCGCGGACGAGGATGGCGACCGACCAGCCGTCCGCGATGATGTGATGCAGGTTCACCAGGAGGGTGTGGTCGCGGGAACCGAGCCGGACCAGCGTGGCGCGGAGGAGCGGACCCCGAGACAGCTCGAACGGCCGCCGCGACTCCGCGCGGATCAGGCGGGCGAGCTCTCGCTCGCGGTCGGCCGGGCCGCCGAGGTCGACGAGCGGAATCTCCCATCTTTCGCCCGCCGGATGGATCACCTGGACCGGTCGCCCAGCGCCCTCCGCGAAGGTGGTGCGGAGCGCCTCGTGGCGGATGACCAGGCCGCCCAGGGCACGCGCCAGGTCTGTCGGGTCGAGCCCGCCGTCCAACCGCAGCGCCGCCGGGACGTTGTAGAACGCGCTCTCCGGTTGCAGGCGGTCGAGGAACCAGAGGCGCTCCTGGGCGAAGGAGGCCGGCAGGTCGGCGGTGCGCAATATGGGTACAAGAGGAGGAGCGGCCGACTGCGCCTCGCCGCGCAGGGCCTCGATCCGCGCCGCGAGCCCTTCGAGCGTCGGTTCCGTGAAGACGTCCGCCAGGGGGAGGTCCACTCCGAACACCTGCTCGACCCGCGCCACCATGCGGGTGGCGAGGAGCGAGTGCCCTCCCAGGGCGAAGAAGTCGGAGTCGCGGCCGATCCCGCCCGCCTCCGGCAGGAGGTCGCTCCACAGCGCGGCCAGGGTCTCCTCGACCGCCGTCCGCGGCGCCTCGGCGCTCTCCTCCGGCGCCGCCTCCGCGGCGAGCCGCGCCAAGGCCCGGCGATCGACCTTGCCGTTCTGGGTGAGCGGCAGCTCGGTGGTGAGAGCGAAGGCGGCGGGGACCATGGTCTCGGGGAGCGCCGCGCGCAGGCGCGCCCGCAGCTCGGCCGGCAGGCCATCATCGGTCCCTCCTCCTTGGACTCCGCCGCGGACGACGACCGCCGCCACCAGCCGCCGGTCGGCCCCCGTGCCCACAGCGAGGACCACCGCCTCGCGCACCGCCCCATGGCCCTTGAGCACCGCCTCGATCTCCCCCGGCTCGATGCGATGGCCGCGCACCTTGACCTGGAAGTCGATGCGGCCGATGAACTCCAGCTCGCCGGTCGAGCGCCAGCGCGCCAGGTCGCCGGTCCGGTACATGCGCTCGCCTGGGGCTCCGAACGGGTCCGGCGCGTAGATCAGGGCCGTCTGCTCGGGGCGGGCGCGATAACCGCGCCCGAGCCCCCGCCCGGCGATGCAGACCTCGCCCGGCAGGCCGAGCGGGACGAGATGGAAGTCCCGGTCGACGAGCCTCACCTCCGCGCCGTCGACCACCCGCCCGATAACCGGCGGTCCAGGCGGGGCGTCAGGCGAGACGAGGCTCGTGGTGGTGATGAGCGAGCACTCGGTGGGGC
Organism: Thermoanaerobaculia bacterium; assembly: GCA_035644215.1. GTDB lineage: Bacteria > Acidobacteriota > Thermoanaerobaculia > Multivoradales > UBA5704 > DASQPA01. Next base: position 3,277 of record DASQPA010000384.1, read on the forward strand.
CGTAGACGTTGAGCAGGCCGAACGGCAGACCGTGGGGGGGCGGGGCGCTCAGGCGCTCGCCGCCGGTCTCCAGGATGCGGAGGGCGGTGCCGGCCGGCCAGTCGAGGCGGATCAGGGCCTCGGCGAGGACGGTGGTGACGAAGACCTTGGTCAGCCGGCGCTCGACCACCCAGTCGCGCAGAGCCAGGGGAGCGGTGCGGATCGACTCGTCCGCCATGTGGACCGAGGCGCCCGCGGTCAGGGTGGGCCAGAGGTCGAGCACCGCGGCGTCGAAGGCGACGCCGGAGAGGAAGGAGAGGCGGTCCTCCGGCTGAAGGCCGACGGCGCGATGGTGCCAGTCGATGAAGTTGGTGAGCGGTCCGTGCTCCAGCTCGACCCCCTTCGGCTTCCCCGTCGAGCCCGAGGTGTAGAGGATGTAGGCGAGTTGGCCAGGTGAAGTCGCGGGAAAAACGCCAGCCTCCGGGAGAGCGGCCGGCAACTCCGGCTCTGTCTCGCGCAGAATCAAGATCGTCGCGCTGTCGGCGGTACCCGCGGGCAGGCGGTCCACCAGCTGCTCCTGGGTGAGGACCACCGCCGGCCGGATGTCTTCGAGGAGGACCGCCAGCCGCTCGGGCGGCGAGCCGGGATCGAGCGGTGCTAAGGCGCCGCCGGCCTTCCAGCCGGCCAAAAGCCCGATCACCATCTCGGGCGAGCGGCGGACAAGGAGCGCGACCGGCACCTCCGGCCCCACGCCCAGGGCGCGGAGCCGGCGGGCGAGGCGGTCCGCCCGTTCCACCAGCTCGCCGTAGGTCATACGCCGGCCCGCCTGCTCGACCACCGTCGCTCCGGGATTCCGCCGCGCCCAGCCATCCACCCGCTCGTGGAGCGGGGTCCAGGGCCGCGGGATAGGCACGGCTCCCACCCACTCCGCGAGGAGTTGGGCGTGCTCCGCCGCGGAGAGGAGCGGTAGGTCGGAGAGGCGGCTCTCCGAGTCGTCGACCGCCGCCCGCAGGAGCCGCGTCAGGTGCCCGCCCAGACGGACGATCGTCGTCCGGTCGAAGAGGTCGGTGTCGTACTCGATCGTCCCGGCGATTCCGGCCGGCGACTCGGCGAGCGCCAGCGTCAGGTCGAGCTTCGCGGTCCCGGTCTCGACCTCGCGCCACGCGAGCCGCAGGCCGGCGAGCACGAGCTCCGCGGGTGGGGTGTTCTGGAGCGCCAGGAGCACCTGGAAGAGCGGGGTCCTCCCCAGGTGGCGCTCGGGCGAGAGCGCCTCGACCAGCTTCTCGAACGGCAGCTCCTGGTGCGCGTAGGCGGCGAGGGTCGCCTCCCGCGTCCGGTCGAGGAGCTGGCGGAAGCTCGGATCGCCGTCCAGGTCGCCCAGGAGGGCCAGGGTGTTGACGAAGAAGCCCACCAGGCCCTCCAGCTCGGCGAGCAGGCGGTTGGCGATCGGCGTGCCCACCGGCACCGCCCGCTCGCCGGTGTAGCGCGCGAGGAGCGCCTGGAACGCCGCGAGGAGCGCCATGAACGGCGTCGCCTCCGCCTGCCGCGCCCGGCGCGCGAGGGCGGTCGAGAGGTCCATCGGGAGCCCCCAGGCGAGCGTCGCGCCGCGCTGCCCCGGGAGCGCCGGGCGCGGCCGATCGAAGGGCAGGGCCAGCTCGGCCGGGGAGCCTTCGAGGCGCTCTCGCCACCACGCCACCTCCCGCGCGAACCGCTTGCCGCGGAACCGCGCCCGCTGCCAGACCGCGTAGTCGGCGTACTGCACCGGCAGGTCCGGAAGCGGCGACGGACGGCCCGCGACGAAGGCGCCGTAGAGCGCCGCCACCTCGCGTTCCAGCACCCCGATCGACCAGCCGTCGGCGACGATGTGGTGGAGGGTTACGAGGAGCGTGTGCTCCTCCTCCCCCGCCGATCCGGCGCCGCGGACGAGCGTGGTGCGCAGGAGCGGCGCACGCTCCAGGTCGAACGGCCGCCGCGCCTCCTCCCGCACCAGGCGGGCGAGCTCGACGTCGAGCACCGGGGCGCCGGTAAGCCTTGAGAGGTCGACGAACGGCAGGGGGAGAGCCGCCGCCGGCGCGATCTCCTGCACCGGGCTCCCGTCGACCTCGGAGAAGCTCGTGCGCAGCCCCTCGTGGCGCTCGACCAGCGCGGCGAAGACCGCGGCCAGGGCCGCCCGGTCGAGCGAACCCGCGAGCCTTAGGGCCGCGGGCATGTTGTACTGAGCTCTGCCCGGCGTCAGCCGGTCGATGAACCAGAGGCGCTCCTGGGCGAAGGAGAGCGGCAGCGGCCGGTCGCGCGGCACCGGCCGGATCGGCCGCGCGGTCCGCAGCTTGCCCCCGGCGAGCGTTTCGATCTTTGCCGCGAGCGCCGAGAGGACCGGCGTGGTGAAGATCGTCGCCAACGGCAGCTCGATCCCGAGGAGCTTCTCCAGGCGGGCCGCCAGGCGGGTCGCCAGGAGCGAGTGCCCGCCGAGCGCGAAGAAATCGGCGCCGCACCCGATCCGGCCCGCGGCCTCCGGCCCCAGGAGCTCGCGCCACAGCCCGGCGAGGAGCTTCTCGACCGCGGTGCGCGGCGCCTCGACCGTGTCGCCTTCCGCCGCCGTGGACGCCATAAGCGCCAGGGCCCGCCGGTCGAGCTTGCCGTTCGCGGTCACCGGCAGGACCGAGAGAGCCACCACCGCCGACGGCACCATGGCCTCCGGCAGGCGCTCGCGCAG
>DASQPA010000385.1:0-9361 GCA_035644215.1 Thermoanaerobaculia bacterium
GCCCAGGGCGGAGAGGGGAGGATGGGAGGGGCCTTCGGCCCTTCGCTCCTCCTATACCAGCAGGTTCTCGAAGGGGTGACGGTTCTTCCACCGGAAGGTCCCGAAGTCGCGCCGATCGACGGAAAGGATGCGGCCGTGGCCCAGCCATTCGGCGAGCAACACGAGCGTGGCGTCCGCCAGGTCCATCGGCAGGGCTTCGTACTTCTCCATCAGCGGAACGAGGCGATCGGGTGGGTGGATCTCCGGGTCGGCGATCTCGAACGCTCTCGCGGCGTGGGAGGCGAGGAATCGGGCTTGCGCGGCGGGACCCAAGCGATCGAGCAGCAGATAGCAGGTCTCGGTCATTACGGGCCAAGTCACGATGAGGCGTTCGTCCCCGAGCGCGTCCAGGGCCTGGAGGGCGTTTTCGTGGTGTGCGTCCCGACGGTTGGCGAGTGCGAGCCAGAATCCCGTGTCAGCGATGACCATGCTTGCGCCCAAAGCCCTCAGACAGCCGCGCCTTATAGGTCGCCGAAAGGTCGGCCTCGGCCTCGCCGCAACCGACGAGGCCCGAAGCGAGGATCGCGTCACGCGAGGAGCGGCCTTGCCCACAGACTTCGCTGAAGTAGCGCTCGAGCGCAGAACGCACGACATCCGACGTGCTCTGCCCGGTCGCCCGCTCCAGGGCTTCGAGCTTCCGGGCCAACTCCTCGGGCAACCTCGCATTGAGTCGCAATCGGCACCTCCACGTCATACGCATTGTATGACCGCCATGGAGTGATGTCAAGGAGAGGACGCGAGCCGGCGTCTGGGCGCTTCGGACGCACTCCAGAATCTGACTCAAGTCCCCCGGCTGCCGGCAGAGCCGGGAGCTTTGAAATTGGGAGCCGCTCAAAGCTCTGGAACGTCGTCCGCTCCTTGACCGCCGGCGCGACCCTCCATTCTTTGTTGTCCATCTGCCCGATTCGTAGGGTTGGGTATGCCACTATAGTGGGGCAGGCTTGGCGCTTACCTGACGGGTTGACAGCCTGTTTCCGGAGAGGTAGGGTGTCTTAAGTCGTACTTAGCAAAGAGAAAGACCACCATGATCGACCCTACACTGCCCTCCGCTTCAAGCGTGCGAGGAGGATACAGGGAAGGGAATGCTATCTGTAACCTAAGTACTGTGAGAGGTGAGGATGAGTAACTCAGCTAAAAGGGTCAAGAGGCGGTCACCAGAGCGCACAGACACCGAGACGCAAGCGAGATATCCACGCCACTCTCTTGAGAAAGTCCTCCGCGTGCCAAGGGCGATTCTTGATCAAAACGCTGGCCGTGAATGCTCGGACGCTGATGTGGCCCGATTTATTGGCTTAAAGCTTACTGGCCCCACCAGGGTTGAGATCAGCTCGGCCATTAAGTTTGGACTCCTCGATCGCCCTGGAAGCGGTCGCCTCAAGGTTACTGATCTGGCCAAGAAGATTCTCAGGCCTCAGGAGCAGCAAGATGAACTGGCCGGGCTCCGGGAAGCCATTCTAAATGCACCCGACATTTCAGACGTCTATAGACATTACCGCGGCGAGAATCTTCCGGACGAGCAGTTCTTCGATAACGCCCTAGTCGACACTTTCCACATCCCGCAATCGAAGCTATCCGAATTCAAGGCACTGTTCATGGAGAGCCTCGAAAAGGCACAACTACTCGAGAGACATAACGGGAAGGTGCGCGTGCTGGATTTCTCCCAGGAAACGGGCAGTGGTCCGTCAACGACAGTTGACCTAAAGAAACTGGGAAGGGCGGTAACCGTTGACCCCAGCGACTCCTGCTTCGTCGTGATGCCCTTTGCGGCTCCTCTGGGCCTTCATTACTCCTTAATCTACGAGCCCGCAATTCGGAAGGCTGGGCTCAAGCCTATGCGAGCGGACGACGACATCTTTTCGACCGGCAAGATCATCGATCAAGTGTGGTCTGGGATTAAGGCAGCCAAGGTATTGGTGGCCGAGTTGACTTCGCGAAATCCCAATGTATTTTATGAGCTTGGCCTAGCACATGCACTGAGAAAGCCGGTCGTCCTGGTATCCGCTAACGAGCAGGACGTTCCGTTCGATGTACGTCATATTCGCGTCATCTATTATGATGTAAATGATCCGTTCTGGGGCGACAAACTCCTCTCCAAAATCGCCGAAAATATCCTATCTGCGCTCAAGAACCCCGCAGAGGCGATCTTCAAGGCAGAGGAAGAATAGCTATGCCGCTGGCGGGCCGGAGAGCGCCATGGTCACACAGAGAGAGGTGGAGAGCCGAAGTTGACGCCGACGTACGGAAGTCAGCATAGCCGACGTACGCCGCGCTGCTCAGAAAGGCCAGCTCAATTATCTTATTGGCAATGATGCCCAACCCTACCCGGCCCACCCAACTATCCGCCCACGCTGAGGCAGCCCTCCAGGCGCTGGCTGACGCTGGCTTGGGACACCAGGTCTCTCTCGGCGGCGCGCTGGGGCTGCAGCACTACTGCGAGTACCGCTTCACTCATGATGTCGACGCCTGGTGGGAGCCGGCGGCGACCGCCGAAGATCGGGAAAACGTGCTGCGAGCTGTCGAGGAGGCTTTGCACCGGTTCGGGTCGACGCGCCTCCGGCGTTGGGGCGAGGTATCGAGCCTCGACTTGCTGGTGGAGGGGAAGGTCGTCTTCAGCTTCCAGGTGGCGATCCGCTCCGCGCAGATCGAGCCGACGACGACGCTTCCCTGGGTGGACGTTGCCCTCGACAGCCTGCCGGACCTCGTCGCCAGCAAGATGGTGGCGCTCGTCGAGAGGGGCGCCCCCCGAGACTTCTTAGACATCCATACACTCTGCCAGAAGAGGCTGGTCACCCCCAGAGAGTGCTGGCGACTCTGGAAAGAACGGCAGGAACGCGCCGGCAGCGATGCCGATCCCCACCGCGCCAAGCTGGCGGTCGAGACCCACCTGTCGCGGATCGCCCAGCATCGTCCTCTCGCCGGAATCGCCGAGCCGGAAGAGCGTGCCACGGCCGCCAACCTCCGCCACTGGTTCGCCCAGGAGTTTCTCGATGCCCTCCTGGATTGACGGCTCTCTCTACCCGGACACGGAAGTCCCCGAAGCCCTCGGCTCCCTGGCCGACCGGGTAGATTTCCTCGTCCGTCTCTGTGGCGCATGGGATTTCGGCCTGCTCCCCAGCCGCGAGACCGTCGCCGAGATCCGCCGGCCCGACTGGAGCGAAGCGGTCGACGCGACGCGGCTCCTCACCTCCCCCAGCTATCACCTGGTCCGCACCTGGCACGGCCTGCCCCCTCTCCCCTATCTCGGTCAACAGCTGGCGTACATCCGGGACGATCCTAGCCTGCAATTCGTCTGACCCTTTCAGTACCTTGCCATCAATCTCGCGGCAGGGGCGAGTCATCGCTTGCCTGCCGTTCGGACTCTCCACGGCCCACCCGAGGCCCAGGTCCCGGGCACATCGATTCCAATCTTATGGCGGTACTTGAAGCAGTCGGCGACCGTCTTGGCGGCCGAGTACACGCGGACATCGACCCCCTCGATCCGGTGCGTCTCGATGCCTTCCGTAAGGGCCACCCCGGAAAAGCGGGCTACCCGAAGGCGCGGGTAGTCGAGCCGAGGCTTGCGGGCCTTCTCCGGCAAGGAAACCCATACCTCGTCCGGAAGCTGGGTCGTGAGGTCGTGGAACCGCAACGCGGTAAGCAGGCAGATCACACCGTTCGGGACCCGCTTTGCGACCTGGGCGAGCGCGTGTTCGGTGGTGTGTGGGTGATTGCTGGCGGCATAGATCCCGCGCGCCTGACGCTCCACCTTGCCCTTGCGGACGAGCTGGTACAGCCGTTGGCGCGGGATGCCGTGCGCCGCGAGGTCGGCCGTGCGCACGACCCCGAGTCGGTGAATCACCCGGAGCGCACGGCGTTCGTCGTCCGTCAGCATTACGCCCAAGAATACAATTTGTCGGGAGTTATGAACAAGTCCCGACGTTGGGATTAGAAGCCTCAGCCTACCGCAGCCGTCCGCACGACTCCTGATCCCCACCCTCGCAGGCCCTCTTCCACAGCTCGCGGGCGCGCGCCGGCTCGGGGAGGACCCCGTCTCCCTTGTCGTAGACCTCGGCGAGGCTGGCGCAGGCCAGCAGATCGCCGCCGTCGCAGGCTTTCTGGTAGAGCTGAACGGCCTGGACCGGGTCCCTGGTGATGCCCAGGCCCTTGGCGTAACGCACCGCGACGTTGTAGCAGCCCCTGGGGAACCCCGCGTCGCAGGCCTGCTGGTAGAGCGCGATGGCGCGCACGTCGTCCTTGGGCACGCCGGTGCCGTTGGCGGCCATCACTCCCAGGTTGACGCAGCTCCTGGGCTCGCCACCCTGGCAGCCTTTCAGGTAGTCGCCGGCGGCGCGGACCGGGTCGGCGGCGACTCCCACGCCACCGTCGTAGACGGCGCCGAGCTGGTAGCAGGCGGCGGCCTCGGCCTTCTGGCAGCCTGCCTCCAGGCGAGCCAGGGCGTCCGCGGCCGCCGGCGTGCCGGCCATGCCGGGCAGGGCCAACAGGTTGCGACAGGCGAGGGTGTGGCCGCCGTCGCAGGCCTGGCGGTAGAGGCCGGCGGCACGCTTCTCGTCTTTGGGCACGCCGTCGCCTGCGTAGAGCAGGTCAGCCAGGTTGGCGCAGCCGAAGGCGTTGTGCCCGGCACAGGCGCGCTCGAAGAGGGCGGCGGCGCGGGCCTTGTCGGTCGACACGCCCTTGCCGTCGCGGTAGAAGACCCCGAGGTTGAAGCAGCCCAGGGGGTCGCCTTTCTCGCAGGGGCTCCCCTCGCAGGCGCGGCGGTAGAGGTCGGCCACGCGCTGCGGGTCCGGGGGACTGCCCAGGCCGCGCTCGTGGAGGAAGGCGAGGTTGGTGCAGCCGAAGGCGTCCCCCAGGTCGCAGGCGCGGCCATAGGCGAGCAGGGCGAGGCTGCTGTTCTCGACCGTCCCGCGGGCCTTTTCGAAGTGGAGGCCGACGTTGTAGCAACCCGCGGCGGCGCCCCCCTCGCAGGCGGTCTGGTAGAGGCGGAACGCCTGGTCGTCGTCCTGGGGGACGCCCCTCCCCGTGGCGTAGATAAAGGCAAGGTGCGCGCAGCCCGCGGCGCTGCCGCCGTCGCAGGCCCGGCGGAGCAGCTCGCGGATGCGCGCCTCGTCAATGCCGCCGGAGCCGCCGGAGCCGCCACCGGAACCACCGAGATAGCGGCCGCCGAGCTCGGCGCACCCGGCCGCGCTGCCGGCCTGGCAGGCCTGGTCGAAGAGCCGGTTGGCGCGCTCCGGGTCGGCCGGCACGCCCCGCCCCTCGACGTAGAGAAGGCCGAGCTCGAAGCACCCCGTGGCCCGGCCGGCCGTGCAGGCCCTCGTCTGGAAATCCAGGGCGTCGACCAGCTCCACCGACCTTTCGAGGCTCTCCGTGCCTCGCCGGAGGGTGAGCGCGACCTGCTGCCCGGGGCGCCTGGCGAGGAGCAGGTGCTCCAGGGTGCAGGCGCCGTCCACGGCCGTGCCGTCCAGGGTCAGGAGCTGGTCGCCGGGGAGGAGCCCGGCCCGGGCGGCCGGACCGTTTTCCTCCAGCGATTGAAGAACCGCTCCGTCCCCACGCAGGCCGACGCCCAACGTCACGGGACCCGCGATGCCGCCGGTATCCCCGGTGCCTTTCACACAGCCGAGCGCCAACAGCAGCCCGAGGCACCCCATGCCGAGGCCGGGCCGCATCCGTCTACACCTTCTTTTCCTTCCACTTCCCGCGCCGGAAGAAGAGAGTGCTGACGACCGCCAGGGTCGAAAAAGCGATCGGAATCGCCAGGAACACGCCGCGGGGACCGAAGCCCATCCGGATCGCCAGCACGTAGGCGAGCGGGATCTCCCAGATCCAGAAACAGAAAAGGTTGATCCGGGTCGGCGTCCAGGTGTCGCCGGCGCCGTTGAAGGCCTGGGTCATCACCATCCCGAAGGCATAGAAAAGGAAGCCGCAGCTGACGTAGCGCAGGCAGAGCGCGGCGTTCGCCACCACCGCCTCGTCGGTCGTGAAGAGCCGGACCAGCGGACCGGCGAAGAGCACGAAGAGCAGGCCGACCACCCCCAGGAACCCCATGTCGTAGAAGGCGGCGATCCACACCGAGCGCTCGGCCCGCTCGGGCTTGCCCGCCCCCAGGTTCTGCCCCACCAGGGTGGCGGCGGCGTTCGACAGCCCCCAGGAGGGGAGGATCGCGAAGACGATGATGCGGATGGCGATGGTGTAGCCCGCCAGGGCGGCCGAGCCGAACCCGGACAGGATGCGCACCAGGCCGGTCCAGCTCGCGGTCCCGATCACCACCTGCAGAATGCCGTTGCCCGACACCCGCAGCAGGCGCAGCATCGCCGCCGGTTCGAGCTTCAGGTGGCGCCTGCGGAGGACGATGCGGCCGCGGCCACGCGACAGCGTCCAGAGCTGGAAGAGGACGCCCAACCCCCGCCCGCAGGTGGTGGCGACGGCGGCGCCGGTCACGCCGAGGCGCGGGAAGGGGCCGAGCCCGAAGATGAAGCAGGGATCGAGGATCAGGTTGAAGAGGTTGGCGAGCCACAAAGAGCGCATCGCCATGGTCGCATCGCCGGAGCCACGGAAAATGGCGTTGATCAAAAAGAGGAGCAGGATGACGACGTTGCATCCCAGCATGATGGCGGTGAACGGCCAGCCGTTGGCGATCACTGCGGGCGGCGCCCCGAGGAGGCCGAGGAGGCGGGGGGCCAGCGAGGCGCCGAGGATGCCGAGCGGGACGGCCACGGCGATCCCCAGCGCGATCGACTGCACGGCCGCCGCCGCGGCGCGCTCGGGGTCCTTCTCGCCGATGCGGCGGGCGACGGTGGCCGCGGCGCCCATCGAGAGGCCGATCGCCACCGCGTAGAGGAGCGCCAGCATCGACTCGGTCAAACCGACCGTCGCGACCGCGTCGGCGCCGAGCTTCGAGACCCAGAAGACGTCGACGATGGCGAAGACCGACTCGAGCACCATCTCGAGCACCATGGGCACGGCAAGCAGCACGATGGCGCTGCCGATCGGCCCCTCGGTGTAGACCCGGCGGGTGCCGCGAAGCGATTCGCGGATCGTGCTCCAGAAGCCTGGGCGCGAGGCTTCGGGAGCCACAGGGGTCTCGAAGGCTTCCGACATGAGGGTCTCCATCTCCAGACGGAAGGGGCGGCCGCCAGGACCGCCCCTTCGGCGAAGAATTCCCGGACCGCCGACCGGTCTACAGGCAGTACTGCGGGACGCCAGGGTAGGGAGAGAAGCAATGGGTGCCCGGGCAGCACACCACCATCACGTACCGGGGATCGCACAGATATCCATAGGGCGTGCAGTCGTCGGCCGGGCGAGGGGCCGGGGCGGCCCCCGGGCAGATCGCGCCCCCCTCGGCAGCGGGATTGAGGATGAGGGCCAGGTCCAAGCTCGGTGCCGCCACCGTGGCGGCGGCGGGGTCGGTGGGGGCGACGGGGTCGGTGGGGGTCGACGCGGCGACCACGGCGATGGGGCCGAGGATTCCTAGGCAGACGAAAATCGCCAGGACGACGAGCTTGCGCGACATGGGGCTCTCCTTTCCGATCGTTACCGGTGGGTGCTGTCGGGTTCGACTCTATGGCGTTCCTCTCTGTCTGTCAAAGCCTTCCGGCAGATGCGATAGACTCGCCGGCCTGCCAAGACTCGGCAGGCCGAGCCCATTCTCATGCCCACTCGCGACGACAGCTCCACCCGCTCCTGGGACGGCATCGCCGACGACTGGGTCGCCCATGCGGACACGAACGACTACCGGAACGACTTCCTGCTGCCGCGGATGCTCCAGCTGCTCGGCGACGTCCAGGGTCTTTCCATCCTGGACCTGGGATGCGGCGAGGGGGGCTACTCCCGCGAGCTCACCCGGCGGGGCGCGCGGGTCGTCGGAGTGGATGGCAGCCCGCGGCTGATCGAAGTCGCCCGCCAGCGGACGCTCGCCCAGGGGCTCGCGATCGAATACGTCCGCGCCAACGCGAGCGCCATGGACGACGTGGCCCCGACCTCGTTCGACCGGGTCGTCGCCGCGATGAGCCTGATGGACGTCGAGGACTACGAGGGGGCGGTATCCGAGGTCCACCGGGTGCTCCGTCCCGGTGGGGACCTCTGGATGAGCCTCACCCATCCCTGCTTCTCGCCGCCGGTGTCCCGGTGGATCCGGGACGAGGCCGGTCTCCTTCAGTTCTTCTCCGTCGACCGCTATTTCGACCGCACGGCCTGGGACAGCCGGATCGCGCCGGCGTTCCGCGACCCGGTCCTGCGCCGGCACCGGCCGCTCGAGGACTACCTGGGCGCCCCGCTGCGCCAGGGATTTCTTCTCCGCGAGCTCCGGGAGCCGAACCCGACCGCGGAGGAGCTGCCGAAGTCCGCCCGGTTCGAGCGCTTGACGCGCATTCCGTACTTTCTCTTCCTGCGCTGGGAAAAGCCGTAGACGTCGGACCCGGATCGCCTGTTACCTTTTTCCTCCTCCCAACTCTCTCTAAGGTCAGGCACCGGGCCCGGGTTCCTCGACCACCCACAGGAGGAGTCCACGATGCGATACAGAGAAGTGCTGTCTCGTCTGCTCGCGGGCCTTGCGGGGGCCCTGCTGCTCGTCTGCCTCACCGCGCTCGTCCCCACCTCGCGTCCGGCCGATGCCAATGATCCGATCACCGCCAACTCCGCTCGAATGCTCGACGAGGGTCGCGACACCTTCCGTTACGAGACCTTCGGCGATCAGGTTTTCTGGACCCGGGTCCTCGGGCTCGACCAGGCGATCCGGCAGGTGAGCCCTCGGGCGGCGCTCGGGGTCGGCCTCAAGGTCGACGCCCAGGCCCTGCCGCCCGAGGTCTTGACCGCGCTCCGGCACGGCAAGGTCAACCTCGACGATCCCGCCGTCACCCGCGACCTCCTCAAGAGCCGGGCGGTCGTCGGGGTGAAAGGTTTCCTCAACCCCGACGGGAGCCTGCGCTCGGTCGGGATCACCTGCGGACTCTGCCACTCGACGGTCGACGACTCGACGGCACCCGGCATCGGCCGGCGCCTGGACGGCTGGGCCAACCGCGACTTGAACGTCGGCGCGATCGTCAACCTGGCGCCCAACCTGCAGCCGGTCGCCCACCTCTTGGGGGTCGACGAGGGGACCGTCCGCACCGTCCTCCAGAGCTGAGGGCCGGGCCGCTTCGACGCCAAGCTGTTCCTCGACGGCAATGCCTTCCGTCCGGATGGCAAGACCGCGGCCACCCTCATCCCTCCCGCCTACGGGCTGGCCGGCGTCAACGCCCACACCTATACCGGCTGGGGCTCGGTCACCTACTGGAACGCCTTCGTGGCCAACCTGGAGATGCACGGCCAGGGCCGGTTCTGGGACCCGCGT
>DASQPA010000386.1:0-49276 GCA_035644215.1 Thermoanaerobaculia bacterium
AGAATCCGGATCAGCTCGACCCCGCTCATGCCGCCCAGGCGGACGTCCAGGAGGAGGAGGTCCGGGGGGAGCCGCCCGCGGTCGGCGAGCCGGGCATAGGCCTCCTCGGCCGAGGCCAGCGCCTCGACGGCAAGCCCGGCCTCGCCGAGTTGGAGGAGGAGGCCGGCGCGGATCTTCGGGTCGTCCTCGACCAGGAGGACCCGCTTCATGGCCCCTCCATGACCTGCGGAAAGACCCGGGGGAAGAGCAGCCGGAAGACGGCCCCCTCCCCGGAGCTGGCGGCGAGCTCCAGGTCGCCGCCGTGGTCGAGGAGGATCTTCCGCGAGAGGGCGAGCCCCAGGCCCATCCCCTCCCCCACCCGCCGGGTGGTGGCATAGGGCTCGAAGAGCCGAGGACGGATCGCGGCCGCCACCCCGGGGCCGTCGTCCGCCACCTCCAGGCAGGTCCAGCCGTTGGCGGTCGCGAGAGAGAAGGTGACCGTCCCCCCCCTCTCACCCAGGGCAAGGGCGCTGTTGTCGCAGAGGTTGACCAGCACCTGGCGCACCATCTCGGGATCGAAGGCGGCGGCGCAGGCACCTCCCGGAGGGACCAGCCGGAGGGCGAGGTTCGACCAGGCCGCCGCGAACGTCTCCACGTACTCGGCGAGGAAGGGGCCGAGGTCCCGCCGGTTGAGCGTGGGCTCGGGCAGCCGGGCGAAGGCGGTGAAGGCCTGGGTGAGGCGGCCCAGCCGGTCGATCTCGGCGAGGGCGCTCTCGGCCAGGCGGCCGGTTTCCGCCTCCGCTTCTCCGGCGGGTCCAGCATGACCGGCGATCTCGCGCAGGCGCGAAAGCTCCAGGCGTGCCGCGGTGAGCGGCGTACGCATCTCGTGCGCCTGCCGCCGCGCCGCCTCCTGCCAGGCGGAGAGGTTCTCCAGCGAGGCCAGCCGCCGGCGGTCGCGGGCGATCACCCGCGAGGTCTCCTCGATCATGGCGGCGATCCGTCCGATCAAGTCGCGCCGCCGTTCGCCGACGCGGACGTCCGTGCCGCCGGCCGCCAGCTCGGCGAGCGCCCCCTGGAGCCGGGTGAGTCGCACCTCCTGCCGCCGCGCGCGCACGGCGTAGATCGTGCTTCCCAGGGTGAGGATGCCGGCGAAGAGGCCGAGGAGGAGCGCCTCGTAGCGCCCGACGATCTCCCCCCGGCTGAGCTCCAGGATGCGCAGTCGCCCGAGGAGCGCGCGGGTGGCGTCGAAGCGCTGCCGGTAGAGCGGCGCGTGGGCCGGGTCGCCCCGCGCCAGGCGCTTCTGGTCGTCGAGCGAGCGCTCGAGGAGCCCGGTCACCTCGGGATGGACCCCGAAAGTGAACCAGGCCCCCGCGAGCTCGCGCTCGAAGGTGAAGAAGACCAGGGCGGCCGCGGCGAGGAGGCCGAGGATCGTGGTCAGCGTCACCTTGAGGTTCACTTACCGGCGCTCCGGTTGGACGACGAGGTTCCAATCATAGCTGACCAGCCGCTGGCGCTTGATCGACGTGGCGAGGAGGGCGTCGAGCGTCCCGGTCAGCGGTTCCGCCCGGGGGGGCGCGGTCGACTCGCCGCGCTGCGGCCGCTCGATCGAGTCGGCGAGCCAGCGCTGGGTGTCCCGCTGCTCAGACTGCGAGAAAGGGATGATCGAGAGGCGCACGAGGACGTTCCAGGGGCCGCCACCCGCAAGCGGAGCGGTGCCCACGACCGGCAGGTCGAGCCCGTGCCACCAGGCGAGCAGACGGTCGAACGAGGGCAGACTCTCCCGCCGCACCCGGCCGTCGATCCCCATGGCGCTGACCAGGAAGACCTCGTCCCAGAGCTCATAGCGCACGTCGACCTTGCCTCCCCCCTTCGCCCGGTGCCCCGCGCCGTCGACCGCGGCGACCTCCAGGAGGAAGGTGGTGGTGAGGCCCGTCATCAAGTGGGGACGGACCTCCGGCCGACCCAGCACCGGCGCCAGGTTGGAGACGGCGAGGACCCGTTCCCGGATCTCCACCGCCGGCGCCTCGGGTGCGGCGGCAAACGCCGCAGCCGAAAGGGCGGATAGCAGGACTCCCCAGAGGAACGCGATCCTCCATCCCGCCCCCCTCATCGCATCACCTTGCCGTGGTAGAGAACGCCCAGCCGCACGATCGCCCAGGGGTTGCGGAAGACCAGGGTCTCCCCGAGCGTCAGCTGGTAGACCGTGGTCTGGTCGAACAGGGCGTTGAAGGCGTCGTTGCTGTGGGACCCCACATAGGAGGCCGAGGTCTCCAGCCGCAGATCCCCCCAGTGGCGCGCCCGCTCGCCCTGCAGGAGGTCGAACGCATGGGTCACGCTGACGCTCGCCTGGTAGCCGGTGCCGGAGCCGTTGAGGAAATTGGCGGACGTCTGGTCTTCGCTCAAGTGGTAGGCCGCGGCGGAGAGGCCGAACGCCAGGGACTGGCGCGCGGTGAGCGGCCGGTGGCGGTTGCCGGACAGGGTGAGACCCCAGGTGCGCTCGTCGAACCGAAACGGGGACATGGCGATCCCCGGGTCCTTGAAGATGGAGTGATATTTCCGGTAGTCGAGAGCGGCCTCCACCGTATCGCCCCGGGTGGGGAACAGCGGGTCGTCGGTGGTGTTGTAGAGCCAGTCGAGCTGCCCCGACTGCTGGGTGGAATCGTCCCGTGAGACGTCGCCCCGGAAGCTCGCGTGGCTGAGCGCTACCGTCGCCCGCAGCGACTGGTTGACGGTGAGCGGCACGCCGGCCGAGAGGGAGGCGGTGGTTTCCTTGTTGTCGTGCGGGCTGAAGGCCAGGGCGAGGCTCGCGAAGCTGCCGGGACCGAACAGGTCGTAGCGGGTGTAGCCCAACTGGAAGAGCCCGTTCGAGCTGCCGAACGAGGCGAAGAGGACCCCTTCCGAGCCGACGAACTCGCGCACGCCCAAGAGGGAGTTGTTGGAGAAGTCGAAACGCCGGGAGGTCGGCAGGGGGGAGTAGACGCCCGATCGATCGGAATAATCGCCCGCCCCTTCGAGGTCGACGAAGATCGGCCGCGTCTCCTCGACCGTGATGACCAGCTCATAGCGACCGCGCTCGCTCCCCTTCTGCAGGGCAAAGTCGGCCTCGATGATGAACGGCAGCCGCTTGATGCGGTGGACGGCGGTGCGCAGCTCGTCCTCGCCATAGGTCCGCCCGTCCTTCAGGAGCGATTCGGAGACCACGATGCGGGCCGAGGCGGGGCGGCGGTTGCCTTTGACGGTGATCTTCTCGATGAGGAAACGCGGCGCCTCGTCCCCCCGGGCGGGCGTGCCGCCGAACAGACCGAGCAGGGCCAGCAGGCCGAGCAGGAAGAGAAGCCGGCGGGCCGAGAGGGAGAAGCCGGTGCGGACCGGCGGATGTGCGTGCTCCAAGGAAAGCCTCCTTTCGCTGCGAGGACCCCTTTTGGCCCTCGCGGCGGCCCTCCAAGGGCAATGCCGATGCCAGCTTGAGAACGGCGTCCCTGGCGCGCCGACGAAAGCGCCCAAGCCTCTGCCAGGAAATGAGTTACGGCGAAGGAGACACAGGCCGTGAGGCGGCACCCCCGGATCTCCCGGCGCGGCGGAGCGTATGGAAGATCATACGCTCTGTCTTCCTGTCCGGACGCTTGTCCGCTATCGTTTCGTAGAGGCCTTGAGCTGGAATCCTGAGGAGAGCGAGATGGAGAAGGACCTTCCGGAGCCGAGGATCGTCGGCCTCGACCACGTCCAGATCACCGTGCCCCGCGGCGCCGAGGCGGCGGCGCGGCGCTTCTACTGTGAGCTCCTCGGCTTGGCCGAGATCCCGAAGCCCGAGCCCCTGCAAGCCCGCGGCGGCCTCTGGCTCCAGGCCGGCGACCGCCCGATCCACATCGGCACCGAGGAAGGCGTCGACCGCCGCGCCACCAAGGCCCACGTCGCCTACCGCGTGACCGGCCTCGAAGCCTGGCGCCAACGGCTCACCCGGGAGGGGATCACCGTCGAGGAGGCGATCCCGATCCCCGGCTGCCACCGCTTCGAGTTTCGCGATCCGTTCGGGAACCGGGTGGAGATGCTGGAGCGGGAGGGGTAGGCGGGCGAGAGGCCCCTGGTCTACCCGGCACCGCCGGATAGACCAGGAGTCCTGAAGGGCTCAGAAGCCGTTCCGGCGCTGCCACTCGTCGCGGCGCAGGTCCCGGCGGTCGTAGCGCAGATCCCGCCCGTCGCGACGGATGTCGGTCCCGTCCCGCCAGAGGTCGCGGCGATCCTGGCGGGCGTCCCGCAGGTCCCGGCGCAGGTCGCGGACGTCCCCGGCCCGGCGATCGGCCCGGATGTCGCGGCGATCGCGGTAGAGGTCGCGCGCATCTCGGCGCACGTCGATCCGGTCCGAACGCAAATCCCGGGCATCGTGCCGGATGTCCACTCGATCGTGACGGATGTCCCGACGCAGGCCCTCGGCACGCGCGCCGGAGGCGAACGTGAGGCCGATGCAACTGGTCAAAGCGAGGCACAGCAGGCTCTTTTTCATGGTGGGTTCCTTTCCGTTCACTCCCCGCCCGCGTTTCCGGGCGGCTTGCTGGTGGAACCACCGGCCGGGGGCTTTCTTGCGGCAGCTGTTTTCAGAGGTCGTGAGAAAATCGGGTCGCACGCGGAGATTCCCGTAGAGACGCCCCAGGCGCTATCGAAACCCTTGCCGTTACCACGCCGTCGGGGCGTCTCCAACGCGGCCGAGATCTCAGGCGTCTGATGCCTGCGGAGACGCCCCGACGGCCATGGTTTCGGCAAGGTCCAGGAGGCCGGCAGGGGCGTCTCTACGAAGACCCGTGAGGTAGGAGGCCGATTTTTTCACCGCCTCTCAGGAGCGCGGCCGACGCCTTGCGACGACTCGGATCGGATCCTCCTGGAATCGACGAGATCCTCGGCTGATCGCAGAAGTCGCCCTACGGGGGCCTCCCTCCCAGATCCTTTGGGCCGCCAAGGGCTCCCCGCAGGATGACAATGGGAGGACGGTGGCGGAATGACCTCTTCAGAGGACGGATTCGCCTCCAACCCGCCCGGAAAACTCTCCGCGAGCCGCCAAAAACCCTGAAAAGTCCTCCAGAACCTCTCCGGGTCGACTTTTCATACGTCCGGGTCGACTTCTGACGCGTCCGGGTCGACTTTTCATGCCTCCGGGTCGACTTTCCGTTCATGGAAAGTAACTTTCGACGTCTCCGGGAAGACTTTTGACGCGTGGTATTTTACTTTCCATGCATGCAGCTCGACTTTTCAGGCGTGGAAAGTTACTTTCCACGCGTCCGTGAAGACTTTCCACGGATTTTGAAGCTCCCGGAGGCCGTCCGGAAGCTTCCGGAGAGTTTCTGGAACGTCCCGGAGGGTTTTGGAAACCTCCCGGAGAGGTTTCGGAAGTGCCCGGAGGATCTCTGGAAGCTCCCGGAGACCGTCCGGGACCTCCCGGAGAGCTCCCGAACGACTTTGCACGGGTCCCGGAGGACTTTCCAGAGGTTCCGAAAGCGTCCGGAGAGGTTCCGGAAGCACCCGGAGGCGGTCGGGACGACTTTCCACGGGTTCCGGACGTTCCCGGAGGTGTTCCCGAAGATCCCGCACGATAAAATCATGCCGCCGCCCCCGGAGCCCACCGCCATGCCCAAGCCCCCCGCCGAAGACCCGCGCCTCGTCCGGCTCACCCAGATCTGCCTGGCGCTCCCGGAGACCTCGCGGACGCGGACCGGCGATCACGCGAGCTTCCTGGTGCGCAAGAAGACCTTCGCCTACTTCCTCGACAACCATCACGGGGACGGCATCGTCGCCGTCTGCGGCAAGGTGGCGCTGGGGGAGAACGCGGAGCGGGTGGCGGCCGACCCGGAGCACTATTACATACCCGCCTATATCGGACCGCGCGGCTGGGTGGGGCTCCGGCTGGACGTCGGGAAGGCCGCCGACATCGACTGGGACGAGGTGACCGAGCTCGTCACCGGCAGCTACCGGCTCGTCGCCCCCAAGCGGCTCGCCGCGCTCGCCGAGGCTTGAACCGCAGCGGCCGTCTCTTGGAGACGGCCTCGATCAGGTGGGCTTGGCGCCCGTGCCTTCCAGGAGAGCTCGGAGTGGCGGCAGGTCATTCTGGAGGATCTGCCAGATGAGATCGAGGTCGAGACCGAAGTAGTCGTGCACGATGCGGTTGCGAAGGCCCGCGATCTGGCGCCAGGGGATCCCTGGATGCCGGGCGGCAAAATCCTCTGGCATCTGGCGCGCTGCTTCGCCGAGGATCTCTAAATTACGGACCACGGCGTCGACGGTCTTTTCGTCCTCCTGGAAGAGGGTCCGATCCAAACCGTAGGTGTAGCGCTCCACTCTTTGAATCGCCGTGAGCATGTCCTCGATCAGCAGACCCGGATCGCGCTTAGGCATCGATCAGCTCGGGCTCGATCTGCTTCCAGAGCGAGGGCTTGATCGCCCGCCGGGAGACCAGGTCCACCCGGCGGCCCAGGGCTTTTTCGAGCTCGTCGCCCAACTCCACGAAGCGCAGGCCGATCGAGGGGTCGACGTCCACCAGCACGTCCACGTCGCTGTCCGCCCGGGCGTCGCCACGGGCCCAGGAGCCGAATAGGGCCAGACGCCGGATCGGATACCGCCGGCTCAGGAGCGCGTGCTGCTCGCGGAGGGTCGCAAGGACCTGGTCGGGGGTCGGCATGACGATCAGTGTAGCAGGAGCAGGTTGAATTCCCCCTCTCGTAGCGGGAGCCAGGCAAAAGTTATACTCCCCGGCGTGGTCGACCCCGCTCTCCATAGCGAAATCGCCGGCGCCGTCCAGGACCAGGGCTCGCTCTCCAAGGCGGAGGTCATGGAGGCCTGGGGGCTGGGCGAGGAGGAGTACCGGGAGATCCAGGCTCGGCTGGCGCACGATCCGGACATCGAGCCGGGGGCGCCGGGGACGGGCGGCTTCGCGGCGCGGCACAAGCGGGGGCGGTTCCCGGACGAGGCGGCGGGCGGGCCGCTCCTCCTGCGCGAGGGGTGGGAACGGAGCGCCGTCGACCGGCTGGTCGAGCTGCTCCCCCATGCGGCGATCGAGGAGCTGCTGGCCGATCTCCTCTATACCCTGCGCCAGGTCCGCCTCAAAAGCGAGGGGAGCGACCGGCGGGGGACCAAGCGAGAGCTGGCGACCGCCCTCGTCCTCCAGCACGGCGTCGACCTCTTCGCCGCGGTGCCAGTGCGCGAGGCGGTGGCGCGGGCGGCCGGGGTGGGCTTCCCCAAGCGCTGGCACCCGGGCAAGGGGACGGCCTCCGAGTTCGTCCTCGCCGCCGGCTTCCCTGGCGAGCTGGCCGGCATTCCGGCCCCCGACGCCCTGCCGGACGTCGAATACCTGGAGGGGCGCTTCCGGCTCAAGCCCCTCGAACCGTTCCAGCGCGAGGTGCAGCGCGGGCTGCTCGAAACCCTCCAGGAGCCGCCCGGGCGGCGCTGCCTGGTGGCTCTCCCCACCGGAGCCGGGAAGACCCGGGTGGCGGTCGAGAGCATCTCCTTCTGGCTCTTCGACCGCTACGACCGCGAGCGCGACCTCGCCCACCAGGGCACCGTCCTCTGGCTCGCCCATACCGAGGAGCTGTGCGAGCAGGCGTGCACCTGCTTCCGCCAGGTGTGGGAGGCGTCGGAGGAGGTCTGCCCGGTCAGCCTGGTGCGCTTCTGGGGCGGCTACACGCAGGACCTCCTGGCCCACCGGGGCACCCTCTCCCAGATCCTCACCCGGCCGAGCGTCCTGGTCACCACCCCGCACCGCCTCGTCCACCTGCTGGAGGGCCGGGCCGCGGGGGCGCCGGGGCCGCGGGCGATCCTCGCCGAGCTGCTGCCGGCGCTCGGCCTGCTGGTGGTCGACGAGGCCCACCGCGCCGCCGCACCCTCCTACCGCCGCATCCTCGCGGAGCTCCATCGGCCCGAACGGCCGGCTTCGGTGGTGGGGCTGACCGCCACCCCCTTCCGCATGGAGTACCTGGGCGACGACCCCGAGGAGGGGACGCGCGAGCTGAAGGAGATCTTCCACCGCCTGGTCGAGCCGCTCCGCACCCTGGGGGAGAACCCGCGGCGGCGGCTGGAGGAGCTGGGGGTGCTGGCGGCGCCGGTCTTCGAGGTCATCCATACGCCGACGACCATCCGCCTGCCCGATTCGCAGCTCTCGCTGCTGCCCACCGAGCAGGAGCTGGAACGCCTCGACCGGGTGCTCGCCATCCGCACCGACAACACGCCGCGGCGGCTCGCCATCCTCGAACGGCTCCTGCCGCTCGCCCGCGATCCGGCGGCCTCGATTCTCTACTTCGGCCCCAGCGTACGCGACGCCGAATGCATGGCGTTTCTCCTCCGCCAGCACGGCATCCCCGCCAGCGTGATCTCGGGCTCGACCCGCGACGTCACCCGCCGGCAGATCGTCACCGAGTTCAAGCAGGGGATGCTCCGGGTGCTGTGCAACTGCGAGGTCCTGACCACCGGGTTCGACGCGCCGCGGGTCACCCACGTGGTGATGGGCCGCCCGACGGTGAGCCGCGTCCTCTACGAGCAGATCGTCGGCCGCGGCCTGCGCGGCCCGCGCTTCGGCGGCACCCCGACCTGCGTCGTCGTCGACTGCGAGGACAATTTCAAGGGCGGCCGCCCGGTCCTCGGCTACGAGGCGTTCCGCAAGGTATGGAGTGAGGAGCGACGAACGGCGCGGCGGTGATTCTATCCCTATGCCTAAGTGGCATTCTCAGGCATCTCCTTTGCATTGCCAAACTTCGATACGCCGGCCCGTATAAGCGAGCCCAGTCAAGGTGAGCCTGCGGGAATCGGCATTCTGGGCACTCGAGGGAGGTGCGCGGCAGTGATTCAGGAGCTGAGCCCGCGGGTCGAGACCACGGGGGTAAGGGGGATCGTCGAACCGCCCAAGGGGTTGCAACCCCGGGCGGCGACCGGGATCTCAGGCCTGGACCAGGTCCTCGGCGGGGGCTTTCCACAGAACCGGATGTATCTGGTCGAGGGCGATCCGGGAGCAGGAAAAACGACCCTCGCCATGCAATTTTTACTCGCTGGGGTACGGGCCGGGGAGACCGGCGTCTATGCCACCCTGTCGGAGACCGAGGAAGAGCTGCGCGACATCGCGCTTTCGCACGGCTGGAACCTCGACGGCATCACCATCTGCGACCTGCAGACCGCCGAGGAGAGCCTGAAGGCCGACTCCCAGTACACCCTCTTCCATCCCTCGGAGATCGAGCTTTCGGAGACCACCCGTTCGGTGCTCGCGGCGGTCGAGGCGATCAAGCCGCGGCGGGTGGTGTTCGATTCGCTCTCCGAGTTCCGCATGCTGGCTCGCGACTCGCTGCGCTACCGGCGGCAGATCCTGGCGCTCAAGCACTACTTCACCGGCCGGCAGTGCACGGTGCTGCTCCTCGACTACCGGACCATCCCGGGGACCGAGTTCCAGCTGCAGAGCCTGACCCACGGCGTGATCACCCTGGAGCACCTGGTCCCCGAGTACGGCGGGCAAAGGCGGCGGCTCAAGATCCAGAAGCTGCGCGGCGTCGGCTTCCAGGACGGCTACCACGACTTCAACATCGAGACCGGCGGCCTGGCCGTCTACCCCCGCCTGGTGGCGGCCGGCCAGCGCCGCTCGTTCGAGCGGGAGATCCTCTCCGCCGGCGTTCCCGAGATCGACACCCTCCTGGACGGCGGACTGGAGCGCGGCACCAGCACCCTGCTCCTCGGCCCCTCGGGGGTGGGCAAGTCGACCCTCGCCATGCAGTATGCCCTCGCCGCCGCCGGGCGCGGCCTGGGGGTCGCCCTCTATACCTTCGACGAGACGCCGGAGAACTGGCTGACCCGCGCCGACGGCCTCCAGCTGGGCTTCCGGGAGCACCTGGAGAGCGGCAGGGTGACGCTCTCCCAGGTCGATCCCGCCCAGCTGGCGCCGGGCGAATTCTCCCAGCAGGTCTGCCGCCGGGTGGCGACGGACGACACCCAGGTCGTCGTGATCGACAGCCTGAACGGCTACAGGAACGCCATGCCGGAGGAGCGCTTCCTTTCCCTCTACCTGCACGAGCTGCTCACCTACCTCTCGCAGCACGGGGCGACGACGATCATGACCATGGCGCAGAGCGGCCTGGTGGGGCAGGGGATCGAGTCGCCGATCGATCTTTCCTACCTCGCCGACACGGTGATCCTGCTGCGCTATTTCGAGGCCTTCGGCGAGGTGCGCCATGCCATCTCGGTGGTCAAGAAGCGCACCGGCCGGCACGAGAAGTCGGTGCGCGAGCTGCGCATCGGACCGATCGGCTGCCGGGTCGGCCGGCAGCTCGACGACTTCCGGGGGGTCCTGACCGGCCAGCCGGTCTACACCGGCGACGGCGCGGGATTGTTCGAGAAGGGGGAAGGTGCCGCTTGAAGGACCGCCTCGAGGAGAGGGTGCTGATCTACGCCCCCACCGGGAGAGACGCCGCCCTCACCTCCGAAATGCTCCTCCGGGTCGGCTTCGCCGCCTCGGCCTGCCCCGACCTCGACGAGCTCGCCCGCGAGATCGCGCGCGGCGCCGGCATGGCGGTGCTGGCCGACGAGGCGCTCTCACCCCACACCGTGAACCTGCTCCTCGACGTCCTGGGGAGCCAGGGGCCGTGGTCCGACCTGCCGCTCCTCGTCTTCACCCGTCGGGACTCGGCGGACGACGTCCTGGCGACCCTGGAGCCGCTCGGCAACTCGACGCTCCTCGAGCGGCCGGTGCGGGTCAACACCCTGGTCTCGGCCTGCCACGCGGCGCTCCGCGCCCGCCGCCGCCAGTACGAGGTGCGGGATCTCCTGCACAGTCAGGCCCAGGCCGACCGCAAGAAAGACGAGTTCCTCGCCATGCTCGGCCACGAGCTCAGGAACCCGCTCGCCGCCATCCGGAACGCCCACTCGGTACTCGAACGGGTGGGCACGACCGACGAGCCGGCGGTGCGCCAGCGCCAGGTCATCGACCGCCAGCTCCGCCACCTCGCCCGCATGGTGGACGACCTGCTCGACATCTCCCGCGTCACCCTGGGCAAGATCATCCTCCAGACCCAGCCGGTCGACCTCCAGGAGGTGGCCGAGCGCTGCCTGCGCGAGCTGGGGACGGCGGTGCAGGCCGAGCACCAGCACCTGGCGCTGGAGGTCACGACCGAGCCGGTCGAGGTCGACGGCGACCCGGTGCGCCTGGAGCAGATCGTCTCGAACCTCCTGACCAACGCCATCAAGTACACGCCGCCGGGCGGGCGGATCGCGCTCTCGGTCGGCGAGGTGGACGGCGAGGCGGTGATCCGGGTCGCCGATAGCGGCATCGGCATCCCGCCCGAGATGCTGCCGCGGGTCTTCGAGCTCTTCACCCAGGTGGAGAGCTCGATCCCCCGTTCGCAGGGGGGGCTGGGGCTCGGCCTCCCCCTGGTGCGCAGCCTGGTCGAGCTGCACGGCGGCCGGGTGGCGGCGGCGAGCCCGGGTTCCGGGGGCGGCAGCGAGTTCACCGTCCGCCTGCCCCGGCGTCCGACCGGCACGGCGCTCCCGGCCCCGGCGCGGGCGGCGCGGACGGCGCAAGGGATGGACCCTCGGCCCGGGGTGCGCGTCCTGGTGATCGAGGACAACGAGGACGGCCGGGAGTCGCTCAAGGACCTGCTGGAGATCTGGGGCTACCGGGTGGACCTCGCCGAGGACGGTCCGGGCGGCCTCGCCCGCGCCCTCGCCGCGCCTCCCGACGTGGCGCTCATCGACATCGGCCTGCCGGGCCTCGACGGCAACGAGGTGGCGCGCCGCATCCGCGCCACCCTGAACGGCCAATCCCCCTGTCTCATCGCGATGACCGGCTATGGCCAGCCGGAGGACCGCGCCCGGGCCCTGGAGGCGGGGTTCCACACCTACCTGGTCAAGCCGGTCGAGCCCGAGATCCTCTCCCGCCTGCTCGCCGAGGCGTGCGAGCAGGCCCGCGCGCTGCGCCGCTCATAGCCGCAGCACCTCCCAGCGGGCGAGCAGCACGAGCACCAGCGGCAGCAGGTTGGTGTTGACGACGTCGTGCAGGCTGGCCGTCCAGCCGAAGCCGTCGCGCAGGTCGAAGTACTCCATGAGGAGCGAGAGCAGGAACCCGGGGAGGAGCGCCCACCAGGAGGTGAGCTTGCGCCGCCAGACGATGAGCGAGCCCAGGAGGCAGAGGAACCCCACGTAGATGTGGATGGCGTCCTTGGTGAGCGGCAGGACGGAAACCCACCAGAGCTTGAACAGCTGGTAGTCCGATTTCATACGCCGCGACCAGGGTATCACTACGGGAGGGCCGGCCTGTTCAAGACCGGGGTCGGGCGGGCGGACCGTCTCCTTGTCGGTCTCGTTTCGCACCTGTATCGTATTGCGACGATGGACGGACTCTCCCCACACCGCCGGCTCGTAGCCGCGTTTCTCGCGCTAGGGCTGTGGACCCTCGCGGCGAGCCCGGCGCGCGCCGCCAAGCTCCCGGTGCGCCTCCTCGCCCCCGGCGAGGGGACGGTCCTCGCGGCCGGATCGACGGCGACCCTCGAATGGGCGCCGCTCGAAGGTGCCGAGCGACCGGGAGCCTGGGAGGAGTGGGAGGCCTTCCTCTCGCTCGACGGCGGCGCGACCTACCCCGTCCGCATCACGCCGCACCTCGACCGCGATCTGCGCCACGTCACCTGGAAGGTCCCGAGCTTCCCCACCCGGCAGGGCCGCCTCCTCCTGCGCTTCGGCGACGAGCGCCGGGAGGTCGCCTGCGAGCTGCCGCAGCGCTTCGCCATCACGGCCGCGCCGGCGGGGCCGGGCGCTCTCGATCTCCCTCGGGCGGCGCTGCGGCGGGGCGAGCCGGCCCGGCCCGGCGAACCGGGGGTGCTCGCCTGGGTGGAGGGCAGCCGCCGGGGCGGCCAGCGGCGCGAGGTGGTGGCCGCCGAGCCGGCCCGCGCCGTGCCGGGCTTCGCCTTCCCCGCCAGCCGCCCGGTCCTCGCCGCCGTGGCCGCCGCGGCGCCCCCCTCGGGGGCACCCGCCGCCGACCCCGGCATCCGCTCGGCCCTCCCCTCGTCTCGGGCGGCGGTCATGGGGGTGGCCCGCAGCCCTCGTCCCGCAGCCACCGATCTCCTCGTCCTCCTGAAGCGCCGGAACGAATAAGACCCAAGGTCGCTCGTGCCGCGACCTTGCGTCCGGCCGTGGGCTCGTCGCCCGCGGTCCGGGATTTCGTTCTTGGATTTCATGGAAGGAGTGGACCTCGATGACCCGTCCGCAGCTCTCCGGCAGGCGCGCCCTGCCGTTCGTCTCGATCGCTTTCGCCTGGGCTCTCCTTTTCCTCCTCCCCGCCCCGGCGGCCTGGGCGCAGACCCCCGGCACCGGGGCCATTCGCGGCCGGATCGCCAGCGAGTCGGGGACCCCCGTCCCCGCCGCGGAGGTCACGGTCACCAACGAGGCGACCGGCTTCTCGCGCACGACGGCGAGCGACGCCAAGGGGATCTATGCCCTCCCCGAGCTGCCGCTCACCGGCACCTACCGCATCCGCATCGCCCATGAGGGCTTCGCGCCCCAGGAGCGCGCGGCCCTGGTGCTCCGCGCCGGCCAGACCGCCTCGATCGACGTCGTCCTGCAGGCCGCCGCAGTCGAGTCCTCGATCACCGTCTTCGGGACCGCCGAAGGGGTGCAGTCCGACTCGCCGCAGCTCGGGCTGCGGCTCGACAACGAGAAGATCCAGCAGACGCCGCTCCTCGGTCGCAAGCTCACCTCGCTTCCCCTCCTCAGCTCGGCCGTGCGCTCGGCGCGCGGCACTGGCGACCTCTTCCTCTCGGAGACCCTGTTCGTCGTCAACGGCGGCGGCCGGCGGCAGACGACCTATACCGTGGACGGCGGCACCGCGGACGACGCCTGGGGCCGGCAGACGATCTTCACCACCATCCCCCTGGGCGCCATCCAGGAGCTCACCGTGCTCACCAACAGCTTCTCGGCCGAGTACGGGCGGACCACCGGCGCCGCCCTGAACCTCGTCACCCGCTCGGGCACCAACCAGGTCCACGCCGACATCCTGGGCCTCTCCCGGCCGGCCGGCCTGCAGTCGGACGCGCCGGTCACCAAGCAGCGCTCGCGCGACAAGCTGCAGCAGGAGAGCGGCTTCGCCTCGGGGCCGCTGGTGCGCGACCGCGCCTACTGGTCCGTGGCCGCCGAGTACAACGACCAGAACCGCGACTCGGTCATCACCTCTCCTCTGGCCCCCGGCGTCTACACCGGCCAGTTCAAGCAGACCCTCCTCTTCGGCCGCCTGGATCTCGATCTCAGCTCGCGCCAGCACCTGCTCGCCCGCTTCGACTCCGACCGCTTCAGCGACACCAATCCCCAGGACGCGGTGGGCGGCGTCGCCCTGCCGAGCGCGGCGCGGATCTTCCGCCGCAGCACCGAAAACGCCCAGCTGGGCGACACCGCCGTGCTCGGCGCCGCGGCCTGGAACGACGCGCGGCTGGTCTGGGAGAAGGGCGATCCGATCACCCAGTTCTCGCCGGTCACCCCCTCGACCCAGTACGTCCGGCCGGGCGTCTCGACCGAAGGCGAGTCGCGCTATGCCCTGCTGACCAACGAGCAGACCCAGCTTGCCGACACCCTGTCGCTCGCCTTCGGCAATCACTTCCTGAAAGTCGGTGGCGACGTCATGCGCTCCAACTCCGGCGGCAACGGCCAGGAGTTCGGCGCTCCCTTCGTTCTCGGCCAGTTCACCTTCAAGGCCGGGATCTCGCCGACGACCCCCACCTCGCAGCTGACGATCAACGACGTGCAGCGCTATACCCAGGGCTTCGGCAACGTGCACTACACGGTGGGCGAGACCCTCTCGTCGCTCTTCGCGCAGGACGACTACCGGCTGCGCTCGAATCTCGTCCTCAATTTGGGCCTGCGCTACGACCGGCAGAGCCTGACCGGCGACGACGACAACGTCGCGCCGCGCCTGGGCTTCGCCTGGAATCCGGGCAACGACCCGAAGACCACGGTGCGCGGCGGCTTCGGCAGCTACTACTCGGAGATCCAGGCCAACACCGTCGCCGCCTGGGCATTGAACGGCCCCACCGGCTTCTTCAGCTTCACCGCCGCCCCCGGGCAGCTCGGCTTCCCGACCTCGCTCCAGCCGCTCTCCGGCTTTCCCGCCGGGGCGGTGCTGCCGGCGCGCGACATCACCCTCCAGCCCGGCCGGCGCGCCTTCTACAGCCAGTTCTTCGACGTCTCGAAGCTCCACGGCTATCCGGACCAGCTGTTGAACCCGCGCACCGACCAGGCGACGCTCGGCGCCGAGCGCCAGCTGGGCAACCGTTGGTTCCTCTCGGCCGACGTCGTCCACGCCCGCACCGAGGACATCCCGCGGAACCTGGATTTGAACGCCCCGGCGCCCTTCGACCGCACCGCCCCCGGCCAGACCCGCTCGGCAACGGTGGCCGATGCCACCCGGCCGATCCAGCCGGTCCCCAATGGCTATCGTCGCATCCTGGTGACGGTCAACCAGGGAGAGGCCCGCTACGATGGGCTGCAACTCAATCTGCGGAAGGACTTCGAGAGCCACGCCGGGCTCCTCGTGAGCTATACCTGGTCGCACGCCCGCAACAACGTCGAGCCGGACGCGCCGGGCGGCGATCCCAGCGAGGTCAACCGGCTGGGCAAGGAGTGGGCCGACAGCCTGATCGACCAGCGGCACCGGGCCGTGCTGTCGGGCTGGATGCGCGGCCCCTGGGCGCTCACCCTGGGCGGCGTGGCGGAGATCGCCTCCGGCCGCCCCTACAACATCATGACCGGAGCCGACAACAACGGCGACGGCTCGACCGCCGATCGCCCGGTGATCGACGGCCACGTCATCGGGAGAAACGCCGGACGCGGCGCCAACCTCTACGACCTGTCGCTTTTCGTCGAGCGCGAGTTTCCGCTCGGCCTGATCGGAGGGAATACCAGCCTCGGGCTGCGCGCCGAGGTCTTCAACCTCACCAACCACGCCAACGTCGTGGGTTTCAACGGCGTCTTCGGCAACAACACCAGCGGAGCGCCGCTCTCGACCTTCGGCCAGCCGCTCGGCGGGATCAGCAACGTCGATCCGGGACGCCAGTTCCAGGTGCAGGCGCGGCTGCGCTTCTAGGATGGGCTGCGAGGCATGACAGCCGCGGCTCCCCTCCTCGCCGTGCGCGGGCTCGGGAAGTGCTACGGCCCGCGCACGGTGCTCGACGCGGTGAGCTTCGCGGTGCGGCCGGGCGAGGTGCTCGGCCTAATCGGCCCCAACGGCGCCGGCAAGACGACTCTCTTCGAGTGTCTGGCCGGCCTGCTGCCGGCCGATGCGGGTGAAATCGCGGACGGCCGTGGCCAGCCTCTCGCTCCGGCGCAGCGGAGCGCCGCGCTGTTCTACGTGCCGGACGGGATCGCCCCCTGGCCGGATCAACCGGTCTGCCGGGTGCTCCTCGTCTGCCGCGATCTCTGGGGGGTGGCAACCCAGCGCGTCGCCGGGCTCGTCGACACGCTCCAGCTCCGTCCCCTGCTCGGCGCGCCGGTCCGCACGCTCTCGAAGGGCGAGCGCAAACGGCTCCTCCTCGCTCTCGGTCTCCTCGCGCCCAAGCCGCTCCTCCTCCTGGACGAGCCGTTCGACGGCCTCGACCACCGCCAGACCCGCGAGGCCACGGCCGTCCTCCGCGGTGCGGCGGCCGAGGGCCGCGCTCTCTTCCTTTCCATCCACCAACTCTCCGACGCCGGCCGCGCCTGCGACCGCTTCGTGCTGCTCTCGAACGGAAAGGTGGCGGGCGAGGGGACGCTCCCGGAGCTGCGGGAACGGGCCGGAATGCCGACCGTCCTCGCCGACCCGCAGGATCTCGAGGAGGTGTTCCTCGCACTCACGTAAGATCCGCGCTTTGATCGGCCTGGAAACGCGGGAGCTTCTCGCCTCGCGCGCCGGGTGGCTGCTCCTCGCCATGATCGGTCCGCTCGTCGGCCATGCTTTTATCACCGCCGTCCTCTCCTACGCCGAGGCGAGCGGGGGTATCGGCGGACCGGCGGCGCTGGCGCAGGGGCTCTCGCCGCTCGACGGCATCGTCGTCCCCATGCTCGGCGCCTACGATCTCGCGGCGACCTTCCTCCTCCCCTTCGTCGCCATCCGCCTGGTCGCCGCGGAGCGCGAGAGCGGGGCCGGCAAGCTCCTCGCCCAGACCCCCGCCGAACTCCCGGCGCGGCTCGCCGCCAAGGCCCTCGTGCTCCTCGCCGGCGGGCTCGCCGCGGGGCTCCCGGCGCTCCTCGCCCTTTTCCTCTGGCACGGTTACGGCGGCCACCTGGCCCTCCCGGAAACGGCGAACGTCGTCCTCGGCCACCTCCTCCACGCCCTCCTCGCGACCGCGGTCGCCTTCGCCGCCGCCGCCGTCTGCCGGGGGAGCGCGAGCGCCGCGATCGTCACCCTGGGCTTCACCGTGGGGACCTGGGCTCTCGACTTCGTCTCGGCGGTCCAGGGGGGCCTCCTCGCCCGGCTCGCCCCGTTCACTCCCGAGGCGGCTCTCCGCACCTTCGAGCATGGCGAGCTGCGGCTCTCGACCGTGGCCGTCCTGGCGCTCCTGAGCCTCGCCGGCTTCGCCTTCGCCGCCCTCTGGCTCGATCCCTTCCGGCCGCTCCGGAGGCGGGCCACACTCTCCGCCGCCCTCCTCGTCCTCGCCGTCGGCGCGGCCGCCCTCGCCGGTGCGTCGCGCTCAGGCTGGGATCTCTCCGAGGATCGGCGGAATTCGTTCCCCCGCACCGACGAGGTGGCCCTGCGGAAGATCGAGCTGCCGGTCCACGTCACGGCCCACCTGGCCGCCGAGGACCCGAGGCTCGCCGACCTGGAGCGCAACGTGCTCGCCAAGCTGCGCCGGGTGGTGCCGCGCTTCTCGGTGACCTACGCCGCCGAGAGCCGCTCCGGGCTCTTCGAGGGATCGGCCCGCCACTACGGCGAGGTCTGGTACGCGGTGGGAAGACGCCGCGCCCAGCTGCGCTCGACGACCGAGCCCATTGTCCTCGCCAAGATCTACGAGCTCGCCGGCGTCGCGCCGCCGCCACCATCGCCGGAAGCGCCCTATCCCGGATACCCGCTCGCCGCCGCTCCGCGCGGCGCGGCGTCTCTCTTCTATCTCGCCTGGCCGCTCGCCGCCGGCCTGGCGTATGCCGTATTCCGCGGCCGTTGGAGGTCAACATGCCAGGATCTCGTCTGATCGCTCTCGTCACCTTGGCCACCCTTGCCCTGGGCACGATCGTCTTTGCCGCGAACCCCGCGAGCACTCCGAAAAAAGCGCCGCCGAAGCCCACCGCGCCAACGCCGCCGACACCGCCGGCCGCCCTCCGCATCGATCTCTCCGGCGAGAAGGAGGGGACGGAGCCCACCCGCTTCCTCCCCGTCGTCGGCGATTGGACGATCGCAACCGACGCCGGCCAGAAAGTCCTTCTCGTCGACGGCCGCCAGTGGAAGAAGGGCCAGCCGGCGGGCGGCCTGGCGGACAAGGCGCGCGCCCTCTACGGCGCGCGGCACGAGGAGTTCATCGACAACGTGAAGGCGTTCGCCTACTTCCCCTACGCCGTGGCCGCCGAGGTCCCCGATTTCCACGATGGGGAGATCTCCGTGCGCTTCAAGCTCCTGGGCGGCGCCCTCGACTCGTGCGCCGGCATCCTCTTCAACCTTAAAGCCAACGGCGATTACCTGGCGGTCCGCTTCAACGGCAAGGAGGACAACCTCGTGCTGTGGACCTTCGACAAGGGAAAGCGGAGCTTCGTCAAGAAGGGCAGCAAGGACGTCCCCATCCCCTTCGGCGAGTGGCACGCGATCAAGATCGCCGTCCATGGCACCCAGCTGACCGGCTATCTCGACGGCGAGCACCTCCTGGACTACACCCTGGCCGCGCCGGTCTCAGGGAAGGTCGGGGTCTGGTCGAAGACCGACAGCGTCAGCGAGCTCGGCGACTTCGTGGTGACCCCCATGCCCCAGGTACCGCAGGGTACAATGTGAAGCCCGATATCGGGACGTAAAAGGAGATCTCCATGTCCGAAGAAGCAGGACCGTTCATCGCACTCCTCTCCCCCGAGGAGATCCGGGCGCAGATGCCTCCCGGCATGAAGTCGCCCTACGACTTCGGGTTCATCGGCGGCATGGGGCGTCTGCTCGCCTCCCATCCGCGCATCGGCCCGGCCATGCAGCGCGCCTTCTACGAGATCATGTTCGCTCCCGGCGCCCTCGACCGCGCCGAACGCGAGATGGTCGCGGCGGTCGCCTCGGCGGCCCAGGACTGCGCCTACTGAACGCAGTCTCACGCAGAGTTTCTGCGTGTCGAGAAAAATGACGCGGCCCTGGTCGACGCCATCAAAGAGCGCCGCTGGCGCGAGCTGACCCACCTGACCCCGCGCCAGCGCGCCCTCTGCACGGTGACCGAGAAGATGACCCGGACGCCGACCCAGATGACCGCCGCCGACTGGCAGCCGCTGCGCGATCTCGGCCTCGACGACCAGGGGCTCCTGGAGCTCGGGCACCTGATCGCCATCTTCAACTACTTCCCCCACCTGGCGGACGGCTTCGGCCTGATCCCCGACCCCAAGGTCCTGGAGGCCGGGCGGACGGGGGTACCGCTCCAGCGGGCGACCTGAGGGAGCGATCAGTTGCAGGGGAGGGCGCCGGTGTCCTGCACCGGCGCCGCAGCCGTCAGGTCCGGATTCGAGTAGGTCTTCACGTGGCCGGTCAGAGTATCGGTCACCGTCGTCGTCAACCCCACGTTGGTGCCGGCGGAGGAGAAGACCCAGAAAGTGCCGTTCAACGAGCAGGCGTTCACGACCTTGACCAGCATCTCCGGGTTGTCGGGGCTGAAGAACCAGAAGAGCCCGCCGTGCTCGACGCCCAGGCTCGCCAGGGAGATCGCCGTGCCCATCCCCGAGCGCTCTCCCCCCTGCGCCGTCCGATAGGCGACCTGGACCTTGAACCTCCGGTCCCCGGGCTGGTCGTCGATGCAGAGTGTTGTGGCGTCGGGGACGCAGGGCGATCCGGCCGGTCCCAGGAACAGGGTCGCGGTCGCCTGGATCTGTCCGCCGGGGCCGCTGCCGAGCTGGGCGAGGACGTTCCAGGTCCCGGCGGCCGGCGAGGGGATGTCGCAAAACTGCGCCGGGAAGACCCCGAAGGCCTGCGACGCCTCGCTCTTGCAGTCGAAGCTGGCGGGACCTGCCGGGCTACCCGCCTTGGCATAGAGATAGGCCTGGTTCCCCGATGCGCCATTCAGCCCGATCCGCAGCCTCCGCGTACCGGCTGGCACCGCGAAATCGAATCGTGCCTGGGGCGCTGCGGCCGTAGCCGTGACGTCGTTACCCAGCACCGCGGTGCCGCTGCCGCCCACCGCGGGCAGATCCCCACAGGTCGTGCTCGCGAGGTCGGCGCCGGCCTGTGCCGCGATCCACTCCCGATCCCGGAAGACGTCCGAATCGAGCCCCGTATCCGGCGCCAGGCAGGTCTCGTTGGTGCCGAACGAGGCGATTCCGGCCACCACCGGCGGACCGAGCGGATCGGCGACAAAGAGCGGGCTCCCCGAATCTCCACGGCAGATGTTGGAGTTGCTCCCCGGCGCGCCGAGCGGCGAGGAGAAGCTCCAGCAGACCTCGAAAGCGTTGCTCGGACCCGCGCAGGAGGAAACCGTCACCGCACCGGCTCGCTTGACGCCGCCATCCGGTAGATCGGCCCGGGTCGAGCCGAAACCGACGATCGTGCCGGTCGTCCCGAACGGCGGCTTGGCGGTCGTCTCGATGGGGGTCGGCGCGGTACCAGAGACCGGAACGGCCAACCTGAGGATCGCCAGGTCGCTCGCGGTATTCGGGAGGTAGCCCGGGTTGGCCATCACCTGCGCCGCCTGGAAAGACCCCGCATGCTGAAAGAACACGAGGAATCGGGATGGATCCAGGAGCTCCGGCCGCGCGTTGCACTGCGCGCCATCATAGGCGGCGACCCCCGGGACCGTGCAGACGCAGTGCGCCGCGGTAAGGAACGTCCGGCAGCCGATCAAGACCCCCGAGCAAAGCGAGCCGCCCTGGATGACGAGCATCCCCACACTGGGATGGAGGTGGGTGCCCAGGCCATTGACGATCTTCGCTTCGGCCCTCTCCACCGCCGGCGCACCGGTCGACAGGAGCAGGCAGCCGACGACGAACCCGAGGAGCGATGGGCCAAGGCTCACTTTGCGCAATGTCTGTCCTGCTGTCTAAGAGAGATTGGAGCGGGAGACGGGATTCGAACCCGCGACCAACAGCTTGGAAGGCTGTGACTCTACCCCTGAGTTACTCCCGCTCGGGGTGATGCTGGGACTCGTCAGGCAGGAAATGGTGGAGGCGGGAGGATTCGAACCTCCGTAGGGCGTTGCCCGGCAGATTTACAGTCTGCTGCCATTGTCCACTCGGCCACACCTCCCGGTCCTGCTGGCTTCGTCCGGAGCCGTCGACATCTGGAGCCGGCACCCGGATTCGAACCGGGGACCTACTGTTTACAAGACAGTAGCTCTACCCCTGAGCTATGCCGGCGGCCCCCGAAGCCGACAGATTCTAGCGGTTGCGGCCGAGACTGGCAAGCCTGAGGGGCGGCCCCCCGGTAGGGCCGCCCTTCCGATACGTCCAGAACCTCAGGCGCGACGGCGGCGCGCCAGGAAGACGAGCGCCGTCCCTGCCAGGAGTAGGACCAGCAGCAGCAACCCGATCACCGACAGGGTCGGGATCCCCTCGGGGGGAGCCGCCACCTGGAAACTGGTGGGATTGGCGGCACCCGCCGTCCTGGGATCGTCGGTCAGCGCAGTCGCCTCGTTGGTGCCGTTGCCGTCGGCGTCGAAGGCGATGGTCCCCTGGTTCGAAACCGTCCTGCCGAGGGCAGCGGGCAGGATCGTGGCGGTGATGGTGATCGTCACCGAGCCGCTGGCCGGGATCGCCCCGTTCCAGGTGGCCGTGTTGGTGCCGGTGGTCGCCGCCGTGGTGCCGCTCGAAGCCGTGGCGGAAACCAGCGCCAGCTCGGGAGGCAGGACGTCGGTGAGCTCGTTGCCGGGGTTGTCGGCCTGGGCTCCAGGACCAGCGTTGGTGAGCGTCACCGTGTAGGTGACGGTGCCCCCCACGGCGAAGATCCCGGCGACCGTCTTGGTGCCCGAGACCGACGCTCCGG
This sequence comes from Thermoanaerobaculia bacterium, assembly GCA_035644215.1. Classification (GTDB taxonomy): domain Bacteria; phylum Acidobacteriota; class Thermoanaerobaculia; order Multivoradales; family UBA5704; genus DASQPA01. The sequence goes on from DASQPA010000386.1 coordinate 22,088, forward strand.
GCACGGCGGTCAGCGTGTCGGTATCGGTGGCGCTGTTGTTGCCGGGAGTCGGATCGGTCACCCCGGCCGGCGCCGTTACCGTCGCCGTGTTGGCGAGCGTACCGGTCGCCGAGATCGAGATCGTGCAGCTCGCCGTGTAGGTCACGCTGCCGCCGCTCGGCAGGTTGACCGTATCGTTGAGGTTGCCCGAGCCCGACGCCGTGCAGGTGCCGCCGCCCGCCCCCACGCACGTCCAGGTACAGGTCAGAGACGCCGGGAACGTATCCGCAACCGTCGAACCCGTCGCGTTGCTCGGGCCGGCATTGGAAGCCGTGATCGTGTACGTCACCGAGCCCCCAGGAGTCGCCGAAGTCACACCATCCGTCTTGGTGATCGCCAGGTCCGCCTGCGCCCCCAGAGCGTCGCTGTCGGTCGCCGAGTTGTTGCCCGGAGTGGGATCGGTCACCCCGGCCGGCGCCGTCACCGTCGCCGTGTTGGCGAGCGTGCCGGTCGCCGCGGCCGAAATCGTGCAGCTCGCCGTGTAGGTCACGCTGCCGCCACTCGGCAGGTTGACCGTGTCGTTGACATTGCCCGAGCCCGAAGCCGTACAGGTGCCGCCGCCCGCCCCCACGCACGTCCACGTGCAGGTCAGAGACGCCGGGAACGTGTCCGCCACCGTCGAACCCGACGCATTGCTCGGACCGGCATTGGAAGCCGTGATCGTGTAGGTCACTGACCCACCGGGGGTCGCCGTCGTCACCCCGTCCGTCTTGGTGATCGCCAGGTCCGCCTGGGCTCCCAGCGCGTCGCTGTCGGTCGCCGAGTTGTTGCCCGGGGTCGGATCGGTCACCCCAGCCGGCGCCGTCACCGTCGCCGTGTTGCTCAAGGTGCCGGTCGCCGAGGCCGAGATCGTGCAACTCGCCGTGTAGGTCACACTGCCGCCGCTCGGCAGGTTCACCGTATCGTTGACATTGCCCGAGCCCGCAGCCGTGCAGGTGCCGCCGCCCGCCCCCACGCACGTCCACGTGCAGGTCAGAAACGCCGGGAACGTGTCCGCCACCGTCGAACCCGACGCGTTGCTCGGACCCGCATTGGAGGCCGTGATCGTATAGGTCACCGAGCCGCCCGGGGTCGCCGCCGTCACGCCGTCCGTCTTGGTGATCGACAGATCCGCCTGCGCTCCCAGGGCGTCGCTGTCGGTCGCCGAGTTGTTGCCCGGAGTCGGATCGGTCACCCCGCCCGGCGCCGTCACCGTCGCCGTATTGCTCAACGTGCCGGTGGCCGAGGCCGAGATCGTGCAACTCGCCGTGTAGGTCACGCTCCCGCCGTTTGGCAGGTTGACCGTGTCGTTGAGGTTGCCCGAGCCCGACGCCGTACAGGTGCCGCCGCCCGCTCCCACGCACGTCCACGTGCAGGTCAGAGACGCCGGGAACGTGTCCGCCACCGTCGAACCCGTCGCATTGCTCGGGCCGGCGTTCGAGGCCGTGATCGTGTAAGTCACCGAGCCGCCCGGAGTCGCCGAGGTCACACCATCCGTCTTGGTGATCGCCAAGTCCGCCTGGGCTCCCAGAGCGTCGCTGTCGGTTGCCGAGTTGTTGCCCGGGGTCGGATCGGTCACCCCAGCCGGCGCCGTCACCGTCGCCGTGTTGGCGAGCGTACCGGTCGCCGCGGCCGAAATCGTGCAGCTCGCCGTGTAGGTGACGCTCCCGCCGCTCGGCAGGTTCACCGTATTGTTGATGTTGCCCGAACCCGAAGCCGTGCAGGTGCCGCCACCCGCCCCTACGCACGTCCACGTGCAGGTCAGAGACGCCGGGAACGTGTCCGCCACCGTCGAACCCGTCGCATTGCTCGGACCGGCGTTCGAGGCCGTGATCGTGTAGGTCACCGAGCCACCCGCGGTCGCCGTCGTCACCCCGTCCGTCTTGGTGATCGACAGGTCCGCCTGCGCCGACAGCGTGTCGCTGTCGGTCGCCGAGTTGTTGCCCGGAGTCGGATCGGTCACCCCGGCCGGCGCCGTCACCGTCGCCGTGTTGGAGAGCGTGCCGGTCGCTGCGGCCGAAATCGTGCAGCTCGCCGTGTAGGTCACGCTCCCGCCGCTCGGCAGGTTCACCGTGTCGTTGACATTGCCCGAGCCCGAAGCCGTACAGGTGCCGCCGCCCGCCCCCACGCAGGTCCACGTGCAAGTCAGAGACGCCGGGAACGTGTCCGCCACCGTCGAACCGGTCGCGTTGCTCGGACCGGCGTTCGAGGCCGTGATCGTGTAGGTCACCGAGCCACCCGGCGTCGCCGTCGTCACGCCATCGGTCTTGGTGATCGCCAGATCCGCCTGCGCCGCCAGCGTGTCGCTGTCGGTCGCCGAATTGTTGCCCGGAGTTGGATCGGTCACTCCAGCCGGCGCCGTCACCGTCGCCGTGTTGGAGAGCGTACCGGTCGCCGCGGCCGAAATCGTGCAGCTCGCCGTGTGGGTGACACTCCCGCCGCTCGGCAGGTTCACCGTGTCGTTGAGGTTGCCCGAGCCCGATGCCGTGCAGGTGCCACCACCAGCCCCCACGCACGTCCACGTGCAGGTCAGAGACGCCGGGAAGGTGTCGGCCACCGTCGAACCCGCCGCATTGCTCGGACCGGCGTTCGAGGCCACGATCGTGTAGGTCACCGAGCCACCCGCGGTCGCCGTCGTCACTCCATCGGTCTTGGTGATCGCCAGATCCGCCTGCGCCGCCAGCGTGTCGCTGTCGGTCGCCGAATTGTTGCCCGGAGTCGGATCGGTCACCCCAGCCGACGCCGTCACCGTCGCCGTGTTGGAGAGCGTGCCGGTCGCCGCGGCCGAAATCGTGCAGCTCGCCGTGTAGGTGACACTCCCGCCGCTCGGTAGGTTCACCGTGTCGTTGACATTGCCCGAGCCCGCAGCCGTGCAGGTGCCGCCGCCCGCCCCCACGCACGTCCACGTGCAGGTCAGAGAGGCCGGGAAGGTGTCCGCCACCGCCGAACCCGGAGCGTTGCTCGGGCCGGCGTTCGAGGCCGTGATCGTGTAGGTCACCGAGCCGCCCGGCGTCGCCGTCGTCACACCGTCCGTCTTAGTGATTCCGAGGTTGGCCTGGGGGGTGAGGGTGTCGGTGTCGGTCGCGCTGTTGTTGGCCGCGTTGGGATCGCCGGCCAGGGTCACCGTGGCGGTGTTGCTGAGCGTGCCGGTCGCCGCGGGGTTGATGCCGCAGGTCGCGGTGTAGGTGACGCTCGCGCCCGCCGGCAGGTTGACCGTGTCGCTGACGTTGCCCGAGCCCGAGGCCGTGCAGGTGCCACCGCCCGCCCCGACGCAGGTCCAGGTGCAGGTGAGGACCGCCGGGAAGGTGTCGGCGACCGTCGCCCCGGTCGCCGCGAAGGCGGTCGCGTTCGACGCCGTGATCGTGTAGGTCACCGCCCCGCCCGGCACCGCCGTCGCCACGCCGTCGGTCTTGGTGATCGCCAGGTCGGCCACCGCCGCGCTCTGGGCGTTGATGCAGCCGTTGGCGGTCACGCTCTGGCCGTCGGGGTTGACGAGGGTGACGTTCTGGAGCCCCGTCGCGAGCGCCGTGATGTTCAACGTCACCTGGGTCGGTGTGTTGAAGGTCACGCTGTTGACGATGGCGTTGGTGACCGTCGCCGAGAGGTGTTTGAACGCCAGGGCCGGCGGCGCCAGGTTCGCCCCCGGATCGTAGAAACCCGAGCCGCCGGAAGAGGTGGCGGTGATCACCACGTTGCCGGTGGGGCCGCTGAAGGTGATCGGCGAGCCGGAGCAGGTCGGCGTCGCCGGCGGCGGCGCCGCCAGGCGGCCGACGCGCACGGCGTAGCTGTTCAGCGCCTGGTTGTACTCCTGGATCGTCCAGACCGTCATCTCGTCGAGCGGATCGACGCTGGTGAACGAGTAGTCGCCCCAGCGGCGGCCCGCGGCGCCGCCGGGATCGGCCGCCGGGTTGTAGTTTGCCGTCGTGGTTCCGAACGTCACCGCGGCGACCGTCGGCGGCCCGACCATCGTCCCCAGGGTGTCGCCCGAGAGCCGGCCCACGTACGCCGGGGTGGCGCCCACCGGGGTGCCGGCCAGGCTGAAGCCGAGCACGGCGTGCCCCTGGCCGGTGACCGTGACCGAGGGGATCCAGTACTGCCGCGCGGCGGCCAGGGTGGCGGCGTTGTCGAACACCGTGCCCGACTGCACCAAAGTCGGCGTCGTCGTCAGGTTCTGGAACTCATACCAGCGCGTCGCATTGCGCGACGCCGCGGCGGTGTTGGCGACGCCGGCCGAGCTCACCCGGAAGTTGTGGGCCGTCCACAGGCGGCCGCCGCGCACCGACGCCTCGTAGAGCCGGTCGTCCAGGGAGTCGAGCCGGCCGTTGTTGCCGCCCGTGTTGCCGGCGTGCGTCACCGGGTTGGGCGACGTCGTCGTCGGCACCGTGACGCTGATGTTGGCGGAGATCGTCGGCGTCGCGGAACCGGGGCTGCTCACCCGGCGGAACATCAGCGTGCTGAAGGTGGCGTTGTCGACCCCGACGAAGTAACCCTCGGTCGCGGTCGGATCGACGTTGTCGACGCCACGCGGCGCGAAGGGCCCCGCCCCCGCTCCCGCCGCCAGGTTGGCGAACCGGGTGACTACCAGGGGCCCGACCCCCAGGGCCGACGTCTTCTGGACGACGTACCCGTTGGTGCCGACGAAGGCGCCGGCGCTGCTGAAGATGTTGCCGCCGATGTAGAGCGCGTTGACGTCAACACCCAGGGACGGGTAGTCGAGGAAGTTCGTTCCCGGGTCGGCCTGGAACTGGAAGAAGGTCCAGACCGTGCTGCCGGAAACCGTGCCGTTGCTCGCCGCGTCGGAGACCGCCATCAGGAGGCGGTTGGCGGCCGTCGTCGTGCAGGTGGCGTTGGTGCACGGCACGTCGATGATGGTCAAGAACCAGCGGCCCGTGAAGCGGTCGTAGCGCACCTGCGGATCGCTGGTGAAGTCGAGGACCACCGGCGGGGAGACCGGCGTCGTCACCGAGGCGAAGAAGACGTCGGGATCGGCGTTCAACACCCCGTCCGCGGCCCCCGCCTTGGTGAACGAACGGATGCGGCCGTTGACGAAGACGATGAACTGAGTCGGCCCGACGGTCCCCATCGAGTCGGGAGGGAAAGCCCCGGTGTCGGTGAGCGTCGCGCCGTCGAAGGCGGCGCCCGTCGTGTGGATCTTCGGCAGCCGGGGCGCCGCCTCCTTCCCCGGCTCGGCCGCCGGGACCCGCGCCAGCGCCGGGGCCTGGGGGTTCTGCGGCAGGAGGCTGCGGTCGGGGTACTCCAACTCGTGCTCGGGGCGCGGGCGGGGTGGCGGGCTCGCCTGCTGCCGCTCCATGATCGCCGCCGTGCTCTCCCGGATGCCGGTCGAGGCCGTAACGCGATTTCCCGGCGTGTCCGCCCCCGCCACTCTGGCGATACCGCTGCAGAGGACGAGGGTGACGATCGATGCGGATAGAGCTAGCGCACGAGCACGGAGGGCGACCATGGGGCCTTCCTTCCTTCAGAGCTGGAACCGTGACGGAGCTGGGATACGACTCGGCCTTTGTACCAGACTCCGCGCCCCGTTGTCTACTAAAAATTATTTAGATTGATTTTAATGAAGAGACTCTTCATCTTCAAGGATCACGTCCGCTGTCGGACCGCCTCGTAGAGCACCGCCGCCGCCGCGGTCGAGATGTTGAGCGAGCCCACCCGGCCCCGCATGGGGAGGCCGATGAGGCGGTCGCAGATCCTGCGGGTGAGCGCGCGCAGGCCCTTCTCCTCGCCGCCGAAGCAGAGGACGACCTTGCCCTTGAGGTCGACCTCCCAGGGGGCGTCACCCGCCGGGTCGGTGCCGTAGATCCAGTACCCCTCTGCCTTCAGGCGCTCCAGGGTCTGGGCGGCGTTGACGATGCGCTCGATGGGCAGCCACTCGCTCGCTCCCGCCGCGGTCTTCGCCACCGTCGGGGAGACCGGCGCCGAACCGCGGTCGCGGATCAGCACCTGGCCGACCCCGGCCCCCTCGCAGACCCGCAGCACCGCTCCCAGGTTTCTGGGGTCCTGGACGTCTTCGAGGAGCACCAGGAGGTCCGGATCGGCCCCGCCCGCAGCCGCGGGCTCGATCGTCCCCTGCGGCACCGTAGCGATTTCGGCGGTATTGGCGAATTGGGCGATTTCGGCGGCCATGCCGTTGTGGACGGGGCCGGCGAGGTCGGTCAGCCGGCGCTCGGGGACCACCTCGCAGGCCACCCGGTGACGCCGGCAGAGCTCTTCGATCTCCTCCCGCCGCCGCCCCGTGCGCGAGGCGGCGACGAGCACCCGCACGAGCTCGTGCGGCCGGTGGCGCAGGGCCTCGCGGACGGGGTGGTAGCCGTAGAGGAACGCCCTACACCTCCAGGATCTGCTCTTCCTTCTTGTGCAGGGCGCCGTTGACCTCGGCGATGTAGTGGTCGTGGAGCTTCTGGACCTCGTCCAGGCCGCGGCGCTCGTCGTCCTGGCTGATCTCCTTGTCCTTCTCTTTCTTCTTCAGCTTCTCGTTGCCCTCGCGGCGGGCCTGGCGCACGGCGTTCCTCGCGTGCTCGGCCATGTCGTGCGCCTTCTTGACGATCTCCTTCCGGCGCTCCTCGGTCAGCGACGGCACCGGGACGCGGACGACCTTGCCGTCCGAGGAAGGGTTCAGGCCGAGGTCGGACTTGCGGATCGCCCGCTCGATGCCCTGGATCTGGCTCGGGTCGTAGGGCTGGATGACGATCAGGGTGGCATCGGGCACCGAGAGGTTCGCCACCTGGCTCAAGGGCACCGACGAGCCGTAGTAGTCGACGTGGATCGGGTCGAGCAGCGCCAGCGAGGCCCGGCCGGTGCGCAGCTGCTTCAGCTCGTGGTGGAAGTGGTCCACCGCGTGCTTCATGTGGGCTTCGACTTCCTTGAACAGTTCTTTCATGTCCCCTCCTCGGACACGGCCCGCCCGCTACCGCCGCACCACCGACCCGACCCGCTCGCCGCAGACCACCCGGCGGATGTTGCCGGAGGTCCCCAGGTTGAAGATCCCGATCGGGATGCCGTTGTCGCGGCAGAGGCTGATCGCCGCCGTGTCCATGATCTTCAGGTCGCGCTCCAGGACCTGCTGGTAGGTGAGCTCCGGCAGGAGGATCGCGTCCGGGTCCTGGCGCGGGTCGGCGGTGTAGACCCCGTCGACCTTGGTCGCCTTGAGCAGGATGTCGGCATGGATCTCGTTGGCCCGTAAGGCCGCCGCGCTGTCGGTCGTGAAGTAGGGATTGCCGGTGCCGGCGGCGAAGATCACCGCCCGTCCCTTTTCCAGGTGACGCAGGGCGCGGCGGCGGATGAACGGCTCGGCCACCTCGCGGATGTCGATCGCCGTCTGCACCCGGGTCTGGACACCGCGCTTCTCCAGGGCGTCCTGGATCGCTAGGGCGTTGATCACCGTGGCCAGCATCCCCATGTAGTCGCCGGTCACCCGGTCGATGCCTCGGTGGCTCGCGGCCAGGCCACGGATGATGTTGCCACCGCCGACGACGATCGCCAGCTGCACCCCCAGGAGGTGTACCTCGCGCAATTCGTCGGCGATGGCCGACACCACCGGTTCGTCGATGCCGAAGGGCTGCGACCCCATGAGCGCCTCGCCGGAGAGCTTGAGGAGCACCCGGCGGTAGGCGCAACCGGCCGGAGGCGACCCCGCCGGCGTTGCCGCCTCCGGCAGGTTCGGCATCGGGGCGATCTCAGGACCGTCAGGCATCACTTCGCGGCCTGGGCCAGGACCTCGGCGGCGAAATCGTCGGCGCGCTTCTCGATCCCCTCGCCCAGCTTGTAGCGGGCGAAGCGCCGCACCTTGATGTTCTCGCCGATCTTCCCCACCCGCTCGGCGATCAGCTGGCGGATCGTCTTGTCCGGGTCCTTGACGAACGGCTGCTCCAGGAGCACGAGCTCCGAGTAGTACTTCTCGAGCTTGCCGGCGACGATCTTCTCGACCACCGCGGGCGGCTTGCCGGAGGCCAGGGCCTGCTCGGAAAAGATCGCCCGCTCGCGCTCCAGCACCTCGGGCGTCACCTCCTCGCGGCCGACGAACTTCGGATCGGCCGCCGCGATGTGCATGGCGACGTCCTTGACCAGCTCCTGGAAGGCCTCGGTGCGGGCCACGAAGTCGGTCTCGCAGTTGACCTCGACCAGGACGCCGATCTTGCCGCCGGCGTGGATGTAGGAGCTGACGACCCCCTCGGCGGTGATGCGACCCGCCTTCTTGGCGGCCGCGGCGAGGCCCTTCTTGCGCAGCACGTCGACGGCCTTCTCGATGTCGCCCTGGGACTCCCCCAGCGCCGACTTGCAATCCATCATCGGGGCGCCGGTGCGCTCCCGCAGTTGTTTCACCATCTGGGCGGTGACTTCCATAGGGACTCCTCCTTCGGAACGTGATCCGGAACCCATCGCTCACGGATTTTATTTCTCGTGCAAAAGAAAAGGTCAGCTCGACTTCGACTGACCTTTCCCAACCGCCGCTCTATGAGCGGCCCGCTCCCTGCTGTCGAGACTTTAAGCGGGAGCGGCGCTCTCCATCTCCTTGTCGGTGGCGTACGGCAGCGAGCCGTCCTTCGCCCCCATCATCCGCTCGTCGCCCAGGCGGCCGGCGCCTTCGAGATAGGCGTCGGCGATGCGCGAGGCGAAGAGGCGGATGGCGCGGATCGCGTCGTCGTTGCCCGGGATGAGGTAGTCGACGAGCTCGGGATCGCAGTTGGTGTCGACGATCGCGATCACCGGAATCCCCAGCTTGTTGGCCTCGGAGACGGCGATGTACTCCTTCTTGGGGTCGACGACGAAGAGTGCGTCCGGCAGCTCCTCCATGTCGCGCACCCCTTCGAGGTTCTTCGCCATCTTCTCGCGCTCGCGCTCCAGGCGCAGCCGCTCCTTCTTGGTCAGCGCGCTGTTCTCGTCGCCCAGCCGCGCCTCGGCGTCCTTCAGCCGCTCGATCGAGGCCCGGATGGTGACGAAATTGGTCAGCGTGCCGCCCAGCCAGCGGTTGGTGACGTAGAACTCGCCGCAGCGGGCCGCCTCCTCCGCGATTGCCTCCTGGGCCTGCCGCTTGGTTCCCACGAAGAGGATGCGCTTGCCCTCGCGCGCCATGTCCTCGACGAATTGGGCGACCTCCTGGAAGAGCTTGAGCGTCTTCTGCAGGTCGATGATGTAGATGCCGTTGCGCTTGCCGAAGATGTAAGGCTTCATCTTCGGGTTCCAGCGCCGGGTCTGGTGGCCGAAATGGACTCCGGCCTCCAGCAGTTCCTTCATCGTCACCTCTACCAAGAGTCTCTCCTTCTAGCGCTTGCTGAACTGGAACCGAGCGCGGGCACCCTTCTGGCCGTACTTCTTGCGCTCCTTCTTCCGGGGATCGCGCGTCACCAGTCCAGCGGACTTCAAGCGGTCGCGCAGCTCAATGTTGTATTCCATCAGGGCGCGGGTGATGCCATGGCGGATGGCGCCGGCCTGTCCCGCGCTGCCGCCCCCTTCCACGGTGGCGACGATGTCGAACTTCTCGCTCGTCTCCGTGAGCAGGAGGGGCTGCTTGATGACCATCTTCAGGACTTCGTTCGGAAAATATTCGTCCAGGGGACGGTCGTTGACCTTCATCGCCCCCGACCCGGGACGCAGGAAGACGCGCGCCGCGGCGGTCTTTCTGCGTCCGGTGCCGTAGTAGTTGACCTGGCTCACTCGGTTCTCCTCGTATTAGATCGCGGCGGCCGCATCGAGCGTCTCGGGCTTCTGGGCCTGGTGCGGGTGCTCGCCGCCGGCGTACACCTTGAGCTTCTTGAGCTGCGCCCGGCCGAGCTTCGACTTGGGGAGCATGCCCCAGACCGCCTTCTCGACCAGCTGGGTCGGGCGGCGCTGGCGCAGCTTGCCCGCGGTCTCGCTCTTCAAGCCGCCAGGGTAGCCGCTGTGGCGATGGTAGACCTTCTGCTCTTCTTTCTTCCCGGTCAGCACCGCCTTTTCGGCATTGAGGACGATGACGAAGTCGCCGGTGTCCATGTGCGTCGCGTAGGTGGGCTTGTGCTTGCCGGTGAGCAGGCGGGCCACCAGGGAGGAGAGCCGGCCGAGCGGAATTCCGGCCGCATCCACCACGTACCACCGATGCTCGATCTCCGCGAGCTTCGGACTGTAGGTTCTCATCATGAAAGTCTCCGTCGAACAGCCAGGGCACAGTCAGAGCGTATCCCGCCGGAGGCGGGGCGCAAAGGACCTCCGATACTAGGTTGGGGCTCTTCGCTTGTCAAGGGGGTATTGAGGGGCAAAGTCCTCGCCTGCGGTTCCCCTCACCGGGGCCGGGGGTGAGGGTCAACTGCTACACTCCTCCCCTATGGAGAGCGTGCGGGTCGACAAATCGGGGCGGACCATCCGCGACATGTTCGCCGGGGTGGCGCCGCGCTATGACCTGCTCAACCACCTGCTGTCGGGCGCCCTCGACTTCCTCTGGCGGCGGCGGGCGGCGGCGGTGTTACGGGAGGGGGGCCTGGCGGGGATCCCAGGCACCCCGGTGCTCGACCTCTGCTGCGGCACGGGCGACCAGGCGACGGCGGACGCCGCCGCCGGCCGGCCGGTGGCGGCGGCGGACTTCTGCGTCCCCATGCTGGCCCTGGCGCGGCACAAATTCCGGCGCCGGGCCCGGCCGCGGCCGCAGGCCCTGGCCGCCGACGCCCTCTCCCTCCCCTTCCCCGACCGCGCCTTCGGCGGCGCCACGGTCTCTTTCGGCCTCAGGAACGTCGCCGATCTCGACGCCGCCCTCGCCCAGCTCGCCCGGGTTCTCCTGCCCGGCGGCCGCCTGGTGGTGCTCGAATTCGCCCTGCCGCGGCGGCGCCCCCTGCGCGCCCTCTACCTCTTCTACTTCCTCCACCTGCTCCCCGGGATCGGCCGCCTGCTCTCGCCGCGCGGCTCAGCCTACAGCTACCTGCCGGAGTCGGTCCTCCAGTTCCCCCAGCGCCGCGACTTCCTGGACCGCATGGCGGCGGCCGGCTTCACCGCCCTCGCCTGGGAGGACCTCGCCGCCGGCGCCGTCTGCCTCTATCGCGGAGAGGTGCCCCGATGACGTCGCCCGAGAGGAAGGTCCCCGCCCCCTGCGGGCTCAAGGTCGGCCTGACCGGCGGGCTCGCCGGCGGCAAGTCGACCGTCGCCCGCTGGCTCGCCGACGCCGGTTTCCGGGTGATCGACGCCGACCACCTGGTGGCCGAGCTCTACTCCCCGGGAGCGCCCGGGGCCGCGGCGGTGCGGCGGCTGTTCGGGCCCGAGGCCCTGGACGCCGCCGGGGCGGTCGACCACGCCCGGGTGGCGGCGAAGGTCTTCGCCGACCCGGAAGCCCGCCGCGCCCTGGAGCAGGCGGTCCACCCGCTGGTCCGCCAGCGCTTCGAGGAGCAGGCGGCGGGGAGCCAGGGGGTGGTGATCCTCGAGGCGACCCTCCTCGTCGAGGCCGGCTACGCTCCCGGCTTCGACTGCGTCGTCGCGGTCGAGGCGCCCCCCGAGCTGCGGCTCGCGAGGGCAGTCGAGCGCGGCATCCCCGAGGCCGACGCCCGCGCCCGCCTCCTCGCCCAGGGCGACGGCGCCACCCGCCGCGCGGCGGCCGGCCGGGTGATCGACAACAGCTGCGACCTGGCGCACCTGCGCCGGCAGGTCGACGAGCTGATCGACGAGCTCCGGGCGATCGAGGCGCGGCGGCGGTAGGGGTGAGGGGGATGAAAAATCGGTCGCCCGTGGAAATCCCCGTGGAGACGCCCCAGGCGCTATCGAAATCCTTGCCGTTACCGTGCCGTCGGGGCGTCTCCAACATCGACCGGGTCGCAGGCGCCTGATGCCTGCGGAGACGCCCTGGCGACAGTGGTTCCGGGAAGGTTCCGGACGGCGGCTGGGCGTCTCTACGAAGACCCCGCGGCGCCGAGGCTAGATGCGCGGCCCCCCCTTCGTCCTCGTCTCCGGCAACCGCGGCAAAATCGCCGAGGCCCGGCGGGTAGCGGGGCCGGCGCTCGAAGCGGTGGAGCTCGACCTGCCGGAGATCCAGTCGCTCGACTTGCTCGAAGTCCTCACGGCTAAGGGGGAGGAGGCCTGGCGGCGGCTCGGCCGGCCGCTGGTGGTCGAGGAGGCGGGCCTCTCGCTCGCCGCCCTGAACGGCTTCCCCGGTCCGTTGGTCAAATGGATGCTGGAGGCGGTGGGCGCCACGGGGCTCGCCCGGACCGCGGCCGCCTTGGGCGATCCCCGCGCCACGGCCCGCTGCGCCCTCCTCTACAAAGACGCCGACCGCACCGTGGTGGCCGAGGGGATCACCGAGGGGACCCTCGTCCTGCCGCCGCGCGGACCCCACGGCTTCGGTTGGGACCCTGTCTTCCTGCCCGAGGGGGAGACGCGCACCTTCGGGGAGTTGGAGGGACCGGAGAAGGACGCCGTGTCCCATCGCGGCCGGGCCTGGCGGGCGTTGCTGGGGAAGCTTGGCCCTCCCCCTGTGCCCGGCGTATAGGAGGCGGATCGGGGGCCCTCTATGAGAAAAGATCACCGCGGGAAGCTGCAGGGTGACACCGGGGGCGATTTTGTTCCCCTCCTGGGCGCGATTGCCTGTGCTAAATTTAAACGCCACTTGAGGGCAGGGCGTCCGAGCGTAGGCCCAGACGGCGCGAATTTCCCTACCCGAGGATCTTGCCTGGGTTCAGCACGTGCTTTGGGTCGAGGGCGTCCTTGAGGGTGCGCATGACGGCGAGCTCGGCCGGCGAGCGGGAGACGCCCAGGAACTCGCGCTTCTGCAGCCCGATGCCGTGCTCGGCCGAGACCGAGCCGGCGAACGCCCTAAGCGGCGCGTAGACCACTTCCTCGATCTGGTGCCGCAGCTTGGGGTCGCCGGCGCCGGCGATGACGTGCAGGTTGCCGTCGCCAAGGTGACCGAACATCACGCAGGTCGCCTGGGGCCACTTCGCGGTCAGGTCAGCGCGGATGCGGGCGACATAGGCCTCCATCTCCGGGATCGGCAGGCTGACGTCGAAGATGACGATCGGGCCGTTTTGGATCACCTGGGAGACGTCGTCGCGCAGCGCCCACATCCGCTCGCGTTCGGCCCGGCTCGTGGCGATCACGGCGTCGGAGACGAGCCCAGCCTCTAGCGCGCCGGCGAGCACCGCCTCGAACCGTTCGGCGTCGCTGTCCGGGTGCGAGCCCAGGGTCTCGACCAGCACGTAGTACGGATGGCCATGCGGCAGGACCGGCCGGCCTTTGGCGGGCTCGGTGGTGACCAACTCGTAGAACTCGGGCCACATCACTTCGAAGGCCGACAGCGCACCCGAGAGCTCGCCCTCCAGATGCCGCAGCAGTTTCGGCAGCGCCGCGAAGCTCTCGACGGCGAGGAAGCCAGTGTTCTGGGACGCGGGCTTCGGCCGCAGCCGCAGCACTGCCCGGGTGACCACGCCCAGGGTGCCCTCCGAGCCGATGAAGAGCTGCTTTAAGTCGTAGCCGGTGTTGTTCTTGATCAGCCGGTTCATCGACGAAACGATCGTGCCGTCGGCGAGCACCGCCTCGAGCCCCAGCACCATCTCGCGCATCATGCCGTAGCGCAGGACGCGGTTGCCGCCGGCGTTGGTGGAGATGTTTCCGCCGAGGGTGGCCGAGCCGCGGGCGCCGAGGTCCAGCGGCAGGAAGAGGCCCGCCGCGTCGGCCGCGTCGCAGGCGGCGGCGAGAACGCAGCCGGCCTGGACCGTCATCGTGGCGGCGACCGGATCGATCTCCTCGACGGCGTTCATCCGTTCCAGCGACAGCGCGATCTGGTCCTCGGCCGAGGCGCCGTCGACCAACCCCGTGCGGCCGCCCCACGGCACCACCGAGCCGCCGGCCGCGTGGGCGGCGCGCAGGATCGCCGCCACCTGGGCGGTCGAGCGAGGCCGGACGATCGCGAGGGGCTTCCCGAGCCGCGCCCAGGGGCTGAAGGCCTGCTCAGCGGCGGCCTCGCCGGTGGCCATGCCGTCGGCACCGACGGTGGCCTCGAGGTCCTTCAGCAGGGCTTCCATGGCGTCCTCCCGCGCCGGGCTCTCGCCGCCCGGTCGCGGACAAGCCTAGCAGATCGCAGGCTCCACGTGGCGGGACGAAGGGGTAGAGACGTGCCCAAGCGTGAACGATATCGACCCGCAGGTCACGGGGACCGCGGGCCGTCTCCGCCGGGGCAACGCCCCCGGCCGTTTTGCCGGGGATCGCCAAAAAGAGGGATGGCGTGTGTAGGGAGGACAACCCTATCCGGAGACGTCCCGCCGTCCCCGTGGCCTGCGAAGGATGTCGTTCACGCCAGGGACGTCTCTACACCCATAGCCCGGGAGGGGAATGAGGGGCCGCGTCGTTGTCCCTCTAAAGATGTAATCACCACAGGAGGCAATAGCGTGACACCGGGGGTGCGGATCGAGACCCGGTTCGTCCTTCACTCCCCCTCGATCCTCCGAAGCAGCTCCCCGATCTCCTGGACCAGCGCCGGGAGGTTGGGGCGGTCGAAGCTCATCGCGGGCGCGGGGATGCGATGGTGTTTGATGTCGGGCGGCACGTGTCAGGGTGGATCGGCGGATGGATGGGTACTGTTCGGGCAGGGTATAGAGGAAGAGCTCGTAGTCCTCAGGCGTGCGCAGGGGGGTCGTCACGCGACCACCCGGATCAACCCCTCCAAACTCGGTGAGCCGGCCTGGAGTCGTTGGACCTCATTCCGGTACTCGGCCTGCCGAGTCAGCCAAGTCCGGTACACGCTGGCCCATTCGCTGAAGTCCAGGACCCAGGCGTCATCTTCCGGCTCTTCGCCGCCCTGATAGGCGGCGTAGAAGGTCTCGGAACGTAGGCCGTATTTGCGCTCAAACTCCAGGAGATCCTCTTCCAGGGAGTGGATGTCGATCAGGGTCTCGCGAACGTTCATCGGCGGCTCTCCTCAGATCATTATAGGAGACTCCTCCCGATCCCGCCGCGTCGTTGTTCCTCTAAAGATGTGATCACCGCAGGAGGCAATAGCGTGACACCGGGGGTGCGGATCGAGACCCGGTTCGTCCTTCGGTGGGCGGAGGGGTAGAGACGTGCCCAGGCGTGAACGATATCGACCCGCAGGTCACGGGGACCGCGGGCCGTCTCCGCCGGGGCTACGCCCCCGGCCGTTTTGCCGGGGGATCGCCAAAAAGAGGGATGGCAATGGCGTGTGGAGGAGAGGACAACCCTATCCGGAGACGTCCCGCCGTCCCCGTGGCCTGCGAAGGATGTCGTTCACGCCAGGGACGTCTCTACACCCATAGCCCGGGAGGGGGATGAGGGGCCCGCCGCGTTGTCCCTCTAGGGATGTAATCACCGCAGGAGGCAATAGCGTGACACCGGGGGTGCGGATCGAGACCCGGTTCGTCCCTGGTGGACAACTTTCCTTGTAGGCGGGTCCGCCCCGGCGATGGTGCCGGGCGCGGGACCCTGCCCTCTTTGAAAGGAGTCCGATCATGCTTTCGGTCTCGTTGCGCCGCACTCTCGCCGTCCTCGTCCTGGCCGCCCTCGTCTGCCTCCCTTCCGCCTCGTTCGCCGCTCCGTCCGGCCCTGCTCGCCACGTCCAGGCCGAGGAAGGGGTCTTCGCCCGGCTCTGGAGTCTCCTCCAGAGCCTCTGGGGCGAAGAGGGGATGACGATCGACCCCAATGGCTCCCACGCCGTGGCCACGCCCGGTCGCACCTCCATGACCCATCTCTCAGGAGCGGAAGGGGTGCTGATCGACCCCAATGGCTCGCACTGACCCCCGCCCCGCCCCCTTTCTGATGGGCCGGCTCCCCACCGGCCCGTTTTTCGAGTGTCACTAAACCGCGATCTCCGGCGACTGTCTCTTGTGGGAACGCATGATTTTGCTTTTTCTCTGGCAAGGAGGAGGATGTGGAGGATGCCCACCTGTCGCTCGACTCACTGGCCCTTTGGCTCTCGAACCGCCTGGAGCACGAGGAGGTCCTGAGCAAGGTCGCGCCCCATCTCCTGGCGCTGTGTGATGTCTGCCGGGAGCGCTACGAGGAGATCCGCCGGCTCCAGGAGGAAATCGGCCACTGGGACGAGTCGGTGGCGGTCTTCGAGAGCCGGCAGGCGCCAGAGCTGCTGGCCGAGCTCGCCGAGCACCCGTTCGAGGAGCAGCTGCAGATCGTCGAGGAGCAGGAGGAGCTGCACATCTGGGGCTTCTGCCGCCTCCTCCTGCGCCGGAGCCGGGAGGCCGTTTTCGCGGACCCCATGAAGGCGGTCGATCTCGCCGACTTGGCCGTCCGCGTGGCCGGGCATCTGGACGAGGTCTACGATCCGAACTGGGTGCTCGATCTTCGCGCCCAGGCTCATGCATGCCTCGGCAATGCGCGGCGGGTGGTGGGCGAGCTGCGGAGCGCCGAGGACGCCTTTCGGAAAGCGGAAGGCTACCTTGCACGAAGCACCAGCGGGAACACCCGGGTTCAGGCAGAGATTCTGGATCTCAAGGTCTCGCTACGGCGCGCTCAGCGACGTCTTGACGAGGCTCTCACGCTGGCCGACCGTGCTCTGAGGCTGTATCGGGAGGAAGGCGCTTTCCGAGAGTTCGGTAGAGTCATCCTCAACAAGGCAAAGATCCTCGAGGAACTCGGTCAGCTGGAGGACGCCATCCTTCTCCTCGACCGGAGTTCCTCGGAGATCGACGCCACAGCCGATCCCCGGCTCTTCTCGTATCTCCGCTACAACCTCCTCGGCTGCCTCACTCTCGCCGGCCGCCACGAGGAGGCCGAGCGCCTCCTGCCCGAAGTCCAGACGCTCTTCCGCGAGTCGGCGCAGCCGCTCGACCGGGTGCGCCTGCTCTGGGCCGAGGCCATGATCGCCCTCGGCCGCGACCGCAAGGTGGAGGCGGAGGCCCTGCTGCGCGAGGTGCAGCGGGCCTTTCTGGAGAAGGAGATGGGCTATGATGCCGCCCTGGTCTCGCTCGACCTCGCCATCCTCTTTGCCCAGGAGGGGCGGACGGCGGAAATCAAGCGGCTCGCCGTCGAGATCATGCCCGCCTTCGAGTCGCGCGAGGTTCACCGCGAGGCCATGGCCGCCCTCCTCATGTTTCAGCAGGCGTGCGAGGAAGAGCGGCTGACTGTCCAGCTCGCCCGCCAGATCGCCGCCTTCCTGAAGCGCGAGCGGATCGGCCGGGGGATCTGAAACGCCCGGGGAACGGCTGCCCCAAATTGGGCGAGGCTTCCCCCAAATCGGGGAACACCTCCCCGAAATGAGGGAAGACTTCCCCGCTTTCGGGGAACGCTTCCCCCAAATCGGGGAAGACCTCCCCAAAATTGGGGAACGGTTCCCCGAAATTGGGGAACGCCTCCCCGAAATCGGGCAACGTCTCCCCCATCTTGGGGAACCCTTCCCCGAAAACGGGGAACCCTTCCCCAAAATTGGGCAGCTCTTCCCCAATTGCGGGGAACGGTTCCCCAATTTCGGGCGACTCTCCCCCAAATCTCCCCGGCTGCTGTAAGCTCCCCCGGTTTCTCTTGACCCCGTACGAGGAGCCTGCGGATGACGAAGATTTCCTTTGCCGAACGAACCCATGTCTGGCGGGGGCTCATTGCGCCGCCGGAGGAGGCTGCGGACGAGATCCCGGGGCTCGCGGAGCTCCGCGGCGAGCTCTCGGCGATCCTCGAGGAGACTTTGAAGACCCGCACCTCGTGTCAGCGCCTGCGCAGCCGGGCTCTGGTGGAGGCGAAGCGGCTGGAACGGACGATCACGCGGGGCGAGGAGGCGGAGCAGCGCCTCCGCCATCTCATCCAGGCGGCCTATGGCCCGACGAGCCCGCAGCTCCACCGTTTCGGGCTCAAGCCGCGGCGAGGCCGGCGGCCGGAAAGGTCGGACGGGCCGGGACTGCCGGTCCCCGCCGCGGAGGCGGCCGGCAGCGAGTAGGGTACCCTTGGGAAGATGCGACGCACGCTCCTCCTCGGCACCGCTCTCCTCGCCACCCTCCCCCTCCCGGCGGCGGGGGTGGCGGGCGACTGGGCGGTCAACGGCCCCTCCCGGGTGCGGCTGATCAGCCAGTACCGGGTGGCGCCGGGCAACGCCTCCGGCGCCTGGCTGGGCCTCCACTTCCGCCTGCAGCCGGAATGGCACGTCTACTGGAAGAACAGCGGCGACGCCGGCTACCCGCCCGCGCTCACCCTCGCCGGGTCGCCCGGCGGGGTGCACGGGGAGCTGCTGTGGCCCGCCCCGCACCGCTTCGAGCTGCGCGGCGGCCTCGTCGCCTTCGGCTATGCGGACGAGGTGGTCTACCCGGTCGAGACCCAACTCGCCGCCGGCACGGCGGACCGGGAGCGGATCACCGCCGAGGTCGACTACGTCGTCTGCCAGGTGGACTGCATCCCCTTCCACAGTCGGCTGACCCTCGATCAGCCGCTCGCGGCGCCGGGCCGGGAGGCGGCGGACCCGGCGACCGCCCCCCTCCTGGCGGCCGCCCGGGACCGGCTGCCGGTCGCCCTCGGCGCTCGACCCGGCGGGGTCACCGCGGAGACCGGCTTCACCGCCTCGCCCACGCCGGCCCTGACCGTCCAAATCCGCTCGGTGACCGCCGCCCCCACCACCCCCGCCGGCGCCGACCTCTTCCTCGAGCCCCAGGACCTCTTCGAGACCGGCAAGCCCGAGGTGACCCGACTGGCGGACGGCCTGCGCTTCCGGGTGCCGCTCACCCGCAAGCAGGTGGGCAAGCCGCTCCCCGCCACCTTCCCCTTCGCCTGGACCGCCACCGGCCTCCAGCTCCCCGGCGAGGGGAACGGAAGGCCGGTCGCCCTCGCCGGACCGGCCACGGTCTCCCTGGCCGCCCCGCCTCCCCTGGTGGAGGTGGCCCCCGGCCGCAGCTTCGCCCGGACCCTGGGCCTCGCCCTCGCCGCCATGCTCTCGACCCTCGTCGCCCTCTATGGCTGGGGTCTCCTCGGGGAGCGCCCCCGCCGGAGCCCGGCGAGGAAGGCCCTCCAGGAGTCCGCCGGCTTCCTCGCCGCCGCGGGCACCCTGGGCTTCCTCTATGCCCTCTCCCGGGGGGTACGGACGGAGGCGCTGGCCGGGGTCGAGCTGGCGCTCCTCGGCATGGCGTTTCTCGCCTGGCTGCGCGCAACGGCCGCGGGACGCGGTAAGCTAGCCGGGGCGCTCGTCGTCGCCCTCGGGCTCTGCGCCGGCGCCGCCGTCTGGCTCGCCGTGCAGGGCCGGATCGGATGAACCCTCGCTCCGTCCCCCCAGGAGGGGACGGAGCCGCTCGACCAAGGAGGTTTTTCATGCGTCGATGGAATCGGATCGCCAAACCGGCCGCCTGCCTCGTCGCCCTCGCCGCCCTCGTCTTGACCGCCCTCCCCGCCCTCGCCATGGGGACCGTCGGCGAAACCGCTCCCGCCTTCAGCCTCAAGGGGTTGGACGGCAAGACCCACGCCCTCGCCGACTACGCCGGCAAGGTCGTGGTCCTCGAGTGGATCAACCCCAACTGCCCCTTCTCCGACCGCCATGCCCAGGAGAAGACGATGACCACCCTGGCCGCCAAGTACGGCGAGGTGGTCTGGCTGGGGATCAACAGCACCAGCCGGGACTCGCGCGACTTCCTGCCGCCGGCCGAGCACAAGGCCTGGGCGGACAAGAACGGCATCCACTACGCCGTGCTCTATGACGAGTCGGGCACCGTGGGCCACGCCTACGGGGCGAAGACCACCCCCCACATGTTCATCGTCGGCAAGGACGGCAAGATCGCCTACAACGGCGCCATCGACGACGATCCGGGCGGCCGGAAGGCGAAGATCGCGCGGGTCAACTTCGTCGACGGCGGCCTGACCGCCGAGCGCGCCAGCAAGGCGCCGGACCCCGCCGCCACCAAGCCCTACGGCTGCAGCGTCAAGTACTGAGACCCCTCACCCCCCTACCCCCCTCTCCCGGCCCGCCCCCCCTTGGCCCCCGGGAGAGGGCACCTCCCTCCTTGACGAACGAGAGTTCTTGCATTAGGCTTTTAACATTCGTAAACACATTTGGGGATGTTGATACCAAACATTCCATGGGGATCACAGCGGATTTCAGGCAATAATCGGTTCGGTTTTCTTTTTGGCTCCAGAAGGGGGTTCTGATGCCCTATACGAGAGAGGGAATCCTGGCGCAGGTGTGTGTCGCCTTTGGCCAGGGGACCGGCGAGGTGCGCGTCTCGCAGGAGGCCTGTACGGCCCTCTACGACCGCTACTCGCGGATGGTCACGGACGACGCGATCGCCAACTGGGACAAGTACGCGGTGCAGGCCCTGGAGCGGATCCGGGCGCTCGGCCGCATGGTCGCCGCGCAGACCCATCTCGCCGGCAAGACGGTGATCTCCGCCGACCAGGTGACGATCGCCGCGCCGCAGGTCGAGATCAACTCCGACACCATCCTCTGCGGTCCGCCGCCGCCGCCGTAGCCCCGGCGGTCCTCTCGGGGAAGCATGGTGCGGCTCCCGCTCTGGGCGCGGCTGGTCCTCCTGCTGGTGGCGGTCAAGATCGCCGCCACGCTCCTGGCCGTGCTGCATCATGGCGGCCCTCTGGGGCCGATGGACTTCTCCGTCATCCTGGGGTTCGGCGGCGCCTCGCTGCTCCTCTTCGCGACCGGTGCCGAGGATCCGCGGGCGACCGCCCTGGGCGGCTTCTTCCTGGTGCTGGCAGGCTGCTACTGCCGGCGCTCGCTGGCGGAGCTGGCGACCTCTCTGGAGCAGGGGCTCTGGCTCGATTTGGTCCGCACCGCGAACGGCCTGAAGCTCGACGACTTCCTCCCCTTCTTCCTGTGGTCTTTCGCCCGCGTCTTCCCGGAGGCGCCGGCGCCACGGCGGTTGCGCCGGCTGATCACCGCCGGCGCCGCGGTCTCGGCGTGGGCCGGTTTCGCCCTCTTCACCGCCTATCTGGTGGCGGCGCTCGTCGCGCCGGGAAACCCGGCGATCTCCCGGGGGCTCGGCGACCTCTACGACTATCTGATCCTGTTCCTCCTCCTGCCGCTGCCCGCCATCCTCCTCTACAAGGCGCGGCTCGCCCGGGCGGAGGAGGGGCGGCGGGTCCGCCTTTTCGCCGCCGCCCTGGTCTTCGCCCTGATCCCCAGCCTGCTCGTGCTCCTGGCCGAGGTCGTCGTCCCCCATTTCAAGCGCGCCGCGACCCACGACCTTCGTCTCCAGCACCGAGTGGCCTGGCCGGCGGAGGCCTTCCTCCTGACCCTCCCCCTGACCACCGCCTACGCCGTCCTCGTCCATCACGTTTTGCCGGTCCGGCTGATCGCCCGCCGGGCCCTCCAGTACGCCCTCGCCCGCTACTCGGCCCTCGGCCTCGCCGCGGTGCCTTTCGCCGTCCTCTGCTCCTACGTCTACAGCCGTCGGGAGCTCAAGGTCGACCAGTTCTTCTCCGGCCCCCAGGCCCTCCTTCTCCTCGCCTGGACAGTGGCGGGCTTCGCCGCCCTGCGCTACCGCGGGCGGCTCCTGGAGAGCATCGACCGGCGCTTCTTCCGCGAGCAGTACGACGCCCGGCGGATCCTCACCCGGGTGGTGCAGCGCATCCGTGAGACCCACGAGGTGCGCGACATCGCCGACCTCCTCTGCCGCGGCATCGACCAGGCCCTCCACCTGCAGAGCATCGCCATGCTGATCGAGGACCCGCGCTCGGGCAACCTCGTCGATCCGCGCAGCCGGGCGCGCAAGCTCGACGCCTCGGCGGAGCTGGTGAAGCGGATCGCCGGCGCCTCCGACCCGCTCCCCATCGACCTCGACCAGCCCGGCTCCGGCCTCGCCAAGCTCCCCGAGGCCGACCGCCACTGGTTGACCGACGCCGGCTTCCGGCTGCTGGTGCCGGTCTGGGCCCGCGACGGCTCGCTCCTCGGGCTCATCGGTCTGGGAGAGAAGAAGAGCGGCCTCCCCTTCTTGAAGGAGGACCGCAAGCTCCTGGTCGACATCGCCAACTCGGCGGCCCTCGGGCTCGAGCTGGAGCTCAAAGAGACCTGGTCCTCCCGCGGCTCGGACGACTCGCTCCCCGGCTGCGCAGTCGAGCCGGCCGCCCACCACCATCCGCCGCCGGAGAACGCCAAGGAGTGCCTCTCCTGCGGCGCCCTCTATCTTCACTACACCGTCTTGTGCGGCAACTGCAGCCGCCGGCTGGAGCCCTCGGTCGTCCCCTACGTGCTGCCCGGCCGGTTCCGCTTCGAGCGCCGGCTGGGGGCCGGCGGCATGGGTGTCGTCTACCGCGGCACCGACCTGGGGCTCGGCCGGGCGGTAGCGATCAAAACGCTGAAACGGGTCTCGCCGGAGGACGCCATGCGGCTGCGCCGCGAGGCGCGCACGGCCGCCGCGGTTTCCCACCGGCACCTCGCCGGGGTCTTCGGCCTGGAGACCTGGCAGGGCACGCCGCTCCTCATCATGGAGCTGATGGAGGGGGGGACGCTCACCCAGCGGATCGAGAAAGGGCGACTCTCCGCCCGCGCCACGGTGGAGCTGGGGATCGCCATGGCCGAGGCGCTGGAGCACCTCCATGGCGCCGACATCCTCCACCGCGACATCAAGCCGAGCAACATCGGCTACACCCGGGACGGGGTCCCCAAGCTGATGGACTTCGGCATCGCCCGCGTCCTCCTGGACCTGCGGCCGGACCGGCCGGCGGCGTCGGACGGCGAGGAGGAGGAGGAGTCGGAGGTGCTCTCGCCGACCTCGCTGTGGAACCACTCCCCCACCTCGGTCACCCTCTCCCGCCAGCTGGTGGGCACCCTCTCCTACCTCTCGCCGGAGGCGCTGAACGCCGAGGCGCCGAACCCCGCCTTCGACCTCTGGGGGCTCGCCGTCGTGCTCTATGAGTGCATCCTGGGGCGCAAGCTCTTCGCCGGCATGGACATGAAGCAGACCCTGCAGCGCATCCGCCAGGGGCGGGTGCCGGACTACGAGCAGACCTGCCCCGACCTCGATCCGGTCCTCGGCCAGTTCTTCCGTGGGGCCCTCCACCGCACCCCGGGGCGGCGGCCGGGGAGCGCCCGCGAGATGAAGCGGCGCCTGGAAGAGGTGCGGGGGCGGCTCACCGAGCCGCTGTCGCCGCCGCCGTAGGTCGCTCCGTCGGGTCCTGCGGGCCTGCTCCTTCGGGCGCTGCGCGCAGCCAGTCGCAGGTCCTCGGAACCCGACGGAGCCCGTACCCTAGAACGGTCCGCCCATCTCGCTCACCAGCGGCTTGGTCTTGGTGGCGAGGCCCACTCCATCCCCCAGGGGGAGGAGGGAGGCGCGCAGCTGGGGGTGGATGAGGAGGTAGCCGTTGAAGGCGCGCAGGGCGTCGGCGTTGGCGTCGTCCTCCTCGGGCGGCTCGGCGACGTGCCCCTTCCAGAGCAGGTTGTCGAAGACCAGGAGCCCGGAGACCCGGACCCGGGGGAGCAGGAGGTCCAGATAGCGCCGGTACTCGGTCTTGACCGCGTCCACATAGGCGAGGTCGATGGGACCGGGAAGGTGGGGCAGGACTTCCAGGGCCTTCCCCTCGATCAGCTCGACCCGCTCCGCGACCCCTCCCCGTTCGAGATAGGCGCGTGCCCGGGCCAGGCGCTCGCGGTCGGTGTCGATCGAGATCACCCGCGCTTCCGGCGCCCCGCGCGCCAGGCAGAGGGTGCCGTAGCCGATGGCGGTGCCGACCTCGACGATGAGCCGGGCGCCGCTCGCCCGGGCGAGCACCTCGAGCAGGCGGCCGACCTCCGGGTCGGAGATCGGGATGTCCTCCCGGCCGCCCACCGCCTCCATCTCGGCGAGGAGCGGATCGCGGGGCGGCAGCGCCCGCTCCAGGTAGCGCTCCTGCTCGGCCCGGATGATGCGTCCGATTCCCTCTTTCATCGGCCGATCCTACCAGGGCGCGGAAGAAGTTGCGGTATCCTTACGTTTTCACTTCGCCCCCACCTCATCAGGAGAGATCCCCTATGACCGTCATTACTGCCAGCCCTCTTTCGAGCACCTTGTCCGCCCTGGGGCTCGCGTCTGAAAACTCCGGGGCCTTCGACGGCACCTGGATCGAGACCTCCGGCAAGCGGGTCGAGTCGATCAACCCGGCCACCGGCGAGCCGCTGGCCGCCGTCCACATGGCCACCGCAGCGGACTACGAACGGGTGGCGGCCGCCTCGGTCCGCGCCTTCGAGGAGTGGCGGACCTGGCCGGCGCCGCGCCGCGGCGAGATCGTCCGCCAGCTGGGTGAGGAGCTGCGCAAGCACAAGGAGGAGCTCGGCCGGCTGGTGACCCTGGAGGTGGGCAAGGTCCTCTCCGAGGGGTTGGGCGAGGTGCAGGAGATGATCGACATGTGCGACCTGGCGGTCGGCATGTCGCGCCAGCTCTACGGCCTCGCCATGCACTCCGAGCGCCCCCGGCATCGCATGTACGAGCAGTGGCACCCGCTGGGGCCGGTCGGCATCATCACCGCCTTCAACTTCCCCGTCGCGGTCTGGGCCTGGAACGCGGCGGTGGCCGCGGTCTGCGGCGACTCGATGATCTGGAAGCCGTCGCACCAGGCGCCGCTCACCGCCCTGGCGGTCACCAAGATCGCCGAACGCGTGCTCGCCGCCAACGGCGCCCCGCCGATCTTCAATCTCATCCTGGGCGGCCGGAGCGGCGTGGGCGAGGCGATGGTCGCCGACCGGCGGCTGCCGCTCCTCTCCGCCACCGGCTCGGTCCGCATGGGCAAGGAGATCGGCAAGGTCCTCGCCGACCGGCTCGGCCGTCCGCTCCTCGAGCTGGGCGGCAACAACGGCATCGTGGTGATGGACGACGCCGATCTCGACCTCGCCCTCCGTGGCGTCCTCTTCGCGGCGGTGGGCACCGCCGGCCAGCGCTGCACGTCCACCCGCCGGCTCTTCCTCCAGCGCGGCATCGCCGCCGAGATGAAGCGCCGCCTGGTCGCCGCCTACGGTTCGATCCGGATCGGCGATCCCGCCGAGCCCGGGACGCTCATGGGGCCGCTCATCGACGGCGGGGCGGTCGACAACATGATGCAGGCGATCGAAACGATCCAAGCCCAGGGCGGCACGATCCTCTACGGCGGCAAGCGTCTCGACCGTCCGGGCTTCTTCGTCGAGCCGACCCTCGTCGAGGCCACGGCGCACATGCCGATCACCTGCGAGGAGACCTTCGCCCCGGTCCTCTACCTCTTCGAGTTCGACGACCTGGACGAGGCGATCCGCATCCACAACTCGGTGCCGCAGGGCCTCTCCTCGGCGATCTTCACCCTCAACATGCGCTCGGCCGAGCGGTTCCTCGCCGCGACCGGCAGCGACTGCGGCATCGCCAACGTCAACATCGGCACCTCCGGAGCCGAGATCGGCGGCGCCTTCGGCGGCGAAAAGGAGACCGGCGGCGGCCGCGAGGCCGGCTCCGACTCCTGGAAGGCCTACATGCGTCGCCAGACCTGCACCATCAACTGGGGCACCGAGCTGCCGCTGGCGCAGGGGGTGGAGTTCGAGGTGGGGTAGGGACAGGAAGGCACGCCGGATCTGGTTTCAATCCTCGGGAGGGTCGATCGGGAGGAGCCGGTGCCCTTCGGAGACCGTCAGGATCTCGATTCCGTTCTCCCGGAGGCGATAGACGATCCTGTAGTTTCCCAGGAACACCTCTCGGACGTTGTCGAGATCGAGTTCCGGGACCACGCGGCCGGCCCGGGGAAGACTGGCCGCCTTTCGGGCTCGCTCCTGGAGGCTGTGCACCCAGCGACGAGCCGCCGCCGGGTTATCCCGACGGATGAAGTCACCGATCTCGCGGAGATCTTTAAGGGAACGGCTCGACCAGCGGACCTTCACTGCGGTTCCGGAGGACCAAACTCTTCTCGCAGGATTAGCTCTACTTTCTCATCCTCGACGAGCCGTCCGGCCTCAGCGTCGTCCAACCCTTCCCGCACGGCTGCGAGGAAGCTTTCCCGCTCGTGCATACGGTCGAACTCCTCGGGAGTGATCAGCACTGCTGCCGGCCTCCCGTTCTGGGTGATGACGACCGGCCGCTGGGAATCTTTGAGCTGGCGAAGCACGCGGGAAGCCTGCGTCTTGAAGTCGCCTAGGGGGAGAATGTCCTCGGAAAGGTGCAACGCTTTCATAACGACCTCTCAGATCCGTATTCGGACCAGAATTCCACCCTATTCTAGCACCAATAGCGTCTGCGGGTCGGACGGCTGTGCCGCGACCGCCAGCAACGGCTGCTGGCGCAGGGGCTGGAGTCGAGGTAGCGGGTAGGGAGCGCGGTGGAGTGCTAGCAACTTGCTTGCAGATCTCTCCCGAGAGGGCTAGACTCGCAGCAGGAGGCGAACACCATGGCCACCCTGACCATTCGGAATGTCCCGGAAGAGATCGTTGAACGCGTCAAGACGAGCGCGGCCCAGCATGGGCATTCCATGGAGCAGGAGCTGCGGAGTCTAATCGAGCGCCGGTATCGATCCAGGGAAGATGTCCTCCGCCGGATCGAGGCGCGGTGGAAGGATCTCCCCAAGGCCTCGCCGGAAGAGATCGAGAGATGGATTGGAGAAGGGCGGGAGTAGGTGGTCTTCGACACGATGGTGATCGCCTACGCCCTTCTCGGGTTCACCGAGTTCCACAACGATTCGATTGCCGCGTTGCGAGCCGCGGAGGAGGTCTGGGCGCCGGATCTCTTGCGTGCCGAGCTCCTCAATGTGCTCTGGCAGTGGTCGCGAGCCCGGCAACTCGCTCCCGAGGCTGCTCAAGCCCTGATCGCGGAGAGCGAGGATCTGGTCCAGCTCGTACCGACCGACGAGTTGCGGGAGCCCGCCCTCGATTTGGCGATAACCCGCGATCACCCTGCCTACGACACTCTCTTTGTCGCCCTTGCGGCAGTCCGCGGCTGGAAGGTCATCACCTACGATCAGAAGATGTTGCAGAAGTTTCCCGAGTGGGCGATCTCCGTTCCGGAGTTCCTCTCTGGCATAGCTACGCCGCGACCGCAATGGCCACCAGCACGGCCTCGACGGTGACGACATCCTTGCCTTGCCCCGGCGCCCTCATTCATTCCATCTCATCCAAAGAACGGTACTGAATCCCCGGGATGCGTGGGGTGCGGACCTCGAAACCGCGCTGGCGGGACACGGCCTCGAAGATTTCGATCTTGTAGGCGAGGCCCTCGGGATCCCCCGCGTCGGACCAGTGGTAACGACGTTCCCAGTTCTCGTCGGAGCGCACGAGCGGCCAGCCGGCCAGCGCGAGGTGGACCGCAAAGGTGCCGGGAATCGCATGAGACATCTGAATCGGCTGAG